>NZ_JBEZIX010000083.1:0-30085 GCF_040651315.1 Streptomyces sp. NPDC048506
CCAGATGTTCGGCCGTGCAGGGTTCCAACTTCTCCGCAAGCGTGTCCTATTGGCGTGACGGAGAGTGGCCGTGTCACAGAAGTTGAGCCAGAGCCACGACTCGTGAACAAAGCCACCCGCACCGCGCCGGTGTGGATCGAGCCGATGATCCGCAGCACGTCCTCCCAGTGCCGCTCGATCCGGTCCAGGTCGACCCGGCCGCGGGTCGCGTCCTGGAAGGGGCCGTAGTCGGCGGTGCGGTCGATGCGCCACATCTTCTGGTCGGGCAGGTCGGCCAGCTGCGGGGCGTAGGTGAACCCAGCCAGGGTGAGCAGGCCGAACACGATGTCGCTGTAGCGGGCGGTGTCGGTGACGATCACCTCCGGGCGTCGGCCGCCGTCGCGGCCGTAGAGGACGTCCAGCACGTACAGCGAGTCGCGCGGGGTGCCGGCCACCACCTTGCCGCCGAGCCCGGCGGCCTGGTCGTTGATCACGTTGAGCCACGTTGCCCCGGCCCGCCGCCCGCCGCCGGTTGGCCAGGCGCCGGGAATCGCCGTGGCGCCGCAGCAGCGACGCCTTGCCGTCCACGCCGTACCGGGACAGCTCCGCCAGCCGGCGCGGCGGCACCCCGGACACGTCGACCTCGCCCATGCCCAGCGCGGCGATCTCCTCGGCGCGCTCCAGCGCGGCCTTCATCTGCGGCCCCGACACCCGCACCGGACCGCGCCGCAGCCGGTCCAGCTCCGAGCCCCGCGCCCCGGCCGGCACCGTCAGCAGCTCGTCCAGCACCGCCCGCGGCCCGGGCGTCAGCATGCCGTGCAGCGCCTCCCACAGCCGCTGGTTCGCCGCCTCCCGCACCGACGCCACCAGCCGGGCGAACCGGTTCACCCCCGGCAGCAGCATCCGCCGCTCGCGCAGCCACCCCACCGCCGCGTCGAACAACGCCTTCGGCCCGTCCCCGGTCGTCCAGGCCCGCGCGTCCAGCCACACCACCAGCTCGTCCCGGACCTCGGCGAAGTCCCGCCAGTCGCCGTCCTGCTGGATCTCCCCGGCGTGCGAGCGGGCCGTACCGTCACGCTCGCCGTACTCCGCCAGCACCGAAGCGTCCGCGATATCCAGCTGCTCGGCCAGGTACTCCGCCACCTCCACCGGCACCTGCCGCAGGTCCGGCATGAACCGCCCGAGGAACCGCACCGTCGTCAGCTGCACCGCGAAGCCCAGCCGGTTGTGCGCCCGCCGCTTCGACTGCACCTTCTCCCGGTCCGCGTCGTCCAGGAAGAAGAACCGCTTCAGCTCCGCCCGCGTCGGGGCGCCGCAGAACGCCCCGTACCGGGACGCCTGCTCATCCGTCAGAAACTCGACCGCCGCCACGGCGCTCCGAAGATCGACAATATCGACCCGCGAAGGTTCGGACCCACGATCAACCCTGGTCAACGGCCTCCAGCGACCGGCCCGGCCTTAGCGCACGATCTGGCATGGATGTTCCTCAAGCCCCAGAGCAGGCCGGGTTGAACAGCCCGAACTGGTCTGCGTCGGCGCATGGTTCGGCGGTTGCAACGGTGACGAACACCGTCTGCTCCGGCTCGTGAAGTGCCAATTCCCGCAGTTGCGCAGCCGGGTGGGCATTGGCCCGGACAGTGCCGCCTTCTGACTGTTCACCATGGGGGACAGCCCCGAACGTCCGGGCAGCGAGGCGTCCTTGGCCGCGCTGTGCGGGGTCGGTCCCATCGAGCACTCCTCCGGCCGTCATCAGTACCGTCGGCTCAACCGCGGGCGCGACTCAATCGTGGGGCGACCGGCACGGGCGGCATTCCGCTCGGGTGTGCGGCAGTTGGTGGTTATCAGCTCCACGGCCGGCCGGGACAGGATGCGTTCGTCGTCGTGCGTCCCGTGTGCGTCCCGTGGTTGAGCAGCATCCGGAAGTAGGCGTGGTAGTCGTCGAGTCAGGCGGGGAACGACCGGGCGAGGGCCTCCGTGGACTCCGACATCACGCCCCGAGCGCCGTCCGTGTTCCCCGCCCGCGACGCGAAAGCACCGATGCGTCCATCGAGACGGTCGGCGTACGCAGTGAAATCCTTGCCCACAGCAGTGACCGGCTCGGGGCCGAAGCCGGTCCTTGGAGGCGGCGGCCAGGGGAGCGTCACGATCATCGAAGGCTGTGAGGAACCTCGGGCGGCGCCTCGATGATCCATCGCGGGCCGCCGAGCTGTGCTAGGGTCTGGGTGTTGCAGTTGTGGTACCCATGAACCCATGTGCGCCTGACGGGAATGTTTCTCCTTCAGGTGCATTATTTGTTTTCCGGCATCTCCGGATGGGGCCTCTGCCTACAGAAGGAGAAGGTTATGGCACAGGGAACCGTGAAGTGGTTCAACGCCGAAAAGGGTTTCGGCTTCATCGAGCAGGACGGCGGCGGCCCCGACGTCTTCGCCCACTACTCGAACATTCAGTCCCAGGGCTTCCGTGAGCTCCAGGAGGGCCAGCGGGTCTCCTTCGACGTCACGCAGGGCCAGAAGGGCCCGCAGGCGGAGAACATCGTCCCCGCCTGATCGCCGGACGCGTATCCACTCACCGGGGTCCGTACCGTCATGGTGCGGACCCCGGTTTGTGCTGTTCCCAGGAAGGCAGATAACCGCATGTCTCGCAGGTCCCAGAAGCCGAACCGGCGCGCCTCGTCACCCCCACGGTCCGCGCCGTCGTCGTCGAGGGAATTCCGGCTGCCGGAAAACACGACACCCGCACTTCCCGCCGTCGAGGACTTCGCCGGTCTGGACATGCCCGCGGGACTGCTGAAGACCCTCACCGCCCAGGGCGTGACCACCCCTTTCCCCATCCAGGCCGCCACGCTGCCCAACTCGCTCGCCGGCCGTGACCTGCTGGGACGCGGACGTACCGGCTCCGGCAAGACCCTCGCGTTCGGGCTGGCGCTGCTGGCCCGCACGGCCGGACTGCGCGCGGGGTCCAAGGCGCCGCTCGCCCTCGTGCTGGTTCCCACCCGTGAACTCGCCCAGCAGGTGACGGACGCGCTGACCCCCTACGCGACCGCAGTGAACCTCCGGCTGGCCACCGTGGTCGGCGGGCTGTCCATCACCAAGCAGGCCGCCACGCTCCGGCGCGGCGCCGAGGTGGTCGTAGCGACTCCCGGCAGGCTCAACGACCTCCTGGAACGCGGGGACTGCGGGCTCGACAGCGTCCGCATCACGGTGCTGGACGAAGCCGACCAGATGACCGATATGGGCTTCCTGCCGCAGATCACCAAGCTGCTCCAGCAGGTACGGCCCGATGGACAGCGCATGCTCTTCTCGGCCACCTTGGACCGCAACATCGACCGTCTGGTGCAGCGGTTTCTGACCGATCCCGTGGTGCACTCCGTGGACCCGTCGGCGGGAGCGGTGACGACCATGGAGCACCACGTGCTCCATGTCCAGGACGAGACCGACAAGAAGGCCGTCACCACGCGCATCGCGGCCCGTGACGGCCGGGTCATCCTCTTCCTCGACACCAAGAGGTCCGCCGACCGGCTCGCCAAGCGGCTCCTGGCCGTCGGTGTCCGCGCGGCGGCGCTGCACGGAGGCCGCTCCCAGCCTCAGCGAAATCGCACCCTGGAACAGTTCAAGAACGGTCAGGTCACTGCGCTGGTGGCGACGAACGTCGCGGCCCGGGGCATACACATCGACGATCTCGACCTCGTCGTGAACGTCGATCCCCCCACCGACCATAAGGACTACCTCCACCGGGGCGGCCGCACGGCCCGCGCCGGCGGCTCCGGCAGCGTGGTCACGCTGGTCCTGCCCGCCCAGAAACGGGATGTCACCCGGCTCATGTCGGACGCGGGCATCCGCCCCCGGACGGCCCGCGTCACGTCGAGCGACGCGGAACTGGCCACCATCACCGGCGCCCGCGAGCCCTCCGGCGTGGCCGTCACCATCGAGGTCCCCCAGCCGGCGACACCGACGGCGTCCCGCCCGGACCGGAAGACCGACGCCAAGCCCGGCAGGCGATCCGGCCGCCGAAGCCGAAACGGCGGCGGGGCCAAAGCGGCGACAGGCGCTGCCACCAGGACGGGGAGCCGGGGCTCCGACCGCCGGGCCACGGCCGGGGAGACAGCGTCGGGTGGCACCTCCGCAACCGGCGGGCGTGGCTCTGCCCGCCGGGCGGGATCCGGCGGGGCCACGGGCGGTGCCGCCAGAGCGGGCGGCCGCAGTGGCGACCGCCGAGGCGGCCGCCGCACCTCTGCCGGCTAGGTGTGCTGTCCCGGGACTGCCAGCCAGGTGCTGTCCCGGGACGTTGGTGACGGGCGACACGCCTTGAGCGGCCCTTGAACGGGGCGAGGGCCTTCTGGTTTCGGTGTGGACTGCGAAGTCCGCACCGATGCCCAGGAGGCCCTCGTGCTCCACCGCAACGCCCCGCCCCCCTGACCCCGACCGGCAGGCTGCGGCCGGCCCGGTGCGTCGTCGACGAGGGCTGGCCCCTTCGCAGAGCGGCCGAACGGTTCCAGGTCAGCCATACAACAGCCGCACGCTGGGCCGGCCGCTCCGGCTGCACGGCCCGTTGCGGATCCTCGCCGAGGTGCAGCATCCGGTAGCGCTACCGGATACCGCTACCGCTAGCTGTAGCCGTAGTGGATCGGCCACTGTCCGTCGTGGGTCTCGTCCGTATTGAACGCCATGACCGGCCCGGCCACGCTGACATGCCGCTCCCCTCTGCATACGAACGACTGCGCGCCGTCGTCGGTGACTCCTGAGTACAAGCCCCCGGCCTTCTCAAGGCGCACGCTGGACACCATCGCCTCACCCAGCGAAGGAAGCACAAGAATGACCGGGAACATCTCAGACGCCCCGAAGGCCCTTCACGGGACGGAGAGGGTCCGCCTGGTCGTCTACAACGGATTCGCGCGCACCGGCCATGCACCGAGCGTGCCGGAACTCGCCGCAGTCACCGGACTCGCCCCCGACCAGGTGCGTCGGGAACTGCGCGCCCTTCATGACAGCCATGATGTGGCCCTGGACCCGCGGGACAACGACCGCGTGGCGATGGCTCACCCCTTCGCTTCCGTGCCGCTCGGCTTCTCCGTCATGGGGGCACACACACTGTGGTGGGGCGGCTGCGCCTGGGACTCGTTCGCCATGCCCCATCTGCTTCGGGACGAGCCCGACGTCCTGGTCGCCACCCGCTGTCCGGCCTGCGACGCTCCGCACGCCTGGGTGGTCGGCCGGGGCGCACCCCCACTGGGCGACCAGGTGGCCCATTTCCTCACGCCCATGCACCGGGCCTGGGACGATGTCGTTCACACCTGCGGCAACCAGCGTCTGTTCTGCTCCACGGACTGCGTCGACACGTGGCTGCGGAGGACAGGCCAGGAGCGTGGCTACGTCATGGATCTGGGCACCCTCTGGCGCCTCGCCCGCGACTGGTACACCGGCCGCCTGGATCCGGGCTACACCCGCCGCGACCTCGCCTCCGCCAACGCCTACTTCGCGGAGGTCGGCCTGCACGGCTCTTTCCGGCGAACCTGTGTGAGGCAGCGCCGAAACCTCACGGGTTCCGGCAGCAACGCGGATGCTGCACGATCGAGCCGTGCTGATCGAACTGACGAAGGTCGCAAAGTTCCCCCGAAGTCCTTGGCTTGCAGGTGTCCGGACCTCGTTCGGTCACGCCGCGGTCCGGTGGTGCGGGGATCATGCCGCGGAGCCCGGCGAGTACCACGTCGAGTGGACGATCGACGAGGACATCGTCTGGGGGCGGAATGCCAAGCCGGCTGCCGGTATCGGTCCTGGGCTCCGGACCGGTGGGCACTGCGTAGTCGTGCGGGGCCGGTTGAGCCTCACTGAGGACGGTGCCGCCCTGCTGGACCTGGACGGCACCACTATTCTGCTGGACCTTGTTGATCCGCTGCCTGAAGGTGTCGTCGGCACTTGGGTCGAGCTGTTCATCGAGCGCGATCAGATCGCTCTCTACCCCTACGAACTCTGACCAGAGGTCAGTCCTTGGTTGTTTCCCACCCTGACAAGCAGGTCTCGTCGATGCGGTCGGACGGATAGCTCATGGTGGCTTCGGGGTCCATGCCGAAGGCGGCGGCGACGAGTTTGTCGAGCCGGGGCTGAGGAACCCGTCGAGGTCGGCTGAGTGCGACAGCTGCCGATCTTGACGTGAGCGACGAGGGGGGTGAGGGACATCGGAACGGAAACCGGTGCTAGAAGATTGCTGTATGTGGGTTCAGCGAGTGATCGAACTGACCGGGTGGGAGCCACTCGGGATCTCCGTCGACTGGGCGGCGATCGAGGGAGAGCTGGGGGTTCCGCTGCCGGCGGACTACAAGCAGCTCTACGAGGTGTTCGGCGGCGGAGTCTTCAGTGATTCCGTCTACTTTCTGGGGCGCGACGAGGGCGTCTCGTTCGACTTCCTGACACAGTGGCGGGTCTCCCTGTCGGTCGACCAGGACAGCAAGTTCGGAGGCGTCTCCGCCGTCGATCCCTATGCGACCTACGCGCCGGGCGGCAAGGGGCTGATTGAGTGGGGCTCCACCGAATGGGCCGACGAGTACTGCTGGCTGATCGATGCCGAGCGGCCGGGGGAGTACCCCGTCCTCGCGCGGTCCAATGACGTCGGCGCATGGCACCGGTACGACATGTCCACCTCGGAGTTCCTCTACCGCGTCCTTGCCGATGCCGATTTTCAACCTTTCGGGATCGCGCAGTACGACCTCGGTACGACGTTCAAGCCCGGCTCCGGCGACCCCTTCGACGGCCAGCCGCTCTGATGAGAGGCCGGCTGCCCCACGTGCGTGCCAGGCCGACCACAGCAGAGGGCGGCGGCGAAGTCGGCGTCCAGGGCTGTGCAGGGCGGCGCCGGGGTGGTCAGCCGATGGGGTTGACGAAGGTGGCCGGGTGGGTGGCGCCGGTCTGGTCGACGAGCGGTGCGGACAGTAGTGCTGGAGCTCATTTTTTGCCGGAACCAGGGGCATCCGACAGGTCACGGTTATAGCCACAGGCGTCCCGACTGTCCTTTGCCATCCCTTCGAGGCGTCTCACTTGCCCCCGCCTGACGGTGTGAGCTCGGCCTCCAGAGCGGAACGCAGTTGGGTCAGGACGGTCTCGAACTGCTCGACGAGGTCGGCCGGATACTGGGACAAGACAGCGTCCTGGCGTTCGTTGATGGAGCCGAAGAACGCGTCAGCGCGTTCCTTGACCTGTGGGCTGCTGCGCAGGGTGACGATTCGCCGGTCGTTGTGTTCGCGGCTGCGCGTGATGTATCCGGCCTGTTCGAGGCGGTTGAGCAGCGTCGTCATGGCTCCCGAGGACAGTGAAATACGCTTGCTGAGCAGGGCCGGAGACAGCGGAGCGCCCCGTTCCTCGGCAGAGGCGATCTCCAACAGGGCGAAGGCGTCAGTGGAATGCACGCCCAGCTGGACAGCGAAGCGGCGGCCCAGTTCGGTGAAGGCCGCACCGTAGGCCAGGAGCCCTTCCATCAGTCGCCCGCGCTGCGTTGTACCGCCGCCGTGGGCCGCTTCCTCCATGAGACCTCCGTCTTCTGCAGGCCATCTTCTGAGGGCCATCGTGATGTGCGTTGGCGCGCCTTGACACTTCGTCGACGGACAGCATAGCTTCCCCATGGAATTACTTCACGGTGAAGATACTTTACAGTGAAGCTACTTCGGTTGGAGGTGCGCGGGGTGCCCGCTGCTGCCTCCGTATCCGCGCCCCTACCTCATGGAGTTGTGATGCCTGACGCCGCCTGTCCCGAAGGGCTCGATCCGTTCGCCGCCGCCGCCCACGGCTTATCCGAGCCCGACCTCATGCGCACGGCCCTGCGCGCCGCCGGCCCCCTCGTCCCCCGGGACTTCCCGGCCGGAGGGCGGGTCTGGATCGTCACCGACGCGCATCTGGCGCGCGAGGTACTCGCCGATCCCCGGATCGCCAAGGACCCCGCGCTGGCGCCGCCTGGCTGGGACCGCCAGAGGGGCGGCCTCGAACCCACCGCCGCCGAGCAGCCCTGCCTCACCACCCTCGACGGCCCCGACCACGCCGCCCTCAGGCGTGCCCATGCCCCGCTCCTCAACGCCAAACGGATCCGTGAGCAGTCCGATCGCATCCACGCGATCGCCCGGCAACTACTGGCCGAACTCGCCGCCGACCGCGCACCGGTCGACCTGATGGCCGGGTTCACCACCCGCTATCCGCTCACCGTCCTGCTCGACCTGCTCGGTATCCCCCTCGACCACCTCGACCGAGCCGCCGACGCCTGCACACGGATGCTCGGCAACAACGCCGGCGATCAGGGCCGGGCAATCGCCGCCCTCACAGAGCTGGCCGCTGCCGGACTCCATGACGACAGCCAAGGGCTCGCCGCCGAGCTACGTGACCGCATCCCTGCGGACGCCACCAACGACCAACTGCGGTACCACCTCTTCGCGTTGATCTTCGCCGGGCAGCTCACCACCGATGCCGCCCTCGGCACCCTGATCGCCCACGCGCTCGCAGGCGGCCCGCATCGCACCCCGGCGGACGCCGACAACATCGACGAACTGGTCCGGGAGACACTGAGAACGCACCCGCCCGCACCCTTCACCCTCTGGCGGTTCACCACCACCGAAATCGAGCTCGCCGGGATACGGCTTCCCGCCCGAACACCCATCCTCGTCGACATCCAGGGCATCAACACCAACCCCGCACGCACACTCGGACCGGACCTGACCTTCGGCGCCGGCCCCCACTACTGCATCGGCGCCCACCTCGCGCACCTCGAACTGCGCGCGGTGGTCACGGTGCTGCGCACCGACTTCCCCCACGCCCGCCTCACCATCCCCTTCACCGAGCTCCAGCAGACCAGCATCGGCGGCCTGCAAGGCAGCCGGCTGACCACCCTCCCCGTTGCACTGCACGGCTGACAACCGGCGGACGCTGCCGGTACACCCTCACCCCGCCGCTCGGCGGTGGCGACCGGCAGGCCGATGCCGCCCTCGACCGGACAAGCGGCGGCCTCAGTCGTTCCCGCCGGTCTGGCCGGCGAGCTGCTGGGTGATGGTGAAGTGCACGAATTCGGCGGGTCGCACGGGTGCCACGCCGATGTCGCAGATCACCTGACCGGCGTCGATCGTCGTCCGGGTGTTGTTCGTGCCGTCACAGATCACGTAGAACGCCTCGTCGGGTTGACGTCCCTGCAACGCCCCCTGCCGCCACTGGTCGGTCAGGAAGCTGGTGACCGAGTGCCGCAGCGTTGCCCACAGCCGGTCGTCGTTCGGCTCGAAGACCGCCCAGGCGGTGGACCGGCGGATGGAGTCGGAGAGGAACGAGACCAGGCGCCGGACGTTGAGGTAGCGCCAGTCGCGGCTGCTGGACCGCGTCCGCGCCCCCCATACCAGCAGACCCCGACCGGGGAAGGTGCGCAGGCAGTTGATGCCCTTGTCGTTGAGGTCCCCGTTCTGGTCGTCGGTGAGCTGGGTGGGGAGGTCGAGGACGCCGCGCAGGCTCTGGTTGGCCGGCGCCTTGAACACGCCGCGCTCGGCGTCCGTACGGGCCCACACCCCTGCCAGGTGACCCGACGGCGGCGCCGTACGCGGCACCCCGTCCACCCCTGGAACCCTCACCCAGGGGTAGTAGAGCGCCGTGAACGCCGCCTCGTCCGTGTCGGGTGCGGCGAGGGAGTCGACGAACTCCTTGAGCGCATCGACAGACTGGTCGGGCGGCACATCGACCACCGCGAGCCGATTGAGCTGCTTGGTGCAGTGGGCGACCACCTTGTCGATGAGCGCTCTGCCGGTCGGCAGGTCCGGCTGTGGCGGGGTCGAGCTCTCGGTGGCGGCCACGGTCATGTCCCAGAGGCTGGGCACGGCGACCATGGTCACCTCGGGGACCGTCTCCAGCCCATCGAGCCCCGTTCGCTTGTCGGTGTCGCCGGCGAGCGTCGACTCGGTCACGGGCTGGTCCGGAGTGAGGAAGCCGACGACGTAACAGGATGTACCGCCGTTGGCGAAGAACCCGTACACCGCCTCGGCCAGCGTGAAGCACCGCTGGAGCACCTGGATCCGCTTGAGCTCCACGGGGGTCAGGTCCCGGTTGTCCTCTTGTTTCTTCAGCAGGGCGGCCAGTTCGTCGCCCAGCTCGGTGATGCTGTAGCGGTCGGCGAACTCCCGCCAGCCGCGGACCCGCTGGGGAATGACGCGTTCGCCCGCGTCGAACGGCGGGGCCGTCCGTTCGTGGGTGTCGCTGACCGGCACCTCGGTGTAGCCGAGGAAGGCAGGGGTCGACGTTCCCGCCCCCGCGATCATGCGTACGCCGCTGGATTCCTCGGTGACGTAGACGCCCGGGGGCCTCGTGTCCATCGGTGCTTCCCTCTCGTTCGGCCGGCGCTGTTCGACGGTCATGTCCTCGTAGGCGATCGTCATGTGTCCCGTCGTGGCCCCGAGCACGCCGCCGCTGGAGTCGAACCCGGCGGGAGGTCCACGCGTTGCCCAGATCGGGCGGCGGACCGCTGGCTTCTCCTTCACGAGCTCGTACCACTGCTTGATCAGTGCCGGCGGCGCGACGGCTGGACGATCGACATCTCCCTGCCCAGCGTGACGACTTGATAACCCTCCGCGACGAACGCCCTACCTGCTGGGGCGATCAGTAGCGCTCGATAAGGCGCGCTGACTCGAAAATGAGCGCGGTATCCCGATGGGGGCGGTCCGACCGTGAATCGGCGGGCTCAGAGACAGCAAGTACGGTTCGAGGTCGCCGAGTTGTTCGCGCAAGGGGAGGCGCCGCCGCAGGTCGCGCGGCGGCTGCGGGTCTCCCGTCTCCGCACCCGTTCCGTCATCCGCACGGCTTCCCGGAGTTCTTCATCCGTGCTCGCAACCTGCGGGTCCGGCTTCTTCCTCTGCCGAAGACGCACCGCGGGATTGGCTACCGTTCGGTCATGCCTGAGACTTCCGGCCAACTCTCCCTCGGTATCGATGCCGCACGCCAGCCGCAGCCGCCCGCCACGGTGCCGGGCCTGCGGTACATCGCCGACTGGCTCACCCCCGACGCCTGCGAAGCTCTGCTCTCGGACATCGATGCCGCAGCCTGGTCGACTCAGTTGAAGCGGCGGGTGCAGCACTACGGCCATCGCTACGACTACGGCCGCCGCAGCGTGGCCGCCGAACAGCAGACGGCCGCGCCGCCGCTTCCGGCATGGGCCCGGGAGACGGCCGCCAGCCTGGCGGGTGAGGGCCTGATGGACCGGCAAGCGGAGCAGGTCATCGTCAACGAGTACGAGCCGGGGCAAGGCATCAGCGCCCATGTCGACTGCCTGCCGTGCTTCGGTCCGGTCATCGCGGCGGTCTCGTTGGGCTCCAGTTGCCTGATGGACTTCACCGATCCCGAGAACGACGCGAAGCTGGCAGTGCCGCTCGCGCCGGGCAGCCTGCTGGTCATGACCGGTCCGGCCCGCTTCACCTGGCGCCACGCCATCGCCTCGCGCAAGAGCGACCCCGGCACGACGGGCCGTGTCCCGCGCGGGCGACGCGTGTCGGTAACCTTTCGTACCCTGCTGCACGCCGGCCGGTAGTTCGGACCGAACCGGAATCAGACCGCTCGTCCACAGAGCCGTACAGGGCGAACGGGTGCCTGATGCGGCACCGCTGAGGTTTTCGGCACGGGGCCGCCGAGCTGCTGATGGGCCGCGTCCAGCAGGCGGGCGAAGTCCCTCGGCCGTCTGGGAGGGAGCCTGAGAGGTCCCCCGTTGCCGCCGGGGACCTCCGTACGGGTCGGCCCCCCCGCCCAGCCGGCGGCGAGCGCGCGCAGATGCCCTGCCCTGCCGTTCCCCTGACGCGGCATCAGGGGAATCCCGGAGGGGAAACAGGCTCCGTAATCATCCTTCTTCGTGATCACGGGCAGGGGCCGGGCTCCGTACGGTGAGGGCATCAATGCGCCACGAGAGGAATCTGGCCATGCGCCGTCGAACAGCCGCCGCTTCCGCCCTACTTGCCGTGGCGGCCCTCGTCCCCGCGGCCGTTCCGGCTGCTGCCGCGCTCGCCGGTGGGCATGCGACGGACGAGGGGGCCGCGCGTGGATCAGGCAAGGGTGCCGCGCTCCAGAAGGGCCTGGACGGCATCGTCGCCGAGGGCGTCCCCGGTGCGATAGCCGAGGTACGGGAGGGCGATCGTGTCTGGCGGGTGGGCAGCGGTGTCGCCGACCTCCGGGGCGGACGGCAGGCCGAGGCCGGGGACCGGTTCCGGGCCGGGAGCGTGGCGAAGACCTTCGTCGCCACGGTCGTGCTGCAACTGGTCGGCGAGGGGCGGATCGGCCTGGACGACCCCATCGGCCGCCACTTGCCCGGCCTCGTCCCCGACGGGGACGACGGCACGCCCGTCACCGTACGCCAACTGCTCCACCACACCAGCGGGATCGCCAACTACACCGACGTGCTCCGGCACGGCCACGACCCGCTACGCAGGCTCCAGCATTCCCACTACACCCCCCGAGAGCTCGTCGGGATCGCGCTGAAGGAGCCCCGCCTGTTCAACCCCGGTCAGCCCGGGAAGTGGGCGTACTCCAACACCAACTACGTGCTCCTTGCCATGCTGATCGAGAAGACCACCGGCCGCACGCTGGACCACGAGATCGACCGTCGCATCGTGCGCCCGCTCCACCTCACCGGTACCACCGTCCCCACCACCCCGCATCTGTCCGGCCGCCACCTGAACGGCTACGAGCGGCTGCCCGGAGAGAACGAGCCCGCCGACTTCACCGACTTCAGCCCCACGGCGTTCTGGGGCCCCGGCAACATCGTCTCCACCACGGCCGACCTGAACCGTTTCTACCGCGCCCTTTCAGGGGGCAAGCTGCTGCCGTCCCACCTGTGGGAGGAGATGCGGACGTTCCGGGACACGGATCGCGGATCGGGCCGGATGTACGGGCTGGGCCTGGAGAGCAGGTCCGCCTACTGCCCGGGGGAGAAGCCCGTATGGGGCCATACCGGCAGCATCCCCGGCTACAGCACGTTCAGCTTCACATCGGCCGACGGCCGGCGGCAGATCACCCTCGCCGTCAACACCAGCCTCACCATGCCGGAGAAGGCCAACGACGTGGCGCTGAAGGTGTTCGGCACGGCCCTGTGCGCGAAGTAGTCGGTGACGTGGTCCATTGATCAGGCCGCGAGCAGTTTGTGCAGGCGCTCGGCTGGGGTTACCCGGTCGAGAATGGGGCCTCGCGGGATCGCGCCGCCGCGGGCGGGGTCAGCCCGTCGCACGCAGGGTGCGGTGGGCGGCGGTGCGCAGGTGGTCGAGGACGGCGGGGTCGGCGTCGAGGGTGTAGTCGACATCGAGGCCGGCCAGTGTTCGGGCGATACGGGGCAGAGCGTCGTCGGAGGCGTCGAGGCGGCAGGCGGTGTCGTCGAGGGGGTGGAGGCGGGTGGCCAGTCCCCGGGCGCGGACGTGGTCGGCGGGGGCGTGGACGGTGGCGATGGCGCGGTAGCGGGTGGGGGCGGCGGAGATCCGCTCGGCGACGAACGCGGCGGGGTCGCCGCCGGGGATCTGGCGGGGCGGGACGCGTCGGCCGGTGGGTGTGGGGTGGGTGATGCGGTCGAGGCGGAAGAGGCGCCAGTCGCCTTTGTCGGTGTCGTGGGCGAGGAGGTACCAGAGGTCGCCGGAGGCGACCAGGGCGTGCGGTTCGCCGCGGCGCGCGTCGGTGTGGCGGTTGGGGAGTGAGGCTCTGATCTGTGCCTACCCCGCTTCGGGAGCGGCCGGCGGCCACGCTCCGGTCGTCCTCGTGCCGCTGCTCCTGACCCGGGTGTCAGGCCCGCGTCACGAAGTTCGATAGCTTGGGCGGGTGAGCGAGAAGACCCTGCAGCACCGGATCGACGGTCCCGACGACGCCCCCGTACTCGTACTGGGCGCGGCGCTCGGTACCACATGGCACATGTGGGACCGGCAGATCCCCGAGCTGGCCCGCCACTGGCGGGTGATCCGTTTCGACCTCCCCGGCCACGGCGGCTCGCCCGCCCACGCGGCGGCCTCCGTCGCCGAACTGGCCGACCGGCTGGTCGCCACCCTCGATGCGCTGGGCGTGGACCGTTTCGGCTACGCAGGCTGCAACATCGGCGGTGCCATCGGCACCCAGCTGGCGCTCACCCGCCCGCACCGGGTCACCTCGCTCGCGCTGGTGTCCTCGTCGCCGCGCTACGGAACCGCCGACGCCTGGCGTCAGCGCGGTGTGGTGATCCGGACGAACGGGCTCGACCCGATCGCCCGCACCTCGCCCGAGCACTGGTTCACCCCGGGCTTCGCCAGTGCCCAGACGGCCATCGTCGAATGGGCCGTCCAGATGGTGCGGACCACCGACCCCGGCTGCTACATCGCCGCGTGCGAGGCGCTGGCGGCCTTCGACGTACGGTCCTCCCTCGGCCGGGTCGGCGTCCCCACGCTCGTCGTCGTCGGCTCCGAGGACCAGGTCACCCCGACCACCGACGCCCGCACGCTGGTCGCCGGCATACCGGATGCGAGCCTCGCGCTGGTGCCCGGGACCTCCCACCTGGCACCCGTCGAGCAGCCCTCGGCCGTCACCGAGCTGCTCATCCGCCACTTCACCACCGCCTGGCACGACAAGCCGGGTCCCGGTGGCCCGGCCGCCATCGGCGCCGCCGCCCCCAAGCCGCAGCTCGCGCCCCCGCCGCCCCCGCAGGCGCCGCCGGCCGCGATCGAGTCCGGCCGCACCGCGCCGGAGCAGGCCCGTGGCGGCACGTACGAAGCCGGTATCAAGGTCCGCCGCGAGGTCCTCGGCGACGCCCATGTCGACCGGGTCGAGGCCGCCACCGACGACTTCACCGGCGACTTCCACGACTTCATCACCCGCTACGCCTGGGGCGAGACCTGGACCCGCCCGGGCCTGGACCGCCGCACCCGCAGCGTCATCACGCTCACCGCCCTGGTCGCCCGCGGTCACCAGGAGGAGCTCGCCCTGCACACCCGCGCGGCCCTGCGCAACGGCCTGACCCCCTCCGAGATCAAGGAAGTGCTGCTGCACACCGCCGTCTACTGCGGCGTCCCGGCGGCCAACTCCGCCTTCGCCATCGCCCAGCGCGTGATACGCGAGGAGACGACTCCGCAGGAGTGACCCGCGGGGGGCGAGCAGCGGCGCGGGACGGGTGCGGGGAGGCGGGTGTCCGCCCCGACGGCGTGCGCGGGCGGCAAGATGGCCCCATGGAACTCACCAAGAAGACCCACGCCTGCGTCCGGTTGGAGAAGGACGGGCAGACCCTCGTCATCGACCCGGGCGTCTTCAGCGAGCGGGACGCGGCCGTCGGCGCGGACGCGATCCTGGTCACGCACGAGCACGTGGACCACTTCGACGAGGAGCGGCTGCGGGTCGCCATGGAGGCCAACCCGGGGGCCGAGATCTGGACCCTCGCCAGCGTCGCCGAGCAGCTCTCGGCCGCGTTCCCGGGCCGGGTGCACACGGTCGGTCAGGGCGACGCCTTCACCGCGGCCGGCTTCGATGTCGAGGTGCACGGCCAGCTGCACGCCGTGATCCACCCCGACATCCCGCGCATCACCAATGTCGGCTTTCTGCTCGACGGCGGGACGGTGTTCCACCCGGGCGACGCGCTCACCGTCCCGGAGGGCCGCACCGTCGACACCCTGCTGCTGCCGGTGCACGCGCCGTGGAACAAGGTCTCCGAGGTGATCGACTACGTCCGCGCGGTCGCGCCCCGGCGGGCCATCGACATCCACGACAGCCTGCTCCAGGACCACGCCCGCCCGATCTACGACTCCATGATCGACAAGCTGGGCGGCACCGACCACGGGCGGCTGGCGCCCGGCGGCCGCACCGCGGTGGACTGAGCGCCGGAGCGGTCGGGGCCCGGCTGTCAGTGCCGGGCGGTAGGTTTACAGACATGCGCATCGCGACCTGGAACGTCAACTCGATCACCGCCCGCCTCCCGAGGCTGCTCGCCTGGCTGGAGAGCACCGGCACGGACGTGCTGTGCATCCAGGAGACCAAGTGCAGCGCGGAGCAGTTCCCGCACGACGAGCTGCGCGAGCTGGGCTATGAAGCCGCGGTCAACGCCAACGGGCGGTGGAACGGCGTGGCCCTGCTGTCCAAGGTGGGGCTGGAGGACGTCGTCCTGGGCCTCCCCGGCGGCCCGGAGTACGAAGGGGCGCAGGAGCCGCGCGCCGTCTCGGCGACCTGCGGTCCGGCCCGCGTCTGGTCGGTGTACGTGCCCAACGGCCGCGAGGTCGACCATGCGCACTACGCCTACAAGCTCAGCTGGTTCGAGGCGCTGAGGACCGCGGTCGCCGAGGACGCGGCGGGCACCCGCCCGTTCGCGGTCCTCGGCGACTACAACGTCGCGCCGACCGACGAGGACGTCTGGGACCCCGAGGTCTTCGTCGGCGCCACCCACGTCACGCCGGCCGAGCGCGCCGCCCTCACCGCGCTGCGCGAGGCGGGCCTGACGGACGTGGTGCCGCGCCCCCTGAAGTACGACCGGCCCTACACCTACTGGGACTACCGCCAGCTCGCCTTCCCCAAGAACCGCGGTATGCGCATCGACCTGGTCTACGGCAACGAACCCTTCGCCAAGGCCGTCTCGGACGCCTATGTGGACCGCGAGGAGCGCAAGGGCAAGGGCGCCTCGGACCACGCCCCGGTCGTGGTGGACCTGGACCTCGACGGGTAGTGCAGGAACGGCGCGCGCTCGTGCCGCGCGCCTGTGGCCCCGACCACAGGTGGGGTGGGACCCTGCACACCATGAACATGTCTTTCCTGGACAAGTGGCGCAGGCGTCAGCCCGCGCACCGGTCCGTGCCGCTCGCCGAGTCGGTGCGCGCCGATCCCGGAAGCGTCGTCGAGCTGCTGTCCGAGTGCGAGCTGCTCCGGGCCCAGGCCGCCTCCGCAGGGGTGGAACTGGACGACTCGGTACGGTCGTTGGAGCTGCTGGACCAGTTGCAGCCGGTGTGGCGGGACGATCCGGAGGTGGCGCCGTGGCTGGGCAACGACGCCGGTCTCTACCTCGGCACGGTCCTGGTGCGTACGGTGCGCGGTGCGGTCTGGCACGTCTGGCCGGGCGGCCAGCCGGTGGTCCGGCTGGCGTCCGGCCGGGAGATCGACGTGGTGACGGCGGGCCACGACTGGGCCGACACCGGCGTGCCGGAGCTCTCCCAGGTCTACGCCGAGGTCTCCGAGACCTGACGCCCGGCTGAGCCCGGCGGCCGGCTAACCCGACTTATCGCCCCCTATCTACTGACCCGTGCGTGTCAGTGGAGAAGTGCCCCTTTCACCCCGGTAGGTTGCGGGCTCTCCGCTGTACGGATGAGAGTGGGCAGGGCTGCATATGGCCGGTGAGGCGCTGATCGAACTGCGCGGGGTCAACAAGCACTACGGAGAACTCCATGTCCTCCGGGACATCGACCTCACCGTCGGCCGCGGCGAGGTGGTCGTCATCATCGGGCCCTCCGGGTCCGGGAAGTCCACCCTCTGCCGGGCCATCAACCGCCTGGAGACCATCGAGTCGGGCACCATCGAGCTGGACGGCCGGCCGTTGCCCGAAGAGGGCCGGGCACTGGCCCAGCTGCGGGCCGAGGTCGGCATGGTCTTCCAGTCCTTCAACCTCTTCGCCCACAAGACCGTGCTCGACAACATCATGCTGGCGCCGCTCAAGGTCCGTAAGAAGAAGAAGGACGAGGCCGCGCGGCGCGCCCGCGAGCTGCTGGACCGGGTCGGGCTCGCCGCCCACGCCGACAAGTACCCGGCGCAGCTCTCCGGCGGTCAACAGCAGCGGGTCGCCATCGCGCGGGCGCTCGCCATGGACCCCAAGGCGCTGCTCTTCGACGAGCCGACCTCCGCCCTCGACCCGGAGATGATCAACGAGGTGCTGGAGGTGATGCGCCAGCTCGCCCGGGACGGCATGACGATGGTCGTGGTCACCCACGAAATGGGCTTCGCCCGCTCCGCCGCCAACCGCGTGGTGTTCATGGCCGACGGCCGGATCGTCGAGGACCGCACCCCCGAGGAGTTCTTCACCGCACCGCGCAGCGAGCGGGCGAAGGACTTCCTCTCCAAGATCCTCAAGCACTGAACGGGGCGCCGCGATGTCGCACAGCCACCCCACGCCCCTGCGCCGCACCCTCCTGGCCCTCGTCCTGGTCGCCCTCGCCCTCACCGGCTGCGGACGGGAGGGCAGCCCGCCGGTCAAGGGCCCCAAGACCAGCGAACTGCCCCAGTACACGGTCGCGAAGGACTTCCGGCTGCCGGATTCCCCGACCTGGGTGAGGGCCAAGCGTCGCGGCCATCTGATCATCGGCGTCAAGGAGGACCAGCCCTACCTCGGCGAGAAGGACCCGGCGTCCGGGCGCTACAGCGGATTCGACATCGAGATCGCCAGGATGATGTCGGCCGCCCTGGGCTTCCCGCCCAGCACCATCGAGTTCAAGACGATCGCCTCCGCCAACCGCGAGACGGCCCTCCAGAACGGTCAGATCGACCTCTACGTCGGCACGTACACCATCAACGACAAGCGCAAGAAGCTGGTGGGCTTCGCCGGCCCGTACTACCTGGCCGGCCAGTCGCTGTTGGTGCGCGCCGACGAGAAGAACATCAGGGGCCCGCAGGACCTGGCCGGCAGACGCGTCTGCTCGGCGGCCGGCTCGACCCCGTACCAGCGCATCCGGACCGAGTACCCCCGGGCCATTCTGGTCGCCTATGACACCTACTCGGTGTGCGTCGACAACCTGCTCACCTACCAGGTCGACGCCGTCACCACCGACGACGCGATCCTGCTGGGCTACGCCGCCAAGGTGCCCGACGAGCTCAAGGTCGTCGGCGAACCGTTCTCGCGGGAGCCGTACGGCATCGGCCTTCCGCGCGGCGACAACGCGCTGCGTTTCGCCCTCGACGACGCGCTCGCCGCGGCTCAGAAGAACGGCGACTGGAAGAAGGCCTATGACGCGACCCTCGGACTGTCCGGGGTGCCCGCGCCCGCGCCGCCCCCGATCGACCGTTACCCGGCGACCTGAGGAGCCAAGGAACCGACCGATGAACGTTCTCCTCGACAACCTCTCCCTCTACGCGGAAGGCCTGCTGGGCACCGTCGAACTCACCTTCTACGCCTCGTTGCTCGCGCTCGGCCTCGGCTTCCTGATGGCGGCCTTCCGCGTCGCACCGGTCGGCTCGCTGCGGGCCTTCGGCACCGCGTGGGTGACGGTGCTCCGCAACACGCCGCTGACCCTGCTGTTCTTCGCCGTCGTGCTGGGCCTGCCGCGCTTCGGACTGGTCCTGCCCTTCAAGCTGTTCGCCGTCCTGGCGCTGGGCTGCTACACCTCCGCGTTCATCTGCGAGGCGGTCCGCTCGGGCATCAACACCGTGCCGGTCGGGCAGGGTGAGGCGGCCCGCAGCCTGGGCATGACCTTTCCGCAGACCCTCGGGGACGTCGTTCTCCCGCAGGCCTTCCGCTCCGTCATCCCGCCCATCGGCTCCACACTGATCGCGCTCGCCAAGAACTCGGCGATCGCCGGCGCCTTCAGCGTCACCGAGCTGCTCGGCGTCTACAAACCGCTCAACGAGATGGGCTACAGCATCGTCTGGACCTTCGTCTGGATCGCGGTGGGCTATCTGATCGTGACCCTGTCCATCAGCGCGATCTTCAACTTCCTGGAGAAGCGCTATGGAGTCGCCCGATGACCACCACCCTCTATGACATCCCCGGCCCCCGGACCCGGGCCCGGCACCGGGTCTACGGACTCGGGGCGACGCTGGCGATCCTCGCCCTCCTCGGCTGGATCCTCCATCTGCTCTTCGCCACCGGCCAGTTCACCGCGGCGAAGTGGACTCCCTTCCTCTACAAGGGAATTCAGGAGCTGCTGCTCACCGGGCTGGGCAACACCCTGCGGGCCTTCGCCCTCGCGGCGGTGCTGTCGCTGGCGTTCGGCGGGGTGCTGGCCGTCGGCCGTCTCTCCGACCACCGGCTCGTCCGCTGGGTGAGCACGCTGGTGGTGGAGTTCTTCCGGGCGATGCCCCTGCTGGTCATGATCTTCTTCATCTATGTGGCGTTGCAGGTCGCGCCGCTGCCCGCGCTGGTGGCCGGACTGACGCTCTACAACGGCTCGGTGCTCGCCGAGGTCTTCCGCAGCGGCGTCAACGCGGTCGACCGCGGCCAGCGGGAGGCCGCGTATGCGCTCGGCATGAACAAGACCCAGGTCATGACGTACGTCCTGATGCCGCAGGCGGTCCGGGCGATGCTCCCGGCGATCATCAGCCAGCTGGTGGTCGCCCTGAAGGACACCTCGCTCGGCTTCCTCATCACCTATGAGGAGTTTCTGCACGCCGGGAAGCTGATCGCCTCCAACCTCGACTACGACCTGCCGTTCATCCCCGTCGTCATGATCATCTCGCCGATCTACATCGGGATGTGCATGCTGCTGTCCTGGCTCGCCAACTGGGTCTCCCGGCGGCAGCTGCGCAACCCCAAGGTCGAGGCCGTCGAGGTGGCCGCCGCTGAGCCGGGCTCCCTGCTGCCGGGCGGCCCTCACCAGCCGCGGGCGTAGCCGCCCGGGCTTCAGCGCAGGTTGCGCGCCATCCAGGGGGTGAGCCCGCCCCGGAAGACCAGCTCCTTGTACGTCTCGTCGCCGGGCAGCGGTACGACCAGCCACTGTCCGGGCGGGAAGAACCGCGCCCTGACGTGGGCCAGCCCGCCGTACACCGCGTGCAGGAACGCCGGGACCGCGTTCCGCGGGACGTCGTCGAACTCCACCCCGTCCACGGTGATCTTCGCATCGTCCTCGGGGAAGAGCTGGACCGTCACGGCCGGGGAGCCGCCCAGCTCCACGAACGCCTCGTGCGGCAGCGAACCGTCCTCGTCCAGGACGGTGAACACGCCGGCGGCGGTCCGGCGGGAGGTCCGGTCCGCACCGATGTCATCGGTGACGGCCATGTCGAGGTGGTACGCGTCGGCGACGGCACGGATGGCGGTGACGGCGGACTCGGGCGTGGGCAGCTGCGGGCGTGGTGCGGCGGAATGTCCCATGCCCACGATCATCCCCTACCGGATTCCGGCAGTTGCCGCACCCCGTCCCGCGGGTCCCGGCCGAGGCCCGGCCGAGGTCCCGAGGCGGCTCGGTTGCGGATCGGGCCGGGACGTCAGTCCCGTACCGGGACGGAGACGTATGACGGATCGTCCGCCGGCGAGGAGAACGTCAGCCGCGCGCCGCTCGGGTTGTGCTCGATGTAGAGCGGGTCGACGGTGTCCACGACCACCGCGAGCCGGTGCCCGGCCGGCACGTCGTAGGCGGTGGAGAAGAGGTCCAGGTCCACGCCGAAGGGCCGGCCGGGGGTCTTGCCGTGGAAGGTGAACGGGGCGTGGGTGACCAACTTGCCGATGCCGAGCGGGCCCACGTCGTAGAGGTAGGCGATGGCGGTGCCGCTCTCCGCGGTGCTGGTCAGGGTGGTGTGCAGACGGGTGGTGCCGCGCACCCGCTGTCCGGTCTCGTACCGCTCGGACTGCCAGACGGCCGCCAGTGAGCGGGGCAGCAGCGGGATCGACGCCATCGGCGGCAGCCTGAGGAACTGGTCCAGCATGCTGGAGAGGAAGATCAGCCCGCCGTCGGCGCCGGAGTCGATGTTGGTGTAGATCTGCTTGCTGCCGTCCAGCTCGATCTTCCGGTGCGCGGACGGTACGTCCCGCCAGCTCTTGTAGCCCTCGTAGGCGCCGGTGGAGCGGGACTTGAGGAGCACCGGCGACTCGCGGTCGATGCCGTTGTCCGCGCCCTTGAGGTAGTGGTCGAACCACCGCCTGGTGTTGGTCCAGGTGTCGTTGGGCAGCCCGAAGAGCCCGAGCCCCTCGGCTGTGGCGTGGTCGCCCGGTCGGAACTCCAGCCGCTTGGGTCCCTTCAACTTCTCGTAGAAGTCGGCGTACTGGTTGGGCGGGAACAGGGAGTCGCCCCAGGCGTTCCCCAGCATGATCGCCGCACCGTTCGCATTGATCTTGTCGAGGTAGGTGGCGGGGGAGCGCTTCCGCCCCCAGGCGATCATGTCCTTCTCCTTGGCGAGGTTGGAGGTGAGGAAGTCCTTGAGGACGGTCTGAAGTTCGGGGCTCGGCCGCCCGGTCAGCGCACCCGCGCCGCCGAGCATGGCCGCCGCCTGGAGGTGCTGGGTGCGCCCGCTGTAGATCGAGCCGATCAGGTCGCCCCAGCCGCTGAGCGCGGCAACAGCCTTGATCCGCTTGTCGAACGCGGACGCCAGCAGGCTGATCCCGGCACCGTACGAGACCCCGCCCATGCCGACCTTCTGCGGATCGGCCGGGGTGTGGGCCAGTGCCCAGTCGATGACCTTCGACGCGTCGGCGACGTCCTGCGGGCCGGCCGTCTCGATCTGCCCGCCGGACTGCCAGAACCCGCGCGAGTTGTACCCGACGACCACATAGCCCGACTCGGCCAGCCGCTTGGCCTGCACCATGTACTCGATCTGCGGCATCGCCCAGCTGGTGGGCAGCACGATGACCGGGTACCGGTGGCCGGCGTCGGCATCGGCCGGGGTGAAGACGTTCGCCTTGAGCGTGATGCCGCCCTCGCCCGTGATGTCGACGAACCTGACGGAAGCGGAGCCGGCGGCCGTTGCGGATGCTTCGGATGCGGCCGTCGTACGGGCGGCTTCCGGTGTCGCCGCCTCGGCGGTGGCCGGCGCTCCGGTGAGGACCGTGGTGGCCAGCACCGCCGCCGAGACGGTGCCGATCGCGGCGCGCAGCGTCATGCGGGAGGGCGTCATCTTCTGCTCCAGATCTCGAAGCGGACCGGCCGTACGCTGTCCGAGGACAGGCGGGGCGTACGACGGCCCGAGGTGACTGGAGAGTAAGGTCCACCCCTTACCCCTGGTAACCCATCGGTAGGTTACGGGTGGGTAACGCCGGGGGTTTCAGGGGGAGTCGAGGGAAGGGGAGGGCGTTGGTCGGCACGCCGTTCGACGAGAGCGAGCGCCGGGCGTGGGCGGGGAGTGCGGCGGCCTACGAGACGAGCTTCGGCCGGCTCTGCGCATATCCGATCCCCCCGCTGCTGGACGCCGCGGGCGTGGGTGAGGGAGTGCGGCTGCTGGACGTCGGGACCGGTACCGGCGCGGTGGCCTCGGCGGCCGCGGCCCGCCGGGCGGAGGTCGTCGCCGTGGACGCCGAACCCGATATGGCCCGACGGGCCCGCCTGGCCGTCCCCGGCGTGCCCGTTCATGTTGCCGCGCTGCCACAAATCCCGTACCGGTGTGGCGCGTTCGACGCCGTCGTCGGCAACTTCGTACTCAATCACGTGGGACGGCCGAAAAGGGCCCTTGACGAACTGTGTCGGGTGGCCCGGCCGGGGGCGCGGATCGCGCTGACGATCTGGGCGGCCCCCGCGGCTCCGGGGCAGGCGCTGCTCGGGCGCGCCGTGCGGGCGGCCGGGGTGGAACGCCCGTCCCACCTACCGGCGTTGGCGCCCGAGGACGACTTCCCGCGCACCATGGACGGTCTGGCCGGCCTGTTGCGGGCGGCGGGCCTGGTCGACGTGGGCGCTCGTGCGCTGTCGTGGGGCCACCGCACGACGCCCGGGGAGTGGTGGAGCGGGCCGGCGGCCGGCGTGGCCACGATCGGTCAGATCGTGCTGAGCCGGGGGCCGGCCGTGGCCGAGCGGATCAGACGGCACTTCGCCGCGCTGGCCGAGGAGTTCACCGACGGCGACGGCCTTCTGGTGCTGCCGCACACGGCGTTGCTGGCGTACGGTCGGGTGCCTGAGGGGGTGCCGGCGTTGTCGAGGGCAGCCGGTTGAGGAACTCGCGCAGCACGGCGTTGAATTCGCCCGCCCGCTCCAGGTTCGGCAGGTGCGCCACTCCGTCGACGATCGCCAACTCGGCGTTCGGCACCCGTGCGTGGATGTCGCGGGCGTCGGCGACCGGTGTGTACGCGTCGTCCGCGCCGACCACCACCAGCACCGGCACCGCGACGTCCGACAGCAGGTCCCGGTAGTCGGGGCGCTCGGCGCGGCCGCGCAGTGCGGCCGCCGCGCCCTCGGGCGCCGTGCCCGTCATCATCCCCAGGACGTGACGGGCCACGTCCGGCCGGGTGTCGATGGTGTGCGGCGCGATCATCTTCGACAGGACCTCGTGTGCGTAGCCGTCCATCCCCTCGCGCAGGAGACGGTCGGCCATCGCGTGGCGGGCGGTCCGGCCCTCGGGCGTCTCCGCCGCGGCGAAGGTGTCCGCGAGGATCATTGCGTCGATCCGCTCCGGGAAGAGCCGGTGGAACTCCATGACGATCTGGCCGCCCATGGACAGGCCGCCGAGGACGAAGCGCCGCACGCCGAGCCGGTCGAGCAGGGCGACGGTGTCGCGGACGAAGGTCTCCAGCAGGGTCGTGCCGGGCACCACGGTGCTCTCGCCGTAGCCGCGGAGGTCCGGGGCGATCACCCGCCATCCGGCCCGGCTGAAGTGCTCCGTCTGCGGGCGCCACATCGTGCGGTCGAAGGGGTGCCCGTGGATGAGGACGAGGGCCTCCCCGCTGCCCTCGTCGTCGTACCCCACGGTGATCTCGTCGAAAACGGCCGTTGCCATGCCTGTGTCCCCTCTTCGATGGCTGGTTCCTCGATGCTATGGGGTGCAATCTCTCGGCACAATGTTAATAATGTGCTCGGTGCAATGTTCCGAGAGGGAGGAAACCCGAGCGATGGACGACTACCGGGCGATCGCCGATGGGCTGGCGGCCGATATCGCTGCCGGCCGGCTCCACCCCGGTGACCGGCTGCCGCCCCTGCGCCGGTTCGCCCGGGACCGGCGGATCGCCAGTTCGACGGCGGCCCGGGTCTACCGCGAACTGGGTCGACGCGGCCTGACGGTGGGCGAGGTCGGCCGCGGCACCTTCGTCCGCAGCGCCGAGCCGTCGGCCGAACCCGCGCTGGCCGAGCCGGGCGAGGCCCGGATCGACCTGGAGATCAACTTCCCGGTCCTGCCGGAGCAAGCCGCCCTGCTCGCCAAGGGGCTTGAGCAGCTGGTGCGCCCCGATGCGCTGGCCGCCGCGCTCCGCCCGGTGGGCGCCGCCGGTACGCCCGCCGCCCGGCAGGTCGCGGCCGCCCACCTCGCCCGGGCCGGCTGGGCGCCCGACCCCCGGCAGCTGCTCTTCGCGGGCAACGGCCGACAGGCCCTGGCCGCCGCGCTCGCCGCCCTGGTCCCGGCCGGTGAACGCCTCGGTGTGGAGGCGCTCACCTACCCCGTGGTCAAGGGCGTCGCGGCCCGCCTCGGCGTCACGCTCGTGCCGCTCGCCATGGACGAGCACGGCCTGACGCCCACGGCGCTCCGCGCCGCCGCTCCGCTGCGCGCCGTCTACCTCCAACCGGCGCTGCACAACCCGCTGGGCATCACGATGCCCGCCGCACGACGCAGTGAACTGGCGGAAATGCTACGGGAGTTGGGCGTGTACGCCATCGAGGACGCGATCTACGGATTCCTCCGCGACGACCTCGCCCCGCTCGCGGCCCTCGTCCCCGAACGCACCGTGGTCGTCGACAGCCTCTCCAAGCGGCTCGCGCCGGGCCTGTCCCTCGGCTTCCTCACCGTGCCGACGGGCGCCGTGCAGGACGTGGCGAACGCACTGCGCTCGGGGACCTGGACGGCCTCCCGCTTCGCGCTCGAAGCCGCGACCCGCTGGATGGCCGACGGGACCGCCGCGGCCGTCGAAGCGGCCAAGCGCGGCGACGCGGCGGCGCGCCAGCGCATCGTCGCCGAACGGCTCGCCGGCTTCCGGGTGCGGGCCGACCCGCACGCGTACCACTGCTGGTGGGAGCTGCCCGACCCGTGGCGCGCCGATACCTTCGTCGCCGCCGCGGCGCGCCGCGGGATCGCCGTCAGCCCCGCGGGGGCGTTCGCCGTCGGTGCCGGCCACGCGCCCAATGCGGTACGGCTGGCGCTCGCCTCCCCGCCGCTCGATGCGCTGGCCGAAGCGCTGGGCGTCCTGGGCGAGTTGGCGCGGGGCGCGCCGGAGGACGCCGGGCCGGAGTAACGGAGGGCGCCGGGCCGGAGCGAGTGGTGGGCGGCCGCGGCCCGGCGCCGTGGCGCTGCCGTTCCTCCCGTTCCGGTCAGGTGCCGCTCATCAGCTCGCTGAGCCCGATGCGCAGGTCGTCGGCGTTCATCACCGGCTGGAGCGAGACGTTCGCATGCAGATCCATGAAGAACGACTCCACCAGCGGAGGCATCTGTGAGGACTGTTGCATGTCGAAGTAGAAGAAGCAGGTGCGGTCGCCGCCTTCGACGGTGAAGTACGCCGCCTCCGGTTTCAGGGCGGCGATGGCCGTCTCCATGATCTTGGACAGGGTGCCGTTCTTGATCAGTTCATTGCCCGTGTCGGTCGGTATCCGGGCCTTCAGGACCATCCTCATCGGGCTCACTCCTCGTGGGGGCCTCGTGGAGTCGAGGGGTGAATATCCCCTTTGTCTCCCTTCTGTTCTCAGGGTCTCATGGACCGGAGCGGCGGTCAGGGGCCGAGCCGGAGGTGTTCGGGGCGGCCGCTGGGCGGCACCTCCTCGGCCGGGGACACCGGGCCCGGCGGCGTGCCACCGCCGAACGGCCGGCCGCCCAACTCCGCGCGGTGGTGAGGCGTCAACCAATCCGACAGGTCCGGCCCCAGCGGGACGATGCCGGTCGGGTTGATGCCCGTGTGCACCCGGTAGTAGTGCTGCTTGATGTGGTGGAAGTCCACGGTGTCGCCGAAGCCCGGCGTCTGGAAGAGGTCCTTGGCGTACGCCCACAGCACCGGGTCCTCGGCCAGCTTGAACCGGTTGCACTTGAAGTGCCCGTGGTAGGCGGGGTCGAAGCGGACCAGCGTGGTGAAGAGCCGGATGTCGGCCTCGGTGATGGTGTCGCCCACCAGGTAGCGCTGGTCGGACAGCCGCTCGGACAGCAGGTCCAGGCGCCGGAACAGATCGCGGAAGGCGGCGTCGTACTCGCTCTGCCCGGTGGCGAAACCGGCCCGGTACACACCGTTGTTGACGTCCCGGTAGACGCCGGCCATGACGATGTCGATCTCCTCGCGCAGCGGCTCCGGATACAGGTCGGGTGCGCCGGGCCGGTGCAGCGCCGTCCACTCCGTCGCGAAGTCCAGGGTGATCTGCTGGAAGTCGTTGGTGACCAGCCGCCCGCTGGGGACGTCGACGATGGCGGGGACGCTGACCCCGCCGGGATAGCCCTTCTCGCGGGCGTCGTAGGCCTCGCTGAGGAAGTGGATGCCGAGGACCGGGTCGAGTCCGTCCGGGTCCAGGGTGAAGCGCCAGCTGCGGTCGTCCTGGAGGGGGTCCGGGATGGCCAACGAGATCGCGTTCTCCAGGCCGAGCAGGCGGCGGGAGATGACGGCGCGGCTCGCCCAGGGGCAGGCGCGGCTGGCCACCAGTCGGTAGCGGCCGGCCTCCACCGGCCAGCCGTGGCGGCCGTCCGCCGTGATGCGGTCGGCGAAGTGGCTCCTGGAGCGCTTGAAGGGCTGTCTGCCGTACGCGGTGTTGCCGCACGGGGCGGCGCCGCCGGTGGGCTCGGGCATCACCGGATCCTTCCGTCTGCGGATGCGCGGGGTCTTGGGCGAGCCTTCCCGGACCGGAACCGCCACCCCCGAATACCGCCGGGTGTCAGCCGCCCGGCCGCAGCGACGACGCCGGCACATCGGGAATGCCGCGCTTCACGAGAAAATCCTGAAAGAGCGGTGGAACAGAATGCGGAAGCGCTCTGGAAAGCGGTGCTTGAACCTTCACGAAGCGGAGAACGGAAACCCGCCGGTAGGGATTGCGCTCGCCGCCCTTGGTCGCCGGAGAACAGCCGCGGTCGAGGGCCAGTCGTCCCTGCCCCGCCTCAGCTCAGATGGGTCAGATCCGGCCGCAGCCGGTGCCAGGTCGGGTGCCGCAGCCGCCCGGCCGAGGTCCAGCCGGTGAAGGCGACCTCCGCGACCAGCCGGGGCTCGGCCCAGTGCGCCCCCGCCGCGTCCACCGCGTTGACGAACGGGGAGCGGTCCAGCGGGATCACGCCCAGGTACTGCGCCAGCTCATGGCGTTCCCGGTCGGACAGGCCCGAGCCGACCGAGCCGACGTACCGCAACCCGGACGGCTCCGCCACGCCCGCCAGGACCGCACCGGGCAGCCCGGTGAGACCGCCGTGGCCCTCCGTCCAGCCACCGATGATCACGTCGAGGGTCAGCAGATGCTTCGTCTTGCGCCACTCGGGTGACCGCACCCCCGGCAGGTACGCCGAGGTCAGCCGCTTCGCCATCACCCCTTCGAGCCCACCCTGGAGCGAGGCCTGCCACGCCTGCTGCGCATGTCCCTCCACATACGCCGGCGCCGACCAGTTGGGGCCGCGCAGCCGCAGCCCGGACAGGACCGACCGGCGCTCGTAGTACGGCGAGCCGAGCAACGACCCGCCCAGGTACATCACGTCGAAGAGGACCAGGTGCACCGGGTGCTCCATGGCCAGCCGGGCGGTCCGCCGCGGATTGACCACCCCCATCCGGCGCTGAAGCAGCCCGAAGTCCGGTCGTCCGCGCGCGTCCAGGACCACCACCTCGCCGTCGAGCACCGCGGGCCGACCCTGCAACTGCGCACCGAGCGGAGCCAGCTCCGGGTACGTCGAGGTCGCGTCGTTGCCGGCCCGGGTGACCAGCCGGATCGTGCCGTCGCCCGGGGTGCTCACGATGCAGCGCGCACCGTCCCACTTGGCCTCGAACGCCCAGGCCGTCTCCTCGCCCGGATCGGGCAGCGGGCCGACCGTGGCCAGCATCGGCCGGATCACGGGGTACGGGGCCGAGCCGTGCTCGGCTGTCGGGGCCATGGTTCGATGATCGGGCGAGGCGGGGGCGTTCGCAGATCGGCGGCGCTCAGGGACGCCCCGCCCCCGTGGCGCGCCCGGCACCGCGTGGTGGTCCGCATCCAACGCCCGCTCCGCTGCCCCGGCATGCGCACCGCGGGACTCGGGGGACAGCGGCCGTCGGCCGTTCCCTAAGATCGTTTGCGCTGTGACATGTCAGCCGGGAGCGATGGAGGGTGCCCGATGAGCCGGGTGGTATTGGTGACCGGGGCGTCCCGGGGAATCGGACGAGCGGTCGCCGAGCTGTTCGCGGCCGGTGGCGACCGGGTCGCGCTGCACTACGCGTCGCGGCGGGAGGCCGCGGAGGAGGCGTTCGCGGGGCTGCCGGGGAGCGGGCACCTGCTGGTGCAGGGCGACGTGCGGACCCCGGAGGGCGCGGCGGCGATCGTCGAAGCGGCCGTGGACGGGCTGGGCGGCGTCGACGTGCTGGTCAACAACGCGGCCGCGAACGAGGCGCATCCGCTGGCCCGGACCTCGTTCGAGGACTGGCAGCGGGCCTGGCGGCAGATCGTGGACGTGAACCTGCTGGGCGCGGCGCACGTCAGCTACTGCGCGGCGCGGAACATGATCGAGCGGGAGGTGGAGGGCCGGATCATCAACATCGGCTCGCGGGGCGCGTTCCGCGGCGAGCCCGACCACCCCGCCTACGGTGCGACCAAGGCCGCCCTGCACGCGATGGGTCAGTCGCTGGCCGTCCATCTGGCGCCGTACGGGATCGGCGTGGCGTCGGTGGCCCCCGGGTTCGTGGAGACCGAGCGGGTTGCGGAACGACTCACGGACGACGTGCTACAGCAGAGCCCCTTCGGCCGGGTCGCCGCACCGCGCGACGTGGCGTCCGCCGTCCACTACCTCGCCTCGCCGCAGGCGGTCTGGACCTCCGGGGCGGTGCTGGACGTCAACGGCGCGTCGTACCTGCGCTAGCCGGCTGCGCCCGGGTACGAAGATGCCCCGGCCGAACGGGGGATTTCGGCCGGGGCGGCAGCGCGGGCACGGGGGGAGGCCCGCGTGCACTTGAACGATAAACCATTGGGGAGGCTGTCCGCGCACGGAGTGACCGTTCTCACCCTTTTGTGAGCCTCCCACGTTGTCGGCTTTCCCGCCGTGGCCTGGCGGCCGGCGTTCTCCCCACGTTGTTGGCTTTCTCGCTGTTGCGCCTGCGGCGGGCTGTGCCGCTGCGCGGGGCTGTTCGCTGCGGGTGTGGGCCTGCGGGGCTGGGTGTCCGGACTGCTTCGCTTTACGTCCGGACACCCAGCCCCTCCGGCCCCCACCCTCCCGTGGGTGGGAAGGAAGAAGGCCGGTGGGGG
>NZ_JBEZIX010000084.1:0-4219 GCF_040651315.1 Streptomyces sp. NPDC048506
ACCCATCCTCCTGCAATCTTAATACTTTTGGTTGTTATTTTTTTTAAGACGTTTCATCTACCTAGGTGCGCTTTTGTGTGGACTGCTTCGCTTTACGTCCACACAACAGGCCCCGGAGGACCACCCCCTCCCGTCGGTGAGCCACCCCCGCCCGGTGGGGGGAAGACGTAAGCGGAAGCCCGGCCTCGTCGTGACGACGAGGCCGGGCTTCCGTCTCTCCACCCCCACCGGGGTGGGGTCCGTTCGCGTACGGCCCCACCCCGACAAACCCCTCCGCCGAAGGCGGAAAAGAAAACAGCGACCCCCACGGCGGGAAAGCCGACGACGTGGGGCGATACCGTCGGGACACCGACTAGGTGAGGGAGACGAGACACGTGACCGCAACGTCGTGGGTGCGAGGCGCCGCCGGAGACCCGTTCGGGACGGCTCGGCTGCGGCGTGGCGTGCTGGACGCCTGGGCCGCTTCACCGGCCCGGTTCCGGGAGGACGCCAACGCGGAGGAGGACCTCGCGCTCGGCGGCTACCGCGACCGGCTCGCCGTGGAGCTGGCGCAGAACGCGGCGGACGCGGCGGCCCGGGCCGGTGTCCCCGGACGGCTCCGGCTGACCCTGCACGCGGCCAACGGCGGCGCCCCCGCCGTCCTCGTCGCGTCGAACACCGGCGCCCCCCTGGACGCCACCGGCGTCGAGTCGCTGTCGACGCTGCGTGCCTCCGCCAAGCGGGAGCCGAGCATCGCCGTCGGCGCGGTGGGGCGGTTCGGCGTGGGCTTCGCCGCGGTGCTGTCCGTCAGTGACGAGCCCGCGCTGGTGGGGCGCACCGGCGGTGTGCGGTGGTCGCTCGCCGAGGCCCGGGAGATGACCGAGGAGGTGGCGGCGCACAGCCCCGGCCTGGGCGGCGAGTTGCGCCGCCGCGACGGGCACGTGCCGCTGCTGCGGCTGCCGCTGCCCGCGGAGGGCACCGCGCCCGACGGCTACGACACCGCGGTGGTCCTGCCGCTGCGCGACGTCGCGGCGCAGGACCTCGCCGAGCGGCTGCTGGACGGCGTCGACGCCGCGCTGCTGCTGACCCTGCCGGGGCTCTCCGAGGTCGTGGTGGAGACCCCGGAGGGCGCACGGGAGTTGAGGCGCCGTCAGGACGGCCCGTACGTCCTGATCGAGGACAGTGAGCGGGGGGCCACTCGGTGGCGGGTGGCGAGCGACGGCGGGCCGCTGGACCCGGCGCTGCTCGCGGACCGGCCCGTCGAGGAGCGGCTGCGGCCGGCCTGGACGGTGACCTGGGCGGTGCCGGTGGACGCCGAGGGCGCGCCGGCCGGGCCGGGCACCGCACCGGTGGTGCACGCACCGACCCCCACCGACGAACCGCTGTCGCTGCCCGCGCTGCTGATCGCGTCGTTCCCGCTGGAGCCGACCCGCCGCCACGTCGCGCCGGGCCCGCTGGCGGACTTCCTGGTGAGCCGGGCGGCCGCCACGTACGCGGCGCTGCTGGCCGACTGGCAGCCGGTGTCGGTGGGCACCCTCGACCTGGTGCCCGGCCCGCTGGGCAAGGGCGGGCTGGACAGTGAGCTGCGCCGGCAGGTGCTCCAGCTGCTGCCGCGGGTGCGGTTCCTGCCGAGCGCGGGCGCGCCCAGGGCGGGTGGGGCGGCCGAACCCGAGGCCCCGCCGGCCGAGGAGTGGGAGGAGGGCGCGGACGCCGCCGACCGTTACGTCCTGCGGCCCGTCGACGCCGAGCTGGTGGAGGGCGCGGGCGCCGCGGCCGTCGCGGTGCTGGCCGAACTCTTCCCCAGCCTGCTGCCGGCCGGGCTGGAACGACGCCCGGAGCTGCGGTCGTTGGGCGTGGCCCGGGTGCCGCTGGGGGAGATGATCGACCGGCTGGCGGGTGTCGAGCGCGCACCCGACTGGTGGTGGCGGCTCTACGACGCGCTGGCCGGCACCGACCCCGACCGGCTCAGCGGCCTGCCGGTGCCCCTGGCGGGCACGGCCGGCCAGGGCCCGGCAGGAGCGAACGGGACGGTACGGACCACGATCGGCCCGCGGCAGGTCCTCCTCCCGCTGCCCGGCGGCGGCCCGGACGCGGACGGCGAGGCCGCCGCCCGGCACCGTACGCTCGCCCGGCTCGGGCTGAAGGTCGCCCACCCCGATGCGGTGCACCCGCTGCTGGAGAAGCTCGGTGCCACCCCGGCGGCTCCGCGGGCCGTCCTGACCACTCCCCAGGTCCGGGCGGCGGTGGCGAACTCCCTGGAGGCCGACGAGGACGCCTACGACGTCTTCGCCGACGACGTCGAGGGCGGCGCCCTGGGTGCGGAGGAGCTGGCGGAGACCGTCCTCGGGCTGGTCCGGGACGCCAATCTCACGCCGGGGGACGAGCCCTGGCTAGGCGCCCTCGCCCTCCCCGACGAGGACGGCGAGCTGGCGCCGGCGGGTGAGCTGGTGTACCCGGGGAGCGCCTTCGAGCGGGTCATCCGGGAGGGTGAACTCGCCGCCTGCGACGCCGAGTTGACGGAACGGTGGGGCGAGCAGCCGCTGACCGCCGTCGGGGTGCTGGCCGACTTCGCGCTGGTGCGCGCCACCGACGTGGTGCTCGACCCGGACGAGCTGGAGCCGCGGGACGGCGACTTCGCCGAGCCGGACGACGCCGGCCTGCTGGACGCGGTCGACGTCTGGTGCGAGGACATCCTCGACGCCCTGCCCGAGAGCCCGGTCCCGCCGGTCGTCACCGAACTCGTCGCCGTCCGCGACCTGGACCTGGTCGACGACGACGCCTGGCCGCAGGTGCTGACGATGCTCTCCCAGCCACCGCTGCGCGATGCGCTCACCGCACCCGTGCGCGTCCTGCTGCCCGACGGCACCACCGAGTCCGTCCGCCCCTACACCGCCTGGTGGCTGCGCGGTCACCCGGTGCTGGACGGCCGCCGCCCGGCGGGCCTCCGCTCGGCGGGCGGCGATCCGCTGCTGGCCGGGCTGTACGAGTCCGCGGACGCCGGTGAGGTCGACGCGCAGGTGCTGCGGGCGCTCGGCGTGCGGACCTCGGTCGCCGCGCTGCTGGACGAGCCGGGTGGCGCGGCGGAGCTGCTGGCCCGCCTCGCCGACCCGGACCTGACCGTCGGCATCGGCCAACTCCACGCCCTCTACGGGCTGTTGGCCGAACAGGACCCCGATCAGGTGACGCTCCCCGACGAGCTGCGGACGGTGCTCGACCGGGAGGCGCGGGTGGTGGACGCGGCCGACGCCGTGGTCGCCGACGCCCCGGACCTGATGCCGCTGGCGGCCCACCTCCCCCTGCTGCCGGTCCGCCCCGAGCGCGCCGCCGACCTGGCGGAGCTGTTGCAGGTGCGGCGGCTGAGCGAGACGGTCAGCGCCGAGGTGCACTCCGAAGGCGTACCCCACGAGGTCCCGGAGGCCGTCCGAGCGCTGCTCGGCGCGGCCACCCCGGAGGTGTACGTGGAGCACGAGGAGCTGCTGGTCGGCGACGGCCCGGACGCCACGGCCGAACTCGACTGGCGCTGGACCCCGGACGGCACCCTGCACGCCGCGACCCTGGAGGGCGTGGCGGCCGGCCTGGCCTGGGCCACCGGTCAGTGGCCGCGCCGCTTCGAGGTGGCGGCCCTGCTGGAGGACCCGGAGCGGCGGGAGGAGCTGGCGCGGGCGCGGTGGTTCGACTGATCCGATGTGCGGCGGGCCGGAGGAGTTGGACTCCGGCCCGGGTAATTCCCGCGGGCGTCGCCACCAGTTAGGGAAGGAATCCCCGGATCCCCGGATCGGGGATTCCTTCCTGCGCTTCACCCGATCAGCGGCGCTCGGGGCGGAATCAGCCTCGAGCGCGTGCATGGTGATTCCATGAACAGTGCACAGAGGAACCTCCCCAGGAAAGCCGTTTCGCGCTTCCCGCGCATTTTCGCGGTAAGTGCCGCCGTGGGCGTGGCCTTTGCGGCAGGGTCGGCGACGGCCGCCTCCGCCGTGGCCGCGGCGCCCGCCCCTCCTCGCGTCTCCACGAAGGTCGCGGCCACCCAGTCGAGCCCGACCGACGTCCGTGACAACGGCCGTGACGACGGTGGGCATGGCAGGGGCCGTGATGACGGTGGCCGCGGCAACGGCCGCGATGACGGTGGCCGCGATGACGGTGGCCGTGATGACGGTGGTCGTGGCAATGGCCGCGATGATGGCGGGCGCGGCAACGGCCGTGACGACGGTGGCCGCGATGACGGTGGCCGCGATGACGGTGG
>NZ_JBEZIX010000084.1:4316-28421 GCF_040651315.1 Streptomyces sp. NPDC048506
AGGCCGTGACGACGGTGGCCGTGGCAACGGCCGTGATGACGGTGGCCGTGACGACGGTGGCCGTGGCAACGGCCGTGATGACGGTGGCCGTGACGACGGTGGCCGTGGCAACGGCCGTGATGACGGTGGCCGTGACGATGGCGGCCGCGGCAATGGCCGTGATGACGGTGGCCGTGAGGACGGTGGGCGTGGCAACGGCCGTGAGGACGGTGGCCGTGAGGACGGTGGGCGTGGCAACGGCCGTGAGGACGGCGGCCGTGGCAACGGCCGTGAGGACGGCGGCCGTGGCAATGGTCGTGAGGACGGCGGCCGTGACGGCGGCGGCTACGGCGACTTCGGTGGCTATGGCGGCTACGGCGGCTACGGCGGTTATGGCGGCTACGGCGGTCACGGCGACGGCGGCGATGACTGCGGCGCCGCTCTCCTCTGCCTGTGACGGATTCGCGCCGCGGGACCGGGCTGCTCCCGAAGCGCTGAATTCCGGTGGCCCGGTCCTCGCTGCCGACAACTGCCCGACCGCAGAACGGAATTCCGGGAACGGGACATGCCGGAATTCCAGCAATGCGGACATGCGGAATTCCGGTGATGCGGAATAACGGCATGGTGCGCCACGGACGGTGACTCGACCCGAGTCCGTCCGTGGCGACATGCGTGTTCGGGACGGCGCCGGGCGCGTGCGCGCCGAGCGGCGGGGCGGTGGCTCAGTTCGAGCTGAACTTCTTCACCAGCGCCCAGATGACCACGAGCGCCGCGACGCCCAGGATCAGCCACTCCCACCAGTCGAGGACACCGTCGCCGCCGCCTCCGTAGGAGCCGGAGTGGTGGTAGTGGTGGTAGTGGTGCGAGCCGGCCAGCACCTGGTGGGTGAGGTCCCCCGGAATCAGCTTCATGGGGCGGAGCGTAGGGGAGCGGGCGGGTGGACGCCATGGCCCGTGCCCGGTCTGCCGGTACGGGACAACCCTCAGGGCGTGTCCGGCCGCACGGAGTCCAGCAGGGTGGCGCACCGTGCGAGCAACTCGACCAGCGTCGCCCGCTCCTCGTCGGTGAATACGGCGGCCAGGGCGCGTTCGACGCGGACGGCGCCGGCGTCCGCGTCCTTCATCACGAGCCGGCCCTCGTCGGTGAGCCGGGTCTCCAGGACGTTCTTGTGCCACTCGTGCGGGGTGCGCTCGATGAGGCCCCGCTCCTGGAGGTTCTTCAGCACCGTGTTCATGGTCGGCGGGGTCACGCCGCAGGCCCGGGCCAGCGCGGCGGCGGAGATCCCGGGCTTTTCGGTGAGGTAGAGCAGGGCCGCGTACTGCGGAACCGTCAGACCGGCCGGCTTGAGCGCCGCGTGCTTGGCGCCCTGGAGTGCCCGCTCGGCGAGCTTGATGGAGGAGCCGAGGCGCTCGGACACGGGCATGGACGTCATCTCCGCATGGTAACGGCCGTACGCGAAGGAACCCCCGCCCCGTTCATTAGAGCCCGCATGAAGATTCGTGCCTTGACGAGCATTAGAGTTCTAATCTAGCTTCGTGTTCGTCCGGTCCGGTGGATCTCTGTCACCCACCGGCCGGGCGAACTCCTGACCTCGTGGATCTGTCATCGAGAGGCATCTGTCATGTCCCGCACGCGCACCACGATCACCACGCCCCGCACGGTCCGACGCCGGCGCCGCGCACTGACCGGGGCCGCCCTGGCGCTGGCCGCCGCGGCCGCCGTCCCCCTCGCGGCCCACGCACAGGCGGGCGCCCCCGACCCGCATCCGGCCACCGCCCAGCACACGCCGCACGCCAGGGTCGTCCCCGCGTACGACCTGCCGGGAGACCGGGTCTACCCCGAGGGGATCGCCGCCGACCCGCGAAGCGGCGACCTCTACGTCGGCTCGTACACGACCGGCGCCGTCTACAAGGCCACGCCCGGACACCGCGCCGCCAAGGTGTTCCTGCCGGCCGGCGCCGACGGGCGCACCACCGCCAACGGCCTGAAGGTCGACCGCGCCGGCCACCTCTGGGTCACCGACTCCACGGCCGGCGTCGCCGTGTACGACCTGCGCAGTCGCGCGCTGCTCGCACGGTTCGACGTGACCGGGTCGGCCAGGTCGTTCGTGAACGACCTCGCGATCACACCGGACGGGACCGCGTACCTGACGGACAGCTACCGGTCCGTCCTCTACCGGGTCACGCCCCGGCAGCTGGCGTGGACCGCGGCGCACGGCCGCCGGGGCGCGCTGGCCGTGGCGTACGACCTGACCGACGCCCTCGGCCCGCGCCCGGCCGACGCCGTCGCGCTGAACGGCATAGCGGCCGACCGCGCCGGCCGCTACCTGCTGACCGTCGACATGACGGCCGGCACCCTCTACCGCGTCGACCTGCGCTCCGGGGCGGTGCGCCGGGTCGCGCTGCACGGCGGGAACGTCCTGCACGGCGACGGCCTGGAACTGCGCGGCAACACCCTGTGGGTGGCCCACAACGTCACCAACACCATCAGCCGCTGGCACGTCTTCGACGACGGCGCGTCGGCGCGCCTGGAGCGCAGCGTCACGGACCGGACGTTGCAGATCCCCACCACCCTGGTCCGCAGCCATGGGCGCACGCTCGTCGTGCGGTCCCAGTTCGACAAGGGCGGACCGATGGGGCACGGAACGCCGCAGCGGCCGTTCACCGTGGCGGTGGTGAAGGGTATGTGACGGGGCGTCATGTCGTTGCCCGCTCGCCCTCCGACGTGCCTCAGGCGCGGAAGCGCCGGCCCAACCAGCGCCAGGTGACCTCCAGCAGCACCGCCGCCACCGCGGCGACGCCCACCGCCGCCCAGGGCATCGTCGACCCCACCAGCCGCAGGTCGAAGAAGTCCTGCAACCAGGGCGTGACCAGGACGACCAGGAAGCCCAGCCCCATCGCCAGGACCAGGGCGATCCGCCACCAGGTGTAGGGGCGGGCGATGATCGCCAGCACCCAGATCGCGGTGAGGAAGAGCGTCAGGGTCGCGGCGCTGGTCTCGGCGGAGAGCGCGCCCGGCCCGGTGTAGTACGACCGGGCGAGGAGGTAGGTGGCGAACGCGGCGAGGCCGGTGATGAGACCGGAGGGGACGGCGTAACGCATCACCCGACGGACGAAGTGCGGGCGGGCGCGCTCCTTGTTGGGGGCCAGCGCCAGGAAGAAGGCCGGGACGCCGATGGTCAGCGTGGAGAGCAGCGTGAGGTGCCGGGGGAGGTAGGGGTAGGGGATCTGCCAGCACGCCACCAGGATCGCCAGAAGGACGGAGTACACCGTCTTGGTGAGGAAGAGGGTGGCGACCCGGGTGATGTTGCCGATGACCCGGCGGCCCTCGGCGACCACCGAAGGCAGCGTGGCGAAGCTGTTGTTGAGCAGGACGATCTGAGCGACGGCCCGGGTGGCTTCGGAGCCGGAACCCATGGCGACGCCGATGTCGGCGTCCTTGAGGGCCAGCACGTCATTGACGCCGTCACCGGTCATCGCGACGTTGTGACCGCGTGACTGCAGGGCGGCCACCATGTCCCGCTTCTGCCGCGGGGTGACCCGGCCGAAGACCGCGCCCTCGTCGAGGGCGACGGCCATCGCGTCCCGCTCGGCGGGGAGGCCGCGGGCGTCCACGGGCGCGTCGGCACCCGGCAGGCCCAGCTTGCCGGCCACCGCGCCGACCGACACCGCGTTGTCGCCGGAGATGACCTTGGCCTGAACGTCCTGGTCGGCGAAGTACCGCAGGGTGTCGGGGGCGTCCGGACGCAGCCGCTGTTCCAGCACGACCAGGGCGGCGGGACGGACGTCCCCGGCGACCCCGGGGTCGTCCAGTGCCCGCTCGGTGCGCGCCAGCAGCAGCACGCGCAGGCCCTGCGCATTGAGCGCGTCGACCTCGCGGAGGCGGTGGTCGTCGGGCGGCAGCAGCACGTCGGGAGCGCCGAGGAGCCAGGCGGTGTGCGCGCCGTCGGGGGCGGTGAGGCAGGCACCGCTGTACTTGCGGCCGGAGGAGAACGGGAGCGACCGGGTGCAGCTCCAGCCGCCGTCGGCGGGGTAGGCGTCGACGATCGCCCGGAGGGAGGCGTTCGGGCGGGGGTCGGACGCGCCGAGGGCACCCAGCACCTGCCGGACGTACTCCTCGTCCCCGTCGAACGTGCGCAGCGCGCTGACGTCCATACCGCCCTCGGTGAGCGTGCCGGTCTTGTCCAGGCACACCACGTCGACCCGGGCCAGGCCCTCGATGGCGGGGAGCTCCTGGACCAGGCACTGCCGACGGCCGAGGCGGACGACACCGATGGCGAAGGCGACGGAGGTGAGGAGGACCAGCCCCTCCGGGATCATCGGGACGATACCGGCGACCATCCGGCGGACGGCCTCGTCGCCCGGCAGCCCGAGGGTGAGCAGATGGGTGAGGATCAGGCCGAGCGCGGTCGGGATCATCATCCACGTCACGTACTTGAGGATCTGGCTGATGCCGGACCGCAGCTCGGAGTGGACCAGGGTGAAGCGGCTGGCCTCCTCGGCGAGCTGGGCCGCATACGCCTCCCGGCCGACCTTGGTCGCGGAGAAGGCGCCGCTGCCGGCGACCACGAAACTGCCGGACATCACCGGCTGGCCGGGCTTCTTGACGACCGGGTCGGCCTCGCCGGTCAGCAGCGACTCGTCGATCTCCAGGCTGTCGCTCTCCAGTACCTCGCCGTCGACGACGACCTTGTCGCCCGGTCCGAGTTCGATGAGGTCGTCGAGGACGACCGCGGAGGTCGGGATCTCGGCGGCGACACCGTCGCGCCGGACGGTCGGCCGGGCCTCGCCGATGACCGCGAGGTTGTCCAGGGTCTTCTTGGCGCGCAGCTCCTGGACGATGCCGATGCCGGTGTTGGCGACGATGACGAAGCCGAAGAGGCCGTCCTGGAGCGGCCCGACGATCAGGATGATCACGAAGAGTACGCCGATGATGGCGTTGAAGCGGGTGAAGACGTTGGCACGGACGATGTCCACGGTGGAGCGGGAGGAACGCACCGGGATGTCGTTGACCTCGCCCCTGGCCACCCGTTCCGCGACCTCGGCGCCGGACAGGCCGGGGTTGACCGGCAGCCGGGCCGTCCGCCGGTCCGGCTCACCACCCGACCCGGGGCGCCCGACCTCGGCCCTCGCCCGATCCGTCATGCCCTCGACGTTACGGCCGGAATGCGCACTTCACCCGCTGGGCTGGCGGGGGCGGGGGCGGGGTCCGGGGTGGGGAGCGGGGCTCGTGGGGCGGGGGGAGTGAGGCCGGTCGTTCGGTGCTCGGTGCTCGGTGCTCGGTGTTTGGGCTCGGGGCTCAGGGACGGTCGGCGGTGGCGGCCGCCGCGGCGCGCTTGATCGCGGCGTCGCGCTTGCGGACGTACCAGATGCCCAGCAGCCCCAGGCCGCCGCCGGCCAGGCAGGTCCACACCCACCAGGTGTGGCCGTTGTCGGCGAACCAGCCGTAGAAGGGGAGCTGGCCTAGGAAGAGCACGAACCAGATGACGGTGCCGCCGGTGATCGTGCCGACGACGGGACCCTCCAGGGGCGCCGGGGCCTCGCGCAGTTCGGACTTCTTCCACATGGTGCTCAGCTTACGGGGGCGGGGTGCGGGGGCCGAATGCCGGCTTCGACGGGGCGGGACGGGGCCGAATGGGGCCGAACGGGGGCGGCGTGCGGAAGTGAGAGGGCGAGGACGGACGTGGAAGGAAGCGGGCGGAAGCGGAAGGGCGAGGGCGGGTGAGGAGAGATGAGGACGGGCGAGGACAGGCGTGGGCGCGTGGACGGGCGTGGACGAGTCAGGGCGGGCATGGAAGGACGAGGTCGACCCGTCTCCCATAGGGGTCTACGCGCGGAGATAGCGATCACCGCATTGTTTATTCATACTGAACCTTTCTGGATCTGACCGGAACGGATCGTCAATTCATCCAAACTGATCCGGAATCCGATCCAGTAATTGATGTTGATGTCCTGTACGTGTTCGTGTTCCGGGCCCTCGGGCCCCCGCGCCTGCCCAGGCCCGTCCGACTGAGGTCCCCGTATGTCCCCCTCGGCCACCAAGCCGGTCGACACCCTTGAGAACCCTGCCCCGAAGCCCCCCAAGAACGGCTTCGACCGCTTCTTCAAGATCTCTGAGCGGGGGTCGACGGTCAGCCGTGAACTGCGCGGCGGCTTGGCGACGTTCTTCGCGATGGCGTACATCATCGTGCTGAACCCGATCATTCTCGGTTCCGGCGTCGACAAGTACGGCCACCATCTCGACAACGGCCAGTTGGTCACCGCCACCGCGCTGATGGCCGGTCTGTGCACCGTCCTGATGGGCGTCATGGGCAACGTCCCGATCGCCATCGCCGCCGGCCTCGGCATCAACGCCGTGGTCTCGCTCCAGCTCGCCCCCAAGATGAGCTGGCCGGACGCGATGGGCATGGTCGTGCTCGCCGGTCTGGTGCTGATGGTCCTGGTCGCCTCGGGCCTGCGGCAGCGGGTGATGGACGCCATCCCCAACGGGCTGCGGCGCGCCATCGCCATCGGCATCGGGCTGTTCATCTCGCTGATCGGCCTGGTCGACTCGGGCTTCGTCAGCCGCAACCCGGACGCCGCGCACACCACCGTTCCGATGGGTCTGGGGCAGGGCGGTCAGCTCAAGGGCTGGCCGGTGCTGGTCTTCGTCGTCGGCCTGGCGCTGATGTTCGTGCTGATCGTGCGGAAGACCAAGGGCGCGATCCTGATCGGCATGGTCACCATGGCCGTGGTCGCGATCATCATCAACGCCGTCACCAACACCCCGGACGCGGCCTGGGGCCTGGCGGTGCCCAACGTCCCCGAGAAGATCGTCGGTGCCCCGGACTTCGGTCTGATCGGCCACATCAGCCTCTTCGGCGGCTTCAAGGAAGTCGGCGTGCTGACCGGCTGCCTCTTCGTCTTCACCGTGCTGCTCTCCGGCTTCTTCGACGCGATGGGCACCATCATCGGCGTCGGCGAGGAGGCCGGGCTGACCGACGAGAACGGCAACCTGCCCGGTATGGGCCGGATCCTCATGGTCGACGGCATCGCGGTCGCCGCCGGCGGCTTCGGCTCCGCCTCCGCCAACACCTGCTTCGTGGAGTCCACGGCGGGCGTCGGCGAGGGGGCCCGGACGGGCCTGGCGAACCTGATGACCGGCGGGCTCTTCCTGCTCGCGCTGATCTTCACCCCGCTGGCGACGGTCGTCCCCTCGCAGGCCGCGACGCCCGCGCTGCTGGTCGTCGGCTTCCTGATCATGGCGTCCAACGTCAGGGGCATCGACTGGGGCGACTTCACCGTCGGCATCCCGGCGTTCCTGACGATCATCTCGATGCCGTTCACCTACAGCATCACCAACGGCATCGGCATCGGCGTCCTCGCCTACATCCTGCTGCGCACCGCCACCGGCCGCTTCAAGCAGATCCCGTGGCTGCTGGACGTCGTCGGCCTCTGCTTCCTGGTCTACTTCCTGCTCCACCCGATCGAGCAGGCGCTCGGCGTCAAGTAAGACGTCGTTTCTGTTGGCGCCTACGGCCGTTGAGCGGCTCATGGCGGACCTGGTTGAGCGGCTGGTGCCGGACGATTTGCAGGAACTGCTTCCGCGGGTGGTGCCTCCGACCGAGGTCATACGCCCGCAGGGCGGCACATCGTCATGGCGGGACGTCGACATTGCGACGCCCCGTCATGGCTGGGTCGCCTGGCCTCGGATATCGAGCACCTGGCGGATTCGTTGGAGCGCGTTCTGCCCCTCTCGCGGGCTGGTCATCGCCAGAACTTCACGCTGTTGATGTCCGCGTCTATTTCCGTGGACTGACCAGGGTGCAGCACCTCGACTCTTTCTCCTTCGCCAGACGGATCCATGAAAAACTCGGCGCGGAAGTTGGTGTTGTTGTACACGCGGCCTTGCTGGTCTTGGATGTCGTACGTCTGGCCAACTTCGGGTTCGCCCGGGTCCGAGTACAGATCAGTGACCTTCATCGCGCTGCCTGCCTTTCATTCCAAGCTTCACGCCGCACTATCGCGGCCCTCCATCAACCTCCCACATACCAGCACGCAGCGGGCTCGCCAGTTACGCCATTCGGGTGACGAACGGGCGTTGTCCCTTCTCGCCGAACTTCGCAACTAATGATGCGGAGGGCGCAAACTGGGATCTCTTTTTCATGCAATTCAGGCGGTAATTGCACGGCGCTTTCGCGCGCCGAGTCCGCGAATCTCGGAACCGCCAGTCTGCGGCGCGGAGTCATTGGGGCTTTCGTTTAGGAGTTGTCCATTCCGTAGGTTGCCGTCCCCCAGATCCCGAGCCGTTCCGTCTCGTCGACCGATGACTGGAAGCGCTCGTCGAAGTCCTCGCGGATGAGCGTCCGGACGACATAGTCCTGGACGCTCATTCCGCGTTTTGCGGCGTGCTGTCGAATGCGCTCCAGCAGCTCACCGTCCACGCGCAGGCTGAGCACTCGCGATCCCATACCGAACACGGTCCCGCCCCGGTGCGGTCAGGTGTGTCACTTTCGGCCGCGTCCTCACTCGTATGGGTGATCCCTGAGGGGGTGTCGCCCCGCAGCTTTCCTTAGAGAGGGTAATGAGCTATGCTAAAGACCATGCCGGAACTGTCCCACTCCCGGTCCGAAGACCGGGAGGGCACCCCAGACGATGCGGCCGCGGTGAACGCATTGCGGTCCGCCGTGATGCGCCTGTCCCGCCGCCTCAAGCACCAGCGCGTGGACGAATCGCTGAGCCCCACCGAGATGTCGGTGCTCGGCACCCTGGCCCGGTGCGGCAGCGCCACCCCCGGTGAGCTGGCCCGCAAGGAGCACGTGCAGCCGCCGTCGATGACCCGCATCGTGGCCATGTTGGAGGCCAAGGGACTGGTCCGGCTCGAACCGCACCGGGACGACCGTCGTCAGAAGGTCGTCACCCAGACCGAACAGGCCGAGGCGATGCTCGAAGAGAGCCGCCGCAAGCGCAATGCCTGGCTCGCCGAGCTGGCCTCCGGGCTGGACGAGGACGAGTGGGCGAAGGTGCGGGCCGCCGCGCCGGTACTGGAGAAGCTCGCCCAGTTGTAGAACCGCAAGCCCGAGGAGGCGAACCCACTTTGAGTACGGGATCCGGAGCAGACTCCGCCCCCGCACCGAACTCCCACCACGACACGGTTTCCGAGGACGCGACCGCGACCGCAGTCGCCTCGGGCACCGCCCCCGGTCCGGATGCCGCCGATACCGACCCCGGCCCGACAGCCGCCGATACCGCGGCCGCCGCCGGAATCGGGGCCAGCTCGGCTGCCGCCGATACCGCGACCAGCGCGACCGTCGCCGGTCGAGCCGCCGCACGGCGGAAGGGCACGTTCAGTTCCCTCCGCATACGTAACTACCGGCTCTTCGCCACCGGGCAGGTGGTCTCCAACACCGGTACGTGGATGCAGCGCATCGCACAGGACTGGCTGGTGCTCAGCCTCACCGGCTCGTCCGCCGCGGTCGGCATCACCACCGCGCTCCAGTTCCTGCCGATGCTGGTCTTCGGGCTCTACGGCGGTGTCATCGCCGACCGCTTCGCCAAGCGCAGGCTGCTGCTGCTCACCCAGTCCGCCATGGGTCTGACCGGCCTGGCCCTCGCCGTGCTCACGCTCAGCGGTCAGGTGCAGGTCTGGCACGTCTACCTGGTCGCCTTCCTCCTCGGTCTGGTCACCGTCGTCGACAACCCCGCCCGGCAGGCGTTCGTCTCCGAGATGGTCGGCCAGGACGAGCTGCGCAACGCGGTGAGCCTCAACTCCGCCAACTTCCAGTCCGCCCGGCTGATCGGCCCCGCCGTGGCCGGTGTCCTGATCACCGCCTTCGGCAGCGGCTGGGCCTTCCTCTTCAACGGCCTGTCGTTCATGGCGCCGGTGGCCGGCCTGCTGATGATGCGTACCGCCGAACTGCACAAGGTCGACCGGGTCCCGCGCAGCAAGGGCCAGCTCCGCGAGGGCCTGCGCTACGTCTCCGGGCGCCCCGACCTCGTCTGGCCCATCGTCCTGGTCGGTTTCATCGGCACCTTCGGCTTCAACTTCCCGATCTGGCTCACCGCGTTCGTCTACCGCGTCTTCCACCAGGGCGCGGGCACCTATGCGCTGTTCAACGGCCTGATGGCGGCCGGCTCCCTGATCGGCGCGCTGCTCGCGGCCCGCCGTGGCAGCTCGCGTCTACGGCTGCTGGTCGGGGCGGCGATGCTCTTCGGCCTGCTGGAGGTGACCGCGGCCCTCGCCCCCTCCTTCTGGGTCTTCGCGGCTCTCCTCGCGCCCATCGGCCTGGTCGGCCTGACGATCAACGTCACCGCGAACTCCAGTGTCCAGATGGCCACCGATCCGGCGATGCGCGGCCGGGTGATGAGTCTGTTCATGATGGTCTTCATGGGCGGTACGCCGCTCGGCGCTCCCGTCGTCGGCTGGGTCACCGACGCGTTCGGCGCCCGCGTCGGCTTCCTCACCGGGGGTGTGATCTCCATGGCGGCCGCGGCCCTGATCGGCCTGGTCCTGGCCCGGGCGGGCGACCTCCGTCTCAAGATCGACCTGCGCCGCGGGCATCAGCACGTGGCGTTCGTGCCCCGGGCCCGGGGGCAGGCCGCTCCGTCCGAAACGGAGCTCGCCCCGGCGGCGTAGGGAGCGAGCCGTGCGGTGGGGCGGGGTGCGGTGTGGTGGGGCGGAGCGGAGCGCAGTCCCGTGCCACCCCACCCCACCCCACCTCACCTCGCAGAAGGAGCGGTGCCGCCCGTCGCGGCGATCGGCCCCGCCGGAAGGCGGGGGATCCGGCGGAAGGCGGGGGATCCGGCGGAATTGACGACGGCGGCGGCACGACGTACGCCTGGCCCATGAGACTCTTCGCCGCGGTTCTGCCCCCCGCCCCCGCGCTCCGGGAACTGGCCGTCGAGGTGGCGCTGTTGCAGCGGCTGCCGGCCGCCGAGCGGCTGCGCTGGACCGGCCGGGACGGTTGGCACTTCACCCTCGCCTTCTACGGCGAGGTCTCCGCAGACGTCCTCCCCGACCTCAAGGAACGCCTGGCCCGTGCGGCCCACCGGCGCGACCCGTACGAGCTGTGGATCGCCGGCGGCGGGCGGTTCGCCGACCGGGTGGTGTGGGTCGGGGCCGACGGTGACCGCCTGGCCATGCGCCGGCTCGCCGATGCGGCGGCGGCCGCGGGGCGCCGGGCCGGTGTCGCCATGGCGGACGAGCACCGCCCGTACACCCCCCACCTCACCCTCGCCAGGAACCGCGTCCCGGCCCTGCGCCTGGCTCCCTATGCGACCGCCCTGACGGAATTCGTCGGCTCCCGCTGGACGGTCGGGAGGCTCTCCCTGATGCGCAGCCACCCGCCCGTCCGCGGCGTGGCCGGAGACCAGCCGCACTACGAGGAGATCGCCTCCTGGCCGCTGGGCGAGTGAGTCACGGGCGGCGTGGAGTTCCGTCTCCCGGCCGGGTGAGGGGGTGGCGAGCGGCCCGGTGAAACGTTCGGGTCCACCCCGGTTACGCTCATGGGGTGGACCCGAAGACCCGTAACCGGATCATGTCCGGCCTGTTCGTCGTGCTGCTCGTCGTCGTGATCGTGGCGGCCGCGGTGCGCTGAGCGCCGCGCGGCGCTCAGCGCACCGCTCGCCGTAAGGACACCGCCCGCCCGCCGTCAGCGCACCGCTCGCCGTCGGCTCACCAGGCGAAGGCCTCCGGCGACGGCCCCGGGCCGGGGAAGATCTCGTCGAGTGCGGCGAGCAGCTCCTCCGACAGCTCCAGCTCGACGGCGCGCAGCGCGGAGTCGAGCTGGTCGGTGGTGCGCGGGCCGACGATCGGCCCGGTGACGCCGGGACGGGTCAGCAGCCAGGCCAGTGCCACCTCGCCCGGCTCCAGGCCGTGCTTGGCGAGCAGGTCCTCGTAGGACTGGATCTGGGTGCGGATCGCGGAGTTGGCGAGGGCGTCGGCCGAGCGGCCGGAGACCGAGCGGGATCCGCCGCCCGCGCGCTCCTTGCGGATCGCGCCGCCGAGCAGCCCGCCGTGCAGCGGTGACCAGGGGATGACGCCCATGCCGTAGCCCTGGGCGGCCGGGATGACCTCCATCTCGGCCCGCCGCTCGGCCAGGTTGTACAGGCACTGCTCGCTGACCAGGCCGTACGATCCACGGCGCCGGGCGGTCTCGTTGGCCTGGGCGAGGTGCCAGCCGGCGTGGTTGGAGGACCCCACGTAGAGGATCTTGCCCTGCTGGACGAGTACGTCCATGGCCTGCCAGATCTCGTCCCAGGGCGTGTCCCGGTCGACGTGGTGGAACTGGTAGAGGTCGAGGTAGTCGGTTCCCAGCCGCTTGAGGCTGGCGTCCACCGCCCGCCGGATGTTGAGGGCGGAGAGCTTGTCGTGGTTGGGCCAGACCGTGTCGCCGTCGGGTGCCATGTTGGCGTAGACCTTGGTGGCCAGCACGGTCTTGTCCCGCCGGCCGTCGCCCTTGGCGAACCACGAGCCGATGATCTCTTCCGTGCGGCCCTTGTTGGCGCCCCAGCCGTAGACGTTGGCGGTGTCGAAGAAGTTGATGCCGGCGTCGAGCGCCGCGTCCATGATGCGGTGGCTGTCGGCCTCGTCCGTTTGGGGCCCGAAGTTCATCGTGCCGAGGACGAGTCGGCTGACCTTGAGTCCGGTGCGTCCGAGCTGCGTGTACTTCATGGTTGCCCAGCCAACGCCTTGAAGTGCGCTCGAAGCAAGGACCGTCGGCGAGTTGGGCCGGGCTTCAGGCGGAGGGCTCAGGTGGAGGGCTTCGGGGGTGTGGCTTCGGGGGTGTGGCTTCAGGCGGAGGGAACGGCGCCGGTCGCCGGTTCCCCGAGCCGGTACCGGGATCCGACGCCCCACGCCTGGTGCATCGCATCGGCGAACGCCCCCGCCAGCAGGTGTTCGCCCCACGGGGAGGGGTGCGTCCCGTCGTACGTCGCGCGGTCGGTCTCCCAGTCCGCCGGCTCGGAGGCCAGCAGCAGCGGTGAGGTGGGGGTGGAGAGGTCGGCGACGGCCTTGGCCAGCAGCTCGTTGAAGCGGGTGCACTGGGCGCCGAACGCGGGGTCCGCCGCCGCCCGGACGTTGGGTATGACGGGCATCAGCACGGCCCGTATGTGCGGTGCCGCGGCCCGCGCCCCGGTCACGAACTCCCGTACGTTCTCCGCGGTCTGCTCGGCGTTGGTGTAGAAGCCGAGGTCGATCAGGCCGAGCGAGACCAGCAGGGTGTCGACGTCGTACCGGCGTACCGCGTCGCCGATCACCGGCGCCATGTGCAGCCAGCCCTCGCCCCAGCCGGCGAGGTGGCACCGGGCGTCCTCCGGGAAGGCGGGGTCGGCGTAGGCGTGGGAGGTGGCGGCGTCCTGGGCGGGGTCGTGGAGCGTGCGGCGCGGGCCGACGATGCGGTGCGGGCCGTCGAAGGCCGCGTTCAGGTGCTGCCACATCCGGTAGCGCCAGGTGAAATCGCCGGTGCTGCCGATCGTCATGGAGTCACCGACGAACATGATCCTCATCGGGACATGATGTCCGAGAACCCCTACCGACGGGTACGTGACGCTGGCCACGCCCACGGGCCGGGCCCCGGGATGGCAGTCTGTGCCCATGCGTTCGCTTCTGCGCGCGGCCGGGGCCGCGGGGATCCTCTGGGCCGTGTCCACCGCGTTCGCCGTGCCCGCGGTGGCCGACGAGCCCTCGGGTTTCACCATCGGCGACCCGCGGATCACCGAGTCCAGCGGTCTGGCCGCCAGCCGCGCGCACCCCGGCGTCTACTGGACCCACAACGACAGCGACGACGGCCCCTACGTCTACGCCGTCGACGGCAGGACCGGCCGTACGGTCGCCAGGATCACCCTGCGCGACATCGGCACCCCGCGCGATGTCGAGGCGATCTCGATCGGCCCGGACGGCAACGTCTACGTCGGCGACATCGGTGACAACCTCGGCGGCACGTGGAACCACGTCTGGATCTACCGCTTCCCGGAGCCACGGCGGTTGCGCGACGCCACGGTCACCGCGACCCAGTTCTCGGTGGTGTACGCGGACGGCCCGCGGGACGCCGAGGCGCTGATGGTGCACCCCAGGACGGGCCGGGTCTACCTCGCCAGCAAGAAGCAGGACGGCGGCGGTGCGCTCTACGAGGGGCCGCAGCACCTGTCCACCACCGGCACCAACACCTTCCGCAAGGTCGCGCCGGTCGACCTGTGGGTGACCGACGGCGCGTTCTCGCCGGACGGCACCCGGCTGGTGCTGCGCAGCTACTTCGGTGCCCGGATCTACCGCTGGCAGGACGGCCGTCCCAAGGACCTCGGCAGCGTGGGCGTGCCGATCCAGCAGCAGGGCGAGTCGGTCACCTTCACCCGGGACGGCCGCACCCTGATGTACGGCTCCGAGGGCCGCGACAGCGGCGTCACGCCCGTCGGCCTGAGCGGTGCGCAGCTACCGGAGTCGGCGAAGGAGGACGACGGGTCGGCGGACGGCGGCCAGGGCGCCGGTGGATCCGCCAACCACCGTGGCGGCGGGGCGAGTTCCGGTGCGGCAGGCACGGACCCGAACCCCGGTTTCGTCAAGGGGGCGATGGTCCTCGCACTGGCGACGGCGCTGGTCGTCGCCGTGCGGAGGCTGCTGCGGCGGCGCTCGTAGCGCCGCCGGTGACCGGGCCCGAGGGCCTGTCCGACCCCGACCCGTCGGAGAGGCCCCAGGCCGGCCCGGTGCCGGTGGGCTCAGTCCTCCTGGTCGGGGACCAGCCGCAGTTCGTAGTGGAGCGTCCGCTGCTTCTTCAGTCGGTGCGCCAGGGGCACCAACAGCCCGTGGATCAGCGGGTACTTCCGGGTCAGCGAGCGCTCGGCCCGGCGGTACTCCCGGGTCTGCGGATCCAGCAGCCGCGCCCGCGCCCTGACGGTCGGTCCGGTGGGGCGCCCCCGCCAGGTGGAGGCGCAGATCTCCACCTCCGGGAAGTTCCGCATCCGTTTGGCCTTCCAGGCGTCGCCGTACGTGCGGATGTAGGCGTGGTCGCCGTCGACGGCGATGTTGACCGGTGTGCCGACGCCGGTGCCGTCCCGCTTGTACGTGGTCAGCAAAATCGCCCCTTGCCGCTCGAAGGGGGCGAGGCCTGGGCTGGGGGGAGTCGTCATGCCTCCCATACAGGCATATCCGGCCCGTTTTCGTCATTCCCCGGTGCGTCCGTTCGGGGGACCCCGGCGGGGGCCGTTCGGGTGGTCTTGCTCCGCGCCGCCCGTCGCGTCCTCGTGGGCGCGCGCCGGCCGCCGTTCGCGGTCCGGCACGCCGACGGGCCCCGGCGGTCGTCCGCCGGGGCCCGTCGTGGGGCGTCACGCCACGGCCGCTACGGCAGCCGGCCGATCACGTAGTCGATGCAGGCCGTCAGAGCCTCGACGTCCGACGGGTCGATGGCCGGGAACATCGCGATCCGCAGCTGGTTGCGGCCGAGCTTGCGGTACGGCTCGGTGTCGACGATGCCGTTGGCGCGCAGCACCTTGGCGACGGCCGCCGCGTCGATGTCCTCGGTGAAGTCGATCGTGCCGATGACCTGCGAGCGCTTGGCCGGGTCGGTGACGAACGGGGTGGCGTACTTGGAGTCCTCGGCCCAGCCGTAGAGGGTGCGCGAGGAGGTGGCGGTGCGGCGCACCGACCAGTCCAGACCGCCCTGGCCGTTGATCCACTCCAGCTGCTCGTTGAGCAGGAAGAGGGTGGCGAGGGCCGGGGTGTTGTACGTCTGGTTCTTGAGCGAGTTGTCGATCGCCGTGGGGAGCGAGAAGAACTCCGGGACGTGGCGGCCGGACGCATGGACGGCGCGGGCGCGCTCCAGGGCGGCGGGGGAGAACACGCCGATCCACAGCCCGCCGTCGGAGGCGAAGGACTTCTGCGGGGCGAAGTAGTAGACGTCGGTCTCCGCGATGTCGACGGGCAGGCCGCCGGCGCCGGAGGTGGCGTCGACCAGGACCAGGGAGCCGGCGTCGGCGCCCGGGACGCGCCGGATGGGGGCGGCGACGCCGGTCGAGGTCTCGTTGTGGGTGAAGGCGTAGACGTCCACGCCCGCCTCGGCCTCCGGGTCGGGGTGGCTGCCCGGGTCGGCGGAGATGACGGTGGGCTCCTCCAGCCACGGCGCCAGCTTGGCGGCCTTGGCGAACTTCGAGGAGAACTCGCCGAAGGAGAGGTGCTGGGACTTGCGCTCGATCAGACCGTGCGTCGCGATGTCCCAGAACGCGGTGGAGCCGCCGTTGCCGAGGACGACCTCGTAGCCCTCGGGGAGCTGGAAGAGGTCGCGCACGCCGTCGCGCACCTTGCCGACCAGGTTCTTGACCGGGGCCTGGCGGTGGGACGTGCCGAGCAGGGAGGTGCCGGTGGCGGCCAGGGCGCCGAGCGCCTCCGTACGCACCTTGGAGGGGCCCGCGCCGAAGCGACCGTCGGCGGGCTTGATGTCAGCGGGAATCTGGATATCAGCCACGGAGGAAGCCTAATCCGTCGTCCTGCGGGGCCCGGCGGCACGTCCAGCGGGTGAGATGAGCGGGGACCGTACGGCGGACAGTGCGGCTGCTACCGGTGCCGGGGCGGGCTGCTATGGGTGCCGGGCAGCGGGCAGCGGGCAGCGGGCAGCGGGCGGCGGGTTGCTACGGGTGCCGGGCGGCGGTGGCGTAGACGGTGGTGATCGCGGCGGCGGCGTCGGCGATGATCCGGCGGGCCTCGGGCGGGTCCAGCACCTCCAGGGAGTCGCCGAACTGGAGCAGTTGGCGGACGGCGTCGACCACCGGGTAGGCCAGTTCGACGGTGGCCCACCCGTCGTCGCCCTGCCCCGGGTCCGCCGCGCGGGGCGGGCCGGTCAGCGCCCCGCCCAGGATCCGTACGGCCAGGTCCAGCCGGTCCCGCCGGATCCGGGCGGTGATCCGCACGCCCGCGGGCCGGTCCTCGACCTGGCGCCGCAGCTGCTGCCAGACCTCGGCCAGCTCCACGCCCGGTCGGCGCCGCACCGGCGCGTCGGTCAGTGTCGCGGACGCCACCCGGTCGGCCCGGAACAGCTGCGGACGGCCGCGCCGGTCCGCGACGAGGTACCAGGTCCCGGCCTTGGCCACCAGCCCGTACGGGTCGACGGTGTAGGTCCGCAGCCGGGTCTGACCGCTGTGCCGGTAGCGGATGCGCAGCCGGTGGTCGGTGAAGACGGCGGTGTGCAGGGCGTCCAGGTCGACGGTGGGGCGGGGGCCGCCGAGCCACCGGTCGGGGTCGACCAGGATGCGGCGGCCGGTCAGCTCCGCGGCCGGGCGGTGCGGCGCGGGCAGCGCGGCCATCACCTTGCGCAGCGCCGAGCCGAGCGCGTCGTCCAGGCCGAGGGCGGTGTGCGCGCCCTGTGCGGCCAGGACGAACAGGGCCCGCGCCTCGTCGGTGGTCAGCCCGGTGACGTCGGTACGGAAGCCGGGCAGCAGGGCGATCCCGCCGTGCCGGCCGCGCTCGGCGTAGACCGGGACCCCGGCCGCCGACAGCGACTCGACGTCCCGGTAGACGGTGCGGGTGGAGACCTCCAGCCGCTCGGCGAGCTCGCTGGCGGGCACCCGGCCGCGGGTCTGGAGCAGCAGCAGGATCGAGAGCAGACGGTCCGACTTCACACCCCGTTTTATATATGACGGCAGGTGTCAACTTATGCCGCCAGAGTGCGGGGCATGGAGATCAACGACCGCGCGCAGACCGCCGCCCCGCAGACCGCCCCCGCCCTCGACCCCGCCGCCCTCACCGCCCTGGTACGAGGGGTCCGGGGCCCGGTCCTGGTCCCCGGCGACGACGGCTACGACGCCGAGCGGTCCGGGTTCCAGCTGGCGGCCCGGCACCGGCCGGCGGTCGTCGTCGCCGCGGAGCGGGCCGAGGACGTGGTCGCCGCGGTGCGCTTCGCCCGTGACCAGGGGCTGCCGGTCGCCGTCCAGGCGACCGGGCACGGGCTGTCCACGGCCACCGACGGCGGGCTGCTGATCAGCACCCGGCGGATGGCCGGCGTACGGGTCGACCCGGCGGCCGGCACCGCGCGGGTCGAGGCCGGCGCCGTCTGGGGCCAGGTCGTCGAGGCCGCCGCGCCGCACGGACTGGCCCCGCTCAACGGCTCGTCGCCGGGAGTCGGCGTCGTCTCGTACACCCTCGGCGGCGGCGTCGGCGTGCTGGCCCGCACCTACGGCTACGCCGCGGACCATGTGCGCTCCGTCGACCTGGTCACCGCCGACGGCCGGCAGCGGCACCTCACCGCGGAGCGCGACCCCGAACTGTTCGGGGCGCTGCTCGGCGGCGGCCACGGCCTCGGGGTGGTCACCGCGATGGAGTTCGCACTGATGCCGGTGGCCCGGATCTACGGCGGTCAGCTGGTGTTCGGCGAGGAGCGGATCGACGAGGCGCTGGCGGCCTATCTGCGCTGGACCGAGACCGTCCCGGACGAGCTGACGTCCTCGGTCGCGCTGATCGCCTACCCCGACCTGCCGCAGCTGCCCGCACCGCTGCGCGGCCGCCACCTCGCCCAGATCCGGATCGCCTACACCGGCAGTGCCGAGGACGGCGAGCGGCTGGTCGCGCCGCTGCGCGCGGTGGGGCCGCGGGTGAGCGACGACCTGCGCGAGATGCGTTACGAGGAGTCGCACACCATCCACCGCGACCCGAGCGACCCGCACGCCTACGACGGCGACAACGCGTTGCTGGGCGGGCTGGACGCGGCGGCACTGCGCCGGGTGGCCGCACTGACCGGGCCGGCCGCCCCCGTGATGTGCGTGGTGCAGCTCAACCACCTGGGGGGCGCGCTGGCGGCGTCCGGTGGGCCCGGCACGGTCGGCCACCGCGCCGCCCGCTACGCCCTGCGCCTGCTGTCGCCGCTGACGGGCGCGGACGCCGACGCGGCCCTGGCGACCGTACGGGTCCTGCACGCCGAGGCGTTGGCGGCGGTGGAGCCCTGGCGGCTCGGCCGGAGCGTGAACTTCCTCTTCGGTGGCCACGGGCAGCGGCCGGACGCGGCGGAGGTGGCCCGTAGCGTGCACGACGCCGAGGAGCACCGGCGGCTGGCCGCGCTGAAGGCCGCGCACGACCCGGACGACGCCTTCCGCTTCCACCCGGCCGGGGCCGCGACGCCGGTGGGCGAACCGGTCGTCGCATGACCCCGCCTCAGTGGGCAGGCTGGGGACATGGCTGATCGCACCGAGACGGAGCAGCGGGACCTGGCGAAGGAGCTGTCGGCCGCGGTACGGGGGGAGGTCTCGTTCGCCGCGGCCGACCGGGCGCTTGTGACGATGGACGCGTCCAACTACCGGCGGGTGCCCAGGGCGGTGGTCGCGCCCCGGGACGCCGAGGACGTCGCGGCGGCGCTACGGGTGTGCCGGGAGCACGGCGTGCCGGTGGTGCCGCGCGGCGGTGGGACCAGCATCGCCGGACAGGCGACCGGCGTCGGCGTGGTGCTGGACTTCACCCGGCACATGCGGCGGATCGTCTCCCTGGACCCCGCCGCCCGTACCGCCGTCGTGCAGCCCGGCGTGGTGCTGGACGACCTCCGCTCCGCCGCCGCCCCGCACGCCCTGACCTTCGGCCCCGACCCCTCCACCCACAGCCGCTGCACCCTCGGCGGCATGATCGGCAACAACTCCTGCGGCTCGCACTCGGTGACCTGGGGCACCACCGCCGACAACGTCCACGCCCTGGAGCTGCTGACCTACGGCGGCGAGCCGGTCACCGCCGCCCGCGGCACCGACCCCGGCGGCGCCCCCACCGGACTGCCACCCCGCCTCCGGGACGGCGTGAAGGCGCTGGTCGACGCGGAGTTGGCGGTCCTGCGCACCGGCTACCCCGACCTCCCCCGCCGGATCTCCGGCTACGCCCTGGACGCGCTGCTCCCGGAGGCGGGCACCGACCTGGCCCGTGCCCTCACCGGCAGCGAGGGCACCCTCGGCGTGCTGACCGAGGCGACCGTCCACCTGGTGCGGACCCCGGCCGCCCGGGTCCTCGCGGTCCTCGGCTACCCCGACGAGGGCGCCGCCGCCGAGGCCGCCCACACGCTCCTTGCGCACCAGCCGATGACGGTGGAAGGCATGGCCGCCGACCTGGTGGGCGACGCGGCCGGACTGCCCGCGGGCGGCGCCTGGTTGTTCGTGGAGATGGGCGGTGAGAGCCCCGGCGAGGCAGCCGCCCGCGCCGCGGCGCTCTGCCGGGCCGCGGCGGACGGCACCACCGCCCACACGGTCGTCACCGACCCGGCCGGCCAGCGCGCCCTGTGGCGGATCCGTGAGGACGCCTCCGGCACCGCCACCCGGACGTCCGACGGCAGAGAGGCCTGGCCCGGCTGGGAGGACTGCGCCGTACCGCCGGCCCGACTCGGGCCGTACCTGCGGGACTTCCGCGCCCTCCTCGCCCAGCACGGCCTGCGCGGCACCCCCTACGGCCACTTCGGCGACGGCTGCATCCACGTCCGCATCGACTTCGACCTGCTGACGCCGCCGGGCATCCGCCGCTTCCGCGACTTCTCCTCCGACCTGGCCGACCTGGTGGTCTCCCACGGCGGCTCGCTCTCCGGCGAACACGGCGACGGCCAGGCCCGCGCCGAACTCCTCCCCAGGATGTACGGACCGCACCTGGTGGAGGTGTTCGCGCGGTTCAAGGACCTCTGGGACCCCGCAGGCGGCCTCAACCCCGGCATGCTCGTCCGCCCCGCCCGGCTCGACGAGAACCTCCGCTTCGACCCGCTGCCGAAGCGACCCGTCCCGGTCGCCTTCTCCTACCCGCACGACAACGGCGACTTCTCCGCCGCCGTGCGCCGCTGCGTCGGCGTCGCCAAGTGCCGTGCCGCCGCCCTGCCGGCCGGCTCCACCGACGTCATGTGCCCGTCCTTCCGCGCCACCGGCGAGGAGGCGCACTCCACCCGCGGCCGGGCCCGACTGCTGCACGAGATGCTCGCCGGCGAGGTGCTCACCGACGGCTGGCGCTCACCCGAGGTGCACGACGCCCTCGACCTCTGCCTGTCCTGCAAGGGCTGCCGCAGCGACTGCCCGGTCGGCGTCGACATGGCCACCTACAAGGCGGAGTTCCTCCACCACCACTACCAGGGCCGGCTGCGCCCCGCCGCCCACTACTCCATGGGCCGCCTCCCGCAATGGCTGCACCTCGCGGCACCCGCGGCCCCCGCCCTCAACGCCCTGGCCCGCACACCGCTGGCCGCCCCCGCCAAACGCCTCGCCGGCATCGCCCCCGAACGCCCCATCCCGCCGCTGGCCACCGAGACCTTCGCCCGCTGGTGGTGGCGCCGTCGGGGCACCACCGCGGACCAGGCGCCACCCGGACGCACGGTCATCCTCTGGCCGGACACCTTCACCAACCACCTCTCCCCGCAGGTGGGCCGGTCCGCGGTACGCGTCCTGGAAGCCGCCGGCCTCCGCCCGCTGCTGCCGCCGGCCGCCCCAGCGCGCTCCGGCCTGCGCCTGCCGACGCGCCGGCACCGCCCGCTGTGCTGCGGCCTGACCTATGTCTCCACCGGCCAACTCGACCGGGCCCGCGCCGTGATGCGCCGCACCGTCGAGGTCCTGACCCCCTTGGTGCGCCGCGGCCGCCCCCTGGTCGTCCTGGAGCCGAGCTGCGCCGCGACCCTCCGCACCGACCTCCCCGAACTCCTCCCGGACGACCCCAGGGCGGTCCAACTCGCCTCGAACGTCCGCACCTTCGCGGAAACCCTGGAGGAGCTGGCCCCCGACTGGCAGCCGCCGCGGCTGGACCGCCCCGTCGCCGGCCAGACCCACTGCCACCAGCACGCGGTCCTGGGCGACGCCGCCGACCGCCGCCTCCGCGAACGCGCCGGCCTCACCGGCGCACTGAGCGGCGGCTGCTGCGGCCTCGCCGGCAACTTCGGCTTCGAACGCGGCCACTACGCCGTCTCCGTCGCCTGCGCCGAGGACCAACTGCTGCCCGCCGTAAGGGCGTCGGCCCCCGAGGCGGAGATCCTCGCGGACGGCTTCTCCTGCCGCACCCAGCTGTCCCAGCTGGGCGACCGGCCCGGACGACACCTGGCGGAGGTGCTCGCGCAGGCCCTGGGGGAGGAGGACCGCCCCGCGCCATGACCCGCCCGTGCCCCCAGCCCTACGGCGGCGAGGCCACCCGACGCACCACCAGGTCTCCCGCGTCCAGCGGGCCCGTCGGTCACGTCCGGGTGCGGCGGTGGCCCATGACCTCGTGGGCCAGGGCGATCAGGTCCGGAACGCGGGGGTGGCCCGGGCCGTCGCGTCGGGCGATGACGACCGGGACCGGGGGTGCGTCGACGAGGGGGACGTAGGCCATCGACGGGTGGGGGTGCATCTCCGCGGTGGCGGTGGTGGTGACGCCCACCGCACGGCCGCCGGTGATCGCGGCGATCCAGTCGTCGGTGTTGCCGATGGTGAGGGTGGACGTGGGACGGGCGTCGGCGGGCCACAGGTCGAGGGTGGTGGTGCCGGAGACGATGTTGAGGACGATGGTGCGGTCGGCCAGCTCGGCGAGGGAGAGGGCGGTGCGGTGGGCCAGCGGGTCGTCGGCGGGCAGGCCGGCGACCCGGGGCTCGGTGGTGAGCTGCTCGGTGACCAGGCCGGGGGTGCGGACCTCGCCGCGCAGCAGGGCCGCGTCCACGTCGCCGCGGGCCAGACCGGCCGTGCGGTCGTCGATGCGGAGGAGTTCGAGCGGGGTGTCGGGGTGCTCCTCGTGCCAGCGGCGGAGCAGGGCGGTGGTGTCCGTACCGGCCGCCGACCAGGCGTGGCCCAGCCGCAGCGGCCAGGCGGTGCGGTGGGCCTGGCGGAGCGCGCGGTCGAACGCGGTCACGGCGATGGCCGCCTGGTCGCGGAAGGACTCGCCGTCGGGGGTGAGCGCGAGGTGGTGGGTGGAGCGGTCGACGAGGCGGACGCCCAGTCCCTGTTCGAGCTGCCGGAGCGTACGGGAGACCGCCGGCTGCGTCAGGTGCAGGCGCTCGGCGGCGCGGGTGACGTTCAAAGTGTCGGCGACGGCGAGGAAGCAGCGGAAATGACGCAGCTCGATGCTCATGCGCGCGGAGCATAACAACAGGCGAAAAGGCATTTCACGGACCGACGGGCGGGCCTTAGCGTGGTGGGGTGAACGCTTCCCCCGCCAGTCCAGAGGGACACGCATCAGCCGCTTCGTCCATGGGTTCGACCCCGTCGGCCGGCGGGGTTCCGCTCCCCGTCCCGCCCTCCCCCGAGGTGCTGACGGCCGAGGCCGCCGCCGGGGCGGGTGCGCGCGGGCGGATCGCGTCGGTGGCGCTGGTGATCGGCGGGATCGTCGCGCTCCAGTTCGGCGCATCGGTGGCGGTGCTGCTGTTCCCGCGGGCCGGCGCGCTGGGCGTGGTCACCCTGCGGCTGGTGGTCGCCGCCCTGGTGCTGCTGGTCGCCTGCCGCCCCAGGGTGCGGGGGTACACGCGCGGCGACTGGGGCACGGTACTGGCCTTCGGTGTCGCCCTGGCCGGCATGAACTCGCTCTTCTACCAGGCGATCGACCGCATCCCGCTGGGCGCGGGGGTCACCCTGGAGTTCCTCGGACCGCTGATCCTGTCGGTGGCCACCTCGCGCCGGCTGCTCAGCCTGCTGTGGGCCGCGCTGGCGTTCGGCGGGGTGGCACTGCTGGGGCGCGCGGGCTTCGACGGGCTGAACCTCGTCGGCGCCGGTTACGCGCTGGCGGCCGGCGGGCTGTGGGCCGCGTACATCCTGCTCTCCGCCCGCACGGGACAGCGCTTCCCCCAGGCGGACGGGCTGGCGCTGGCCATGACCGTCGCCGCGGTGCTCAGCCTGCCGCTCGGCATCGTCAGCGCGGGCACGGCGCTGCTGAACCCGGTCACCCTGGGCCTGGGCGCCGCGGTCGCCCTGCTGTCGTCCGTCCTGCCGTACACCCTGGAACTCCTCGCCCTGCGCAAGCTGCCGGCCTCCGGCTTCGCCGTGATGATGAGCCTGGAACCGGCCGCGGCGGCAACCGCCGGCTTCCTCGTCCTGGGCCAGGCCCTGGGCTGGGTGGAGGTCGTGGCGATCGGCCTCGTGGTGGTCGCGAGCGTAGGCGCCGTGCGGCGCGGTTGATTCCCACGTTGTCGTCTTTCCCGCCGTGGGTGTTTCTCGCCGTGGCGCCTGCGGCGGGCGTGGGTTTGTCGGGTGCGGTGCCGCTCCTCCGGACTTC
>NZ_JBEZIX010000085.1:0-28123 GCF_040651315.1 Streptomyces sp. NPDC048506
GGGGACCCTGTGGGAGAGTAGGACGCCGCCGAACTAATTTTGATAAAGCCTCGTTCCCCGAGTTTCGACTCGGGGAACGAGGCTTTTTTGCGTTTTAGAGGCGTTGAGGATCCGGGAGGGGGCTGCGTTCGCGTTCCCGACCGATGGCCAGGGGAAGTAGAGCAACGAGCGATGCCGAGCGATGCGGGGAGAGAGGAGGCCGGTGGGCGCTGATCCGTAGAGGGGGTGAAGTCTAGAAGGCAAGGTGCCGTCTTGGCATTGTGGGCTATGGGCTGCGAGCTACGGGATGCATGGTTCCCATAGTCCGTGACAGCTGTCCTGTGCTGCCTGGCTGCTGTAGGAATGTGCTCGTTGCCTCTACGCGTGCGTCTCAGGAGCCCGCGTGGTGAAGGAGTCTGGGCGGGAGCGGGGGCGTTTCAGCTGGTGATGCTTTTCAGCGTCAGCTTGGCCAGGGGGCACTGCCCGAGGCGATGGCAGGTTTCCGCGGAGGGTTTGCGGGAGCGGCCGGGGTTTTACAGGCGGCCGGTGGACTTCAGGGCGAGGTAGGCGTCGGCCAGGTCGGGGGCCAGCTGGGCCGGGGTGGAGTCGATGACGGTGATGCCGTGGTGGCGGAGGCGGTCGGCGGTGCGACGGCGGGCGGCGCGGACCTGTTCTGCGGCTGCTGCTGCGTAGACGGCCTGGGGGGTGTGGCGGCCGGCGGCCATGTCCTCGATACGGGGGTCGGCGACGGCGGCGACGATGAGTTCGTTGCGCTGGGTGAGGCTGGGGAGGATGGGCAGGAAGGCCTCCTCCACTGGGGCTGCGTCCAGGCCGGTGAAGAGCACGATGAGGGATCGGCGCGGGGTGCGACGGTGGATCGTGGCGACCAGGCCGCGGGCGTCTGCCTCGACGAGCTCGGATTCAAGAGGAGCGAGGGCCTCGGTCAGGGCCGGCAGGACGTCGCGGGCCGCGCGGCCCTGTACGGAGGCGCGGACGCGGCGGTCGTACGCGAGCAGGTCCACGCGGTCGCCGGCCCGGGCGGCGAGGGTGCCGAGGAGGAGAGCGGCGTCCATGGAAGCGTCGAGGCGCGGGATGTCGCCGACGCGGCCGGCCGAGGTGCGGCCGGTTTCCAGGACGAGCAGGATGCGGCGGTCGCGTTCGGGGCGCCAGGTGCGGACGGCGAGGTCCTGGCGGCGGGCGGTGGCCCGCCAGTCGATGGAGCGGGTGTCGTCGCCGGGGGTGTAGTCCCGGAGGCTGTCGAATTCGGTGCCGTCGCCGCGGGTCAGGATGCTGGTGCGGCCGTCGAGTTCACGGAGCCGGGCGAGCTTGGCGGGGAGGTGCTTGCGGCTGGCGAACGGCGGCAGGACGCGCAGGGTCCAGGGGACGTGGTGGTTTCCCTGACGTGCGGCCAGGCCGAGCGGACCGTAGGAGCGGACGGTGACGCGGACGGCGTGGTGGTCGCCGCGGCGGGTGGGGTGGAGCGTGGTGGTGAGGCGCCGGCGTTCGGCGGCGGGAACGCGGACGGTATGGCGGGATGCGGGGATGTCCGTGCCCGGGCGGAAGGAGCTCGGGGGCCAGGCGTCGCGGATGTGGGCGCGCAGGGTGCGGCGGCTGGGATTGGTGAGGGTGAGGTGTATGTGAGCTTCGCCTGTTAGTCGAACGCTTGTGTCACCAGTTCGGGTGAAGTGCAGCTTTCGCACTGGCGCGGCGAGCGCCAGGTCGCACAAAATTGCTATCAGCAAGGCGAGTTGGACGGTGAGGATGCCGAGCCAGCTGGGCAGCACGAAGCCGACGAAGAGGGCTCCGAGTGCGGAGATGAGGGCGGTGCGTCCGGTCAGGGCCACGGTGTCAGCTCAGCGGGGGACAGGGAGATGAGCGAGTACGGCATTGATCACGGAGTCTGCGGTGACTCCTTCCATCTCCGCTTCAGGGCGGAGTTGGATGCGGTGACGGAGCGTCGGAAGGGCGAGGGCTTTGACGTCGTCAGGGGTGACATAGTCGCGGCCGGTGAGCCAGGCCCAGGCACGTGAGGTCGACAGCAGAGCGGTGGCCCCTCGAGGGGAGACACCGAGAGAGAGCGAGGGGGATTCGCGGGTGGCACGGCAGATATCGACGATATAGCCGGTGACTTCGGGGGATATCGAGGTCTTGGCGACCGCGGCTCGGGCCGCATCGAGGTCGGCGGTGGAGGCTACGGGGCGCAGTCCGGCGGCGGCCAGATCGCGGGGGCTGAATCCGGCGGCGTGGCGGGTGAGGATGTCGATCTCGTCCTGGCGCGCGGGGAGCGGGACCGTCAGCTTTAGCAGGAAGCGGTCGAGTTGGGCCTCGGGCAGCGGATAGGTGCCCTCGTACTCCACCGGGTTCTGGGTGGCGGCCACGAGGAACGGCTCGGGGAGGGGACGGGGTGTGCCGTCGACCGTCACCTGGCGCTCTTCCATCGCTTCGAGCAGGGACGCCTGTGTCTTGGGGGGCGTGCGGTTGATCTCGTCTGCGAGCAGCAGGTTGGTGAAGACCGGGCCCGGCTGGAACGAGAACTCGGCGCTGCGGGCGTCGTAGACCAGTGAACCGGTCACGTCGCTCGGCATCAGGTCGGGGGTGAACTGGACGCGCTTGGTGTCGAGTTCGAGGGCGGTCGACAGGGCGCGTACGAGCAGGGTCTTGGCGACGCCGGGGGCGCCTTCGAGGAGCACGTGACCGCGGCAGAGGAGTGCCACGACCAGGCCGGTGACGGCGGGGTCCTGGCCTACGACGGCCTTGGCTATCTCGGTGCGCAGGTCCTCAAGGGAGGCTCGGGCGCGGTCAGCGGTCGGGGTGCTCACGGGGGGCGTGCCTCTCTTGGGAAACGATCGAGGATTCGAGTGCATCGAGTTGGTCGGCCAGGCGCACGAGTGCCCGGTCGTCCGTGGGGGCCGGACCGAAGAGCAGTGCGTGGAGGTCTGTTCCGGCGTCAGGCGCGGAGCCCAAGTGGGCGTGGATGGCCGGTAGAAGGATGTCGGGGGTGTGGGTGTGTGCCGGGGGCACACCGATGAGCGGGGCGAGTCGGGTGCGGGTTGCGGAGCGCAGCACGGCTGATGCCCGGTCACGGGCGTTGGCCTGTTCGTAGAGGCGCGCATGGCCTTCGGTGGTCTCGGCGGCGGGGACGGTGACCGGGAGCCTTTCGTGCACCAGGGGGCCGAGTCGTCGAGCGCGCCAGAGGGCTGCGCAGACGGCGGCGAGGGCGAGTTGGAGCAGGGCCCAGCGCCAGCCGGAGGGGATGAGGTCGAGGAAACCGCGCTCGTTGTCCGGGGCGGACGACGGGTCGCTGACGGAGGGGAGGTACCAGATCAGATGCTTGTGGGCACCGAGCAGTTGCAGTGCCAGCGAGGCGTTGCCGTGTGCGGCGAGATGCTGGTTGTAGAGGAAGTCGGCGGAGCCGAGGAGCACCGTGTCGCGGCCGGAGGGGGGAGCCGGCAGGCGCAGCAGGGTGGGTCGGCCACCGCTGGTGTAGCAGCGGTCGGCGCCGTCGGCGGAGGTGACGTAGCGCAGGCCGCCGAGGAGGGCGTTGCCGGCGCGCCGGGCCTCGGGGAGAGAACAGGTCGGCCGGCGTGGCGCGTTGCGTGTCGGCGGCACCAGCTGGACGCCGGGTGCGAAGGCTTCGAGAGCGGAGAGGCCGGGGGCGAGCAGGACGGTGCGTCCCGACGTGTGTGCTGTCGCGGTGTGCAGGCCCGTCAGCTGAGAGGTGGTCAGGACGTCGGGGTCGCTGATCAGCAGGGTGGTGCCGGGGCCGGCCGCTGCGGCGGCCTCCTCGGCGGTGGTCGCGACTTGGATGGAGACGCCGTGTGCGGCGAGGAGTTGGGCGAGTGCGCGACTTCCGGAGCGGTCCGCGGAACGGGGGTCGAGTCGGCCGTGGTGCTCGCCCGACTGCAAGGCCGCGAGGACCAGGCCGCTGATGACGAGCAGGAGGAGCGCGAGCAGGGGGCCGCGCGACCTGGTCCAGAGGTGACGGGGCGTGGTGGAGAGCGTGGGGGCGGCCGTGGTCATCCGCGGCTCCTCGTCGAGGCCGTGGCGAGGTCCGGCTTGGCGCGCTGTAGGTCCCTGTCGAGGGTGGTGAGGAGGGCGTACGCCGGTTCCGTGCCGGGGCGGCCGCCGTATGTGACGTCGTCAAAGGTGCGGGCCGCGGTGCGCAGTTGGTCGGCATACCGGGGGAGGGAGAGGCCGGCTTCGGTGGCGGCCTCGTCGGCGGTGCGGCCCGGGCCGGGGGTGAGCAGCGCTCGTTCTTCGAGGGCCAGGACGATGGCGCGCATGCGGTCCTGGACGGCCTGGTTCCAGTGGCCCGCGGCGGCGTGCCGGTCGGCGGCCGCGCGGTGCTCCGCGGCGGTGCGGGGGGTGTCGGTGAAGAGTGCTCCGCCTGTGGTCGGGGTGCGGCGTACCGCGCCGAGGCGCAGTCGGAGCGCGACGATCAGCAGCAGAACGCAGGCGACGATGGCGAGGAGGCCGATCCAGCCGCCCGGTGTGGCGCCGGCGGCGGTGCGGAAGAGTTCGTCGACGCGTTCCCACAGCCAATCGAGCACTCGCTGGACCGGGTTGGGGTCGTGCTGGTGGTACCGGGGGTCGGACAGCTCGCGCTCGGCCGCCTCGCGGGCGGGGAGCCGAGGTGTCCGTACCGGTATGTCGTCGTCGGAACGCGCGGTGAGTACTCCGAGCACGGCCATGTTCCCCCCTGTCACCGCATCAGGTGCGCGGTGCGGTGTCGGTGGGCTGCTGCGCTGTGCCGTCGGCGGGTGTGGCGCCGGCGGTCGTGTCCTCTTCCTCCTTGGGCGTGGCGTCCGTTGTGGTGGTGTTCGCGTCAGGGGCGCCTGCGGGGGCGGCCGGGGCGGGTGCCGTCGGCCCCTCGCTGACGGGGGCGTCGGAGCCGTAGCCGGGGAGGCCCGCGGCACGGGCGAGTTCGAGGTCGAGGGCCTCGCGGCGAATGCGCTGGTCCATGTACAGGAGCGCGGTGACGCCGGCGCTGATCGGGTAGGTGATGGTGGAGCTGATGACGGCGCCGATGCCGAGCACCGCCAGGAACGACCAGCCGGTGGTGTTGCTGGTGCCGTTCGCCCAGTCCATGAGGCTCTCGCCACCGATGAGGAAGGCGATGAGGGTGGCAGGGATCTGGATGATGAACTCGACGATGGCGATCAGGAGATAGGCGAGCAGTTGCGCGCCGAGAACCCGCCACCAGGCGCCCCGTACGAGCTTGGCGGAGCGGCGCATGGAGGCGATGACGCCCTGCTTCTCCAGCATCAGTGCGGGGGAGGCGAGGCTGAAGCGGATCCACAGCCAGACGGCCAGGACGGTGGCTGCCAGCCCGCCGAAAGCGGTGAGCGCCAGGCCCCCGTTCGGGGTGCCCAGGCCGATGAGGATGAGGCCCGGTGCCATACCGATCGTGAAGACCGCAGTGATGATCACGGGCAGCAGAAGGAGCAGTCCGAACAGGCGCGGCAGTTGGGCGCGGGCGTCCTGCCAGGCTTCCCTGGCGGTCACCGTGCGGCCGAGCACGGCGCGGCTCACGATCATGGTGAGCAGCCCGGTGGCGATGAGGGAGGCGAGCAGTCCGATCACCGAGGTGAGGACGCTGCCGGCGAGCGAATTGCCGAGCTCGCGCATGGTGTCGCGGAGGGGCGGGACAGCGTCGTTGGCGACCGAGGGTGCTCGGCCGGCGCCTTGGAACCACAGTCCGGTGACGATGGTGATCGCGGTCTGGGAGACGATCGCGACGATCAGCGATATGCCGAGGATGGTGCGCCAGTGGGCGCGCATGGTGGCGACCGCGCCGTCGAGGATCTCGCCGATGGCGAGCGGGCGCAGCGGGATGACGCCCGGTTTGGCCGCCGGCGGTACCGTCGCCCAGCTGCCGCCCCACGGGGGCTGCTGGCCGGGCGGGGGAGTCCAACCACCCGGCTGGCCGGGGCCGGAGGACGCGGCGCGGGTGCGGCCGTGCGGACCGCTCTGGCTGGGGACGCCGGTGGGGGCCGACCACTGGCCGGCGGGCGGCTGTTCCTTGGACCACTGCGGCGGGGACGGCTGCTCGGCGGAGTCGGGTCGCTCCTCCGGGGCCGAGGGTTGGGTGGGCTGCTCCTGTGTGCCGCGGCCCGGCTCGTCGGAGGGAGTGGATCCGGGCGAGGCCCAGCCCGGAGAGTTGTTCATCGTCGCTCCTTCTTGCTGCCCGTCCGCCGGGGCGGCCGTGGTCCGGGGTCCGCGGTGCCAGCCATCGTGTCATGGCGGCCGGTGTTGTGTACCCGGGCCCTGAGAGTGAGGAGACCTTCTGTTCGAGGGGCGGTCGGCGGCAGACTGAGTGGATGGGCGATCAGTACGAGGTATCCGAGGTGGGCGCTGGGGCGCTCACGATCCCGTCGTTGCGTTGGGAGGAGCCGCCGGAGGGGCCCGTACTGGTCCTCCTTGATCAGACCCGGTTGCCGGCCGAGGAGGTCGAGCTGGTCTGCACGGACGTACCGGCGCTGGTGCAGGCGATCCGGTCGCTGGCGGTGCGTGGGGCCCCGCTGCTGGGTATCGCGGGCGCGTACGGCGTGGCGTTGGCCGCGGCGCGAGGCTTTGATGTGGACGAGGCGGCGGAGGCGCTGGCACAGGCCCGGCCGACCGCGGTCAATCTGGGGTACGGGGTGCGGCGGGCGGCTGCCGCGTATCGCACGGCGATGTCCGACGGGGCCGATGCCCCGGCGGCCGCGGCGGCTGCGCTGGCCGAGGCGCGGGCCGTGAACGCGGAAGACGTCCAGGCGAGCGCGCGGATGGCGGAGCACGGTCTGGCGCTGTTGGGTGAGCTGCTGCCGGGCGGCAGCCATCGGATTCTCACGCACTGCAATACGGGCGCGCTGGTGTCCGGGGGCGAGGGCACCGCCCTGGCGGTGGCGCTGGCGGTGCATCGGGCCGGTGAGCTGCGCCGGCTGTGGGTGGACGAGACGCGGCCCTTGTTGCAGGGGGCGCGGCTGACCGCTTACGAGGCGGCGCGGGCGGGGATGTCGTACACGGTGTTGTCGGACGGTGCGGCGGGGTCGCTGTTCTCCGGGGGCGAGGTGGACGCGGTGCTGATCGGCGCGGACCGGATCGCGGCGGACGGGTCGGTGGCGAACAAGGTCGGCAGCTATCCGCTGGCGGTGCTGGCGCGCTACCACCACGTTCCGTTCGTCGTGGTGGCGCCGACCAGCACGGTGGATCTGGCGACGGAGGAGGGGGCCGACATCGAGGTCGAGCAGCGGCCGGGGCGGGAAGTGACGGAGCTCTCGTTGCCCTACGCGCAGGGGGCCGGGACGCCGGCGGGCGCCGGCATACCGGTGGCGCCGTTGGGCTCACAGGCCTACAACCCGGCCTTCGACGTCACTCCGCCGGAGCTGGTGACGGCGATCGTCACGGAGGCCGGGGTGGTGTCTCCGGTGACCCGGGAAGCGCTGGCAGAGGTGTGTTCCACATCACGATGGAGTAAGTCACGATCAGGTAATGGGATGATGGCCGAATGAAGGGACGCGTCCTGGTCGTCGACGACGACACCGCACTGGCAGAGATGCTCGGCATCGTGCTGCGCGGCGAAGGCTTTGAACCGTCGTTCGTGTCGGACGGTGACAAGGCCCTTGCCGCCTTCCGTGAGACCAAGCCCGATCTTGTTCTGCTCGACCTGATGCTGCCCGGTCGGGACGGTATCGAGGTGTGCCGGCTGATCCGGGCGGAGTCCGGTGTGCCGATCGTCATGCTGACCGCCAAGAGCGACACGGTGGACGTGGTCGTCGGGCTCGAATCGGGTGCGGACGACTACATCGTCAAGCCGTTCAAGCCCAAGGAACTGGTGGCACGTATCCGGGCGCGACTGCGTCGTTCGGAGGAGCCGGCGCCGGAGCAGCTGGCGATCGGTGACCTGGTCATCGACGTGGCCGGGCATTCGGTGAAGCGGGACGGGCAGTCGATCGCGCTGACCCCGCTGGAGTTCGATCTGCTGGTGGCGCTGGCGCGCAAGCCGTGGCAGGTGTTCACCCGTGAGGTGCTGCTCGAACAGGTCTGGGGCTACCGGCACGCCGCCGACACCCGGCTGGTCAACGTCCATGTACAGCGGCTTCGCTCCAAGGTCGAGCGGGATCCGGAGCGTCCGGAGATCGTGGTGACCGTGCGCGGGGTCGGTTACAAGGCGGGGCCCAGCTGAGATGGTCCGGGACGGTTCGGCCCCGGAGGGAAAGCGGGGGCGCACCGTCGGCACGGCGGGTGATATGTCCTTTTCGGGAAAGTTGTCCGCTTGGTTGCTGCGCGGTGGCCAGCTGCTGCCCGACGGCGCGGTGAGCGGCCCGGTTCACCCCCTGCTGCGGCTCTTCAGCCGCTGGGTGCGACGGCCACTGCTTCCCGCCCTGCGACTGTGGCGGCGCAACATTCAGCTGCGCGTGGTGGCGACCACCCTGCTGATGTCCCTCGCCGTGGTACTGCTGCTCGGCGTCGTGGTCGTCGGGCAGGTCCGCAACGGCCTGCTCACGGCGAAGGCACAGGCCGCGCAGAGTCAGGCGGTGGGCGGCTTCAGCGTCGCCCAGAAGATGGCCGACGGTGCCGACGACACCCGGACCGACGACACCGCCCGCACCGGAAACCGCGGCACCCAGGACTCCGCGACCTGGCTGACCGGCCTGGTCGAACAGCTTGCCAGCGGTGGCCAGGGCGTCTTCTCGGTCGTCGCGCTCAGCTCCGACTCCGACGAACCGTTCGGCGACTCCAGCCCCGGTACCCGCGGGCCGCGGGCCTCCGGTGACGTCGACCCCGAGCGCAGCGTCCCCGCCGAACTGCGGCGGAAGCTGGACACCAAGTCCGGCACGTTCCGTCAGTACACCCAGATCAAGCGCATCGGGTCGGACGACGGCATGCCGGCGCTGATCATCGGCAAACGCCTCAACGACATCAACAGCAACCAGTACCAGCTCTACTACCTCTTCCCGTTCAGCCAGGAGGAGGAGTCGCTCAAGCTCGTCACGGGGACGCTCGCAACGGCCGGGGTGTTCGTCGTGATCCTGCTCGGCGCGATCGCCTGGCTGGTGGTGCGGCAGGTCGTCACGCCCGTACGGATGGCCGCCGGGATCTCCGAGCGGCTGGCCGCCGGCCTCCTCCAGGAGCGGATGAAGGTCACCGGCGAGGACGACATCGCCCGGCTCGGCGAGTCCTTCAACAAGATGGCGCAGAACCTCCAGGTCAAGATCCAGCAACTGGAGGAGCTGTCCCGGATGCAGCGCCGCTTCGTCTCGGACGTCTCGCACGAGCTCCGGACGCCGCTGACGACGGTGCGGATGGCCGCCGACGTCATCCATGACGCACGCGACGAGTTCGACCCCGCGACGGCGCGCTCCGCGGAGCTGCTGCGCGGCCAGCTCGACCGCTTCGAATCGCTGCTCGCCGAGCTGCTGGAGATCAGCCGGTTCGACGCGGGCGCGGCCGCGCTGGAGGCCGAGCCGATCGACCTGCGCGACGTGGTGCACCGCGTCATCGAGGGGGCCGAGCCGCTCGCCGAGCGCAAGGGCACCCGCATCCTGGTGCGCGGCGCCGAGCAGCCCGTCATCGCCGAGGCCGACCCCCGCCGGGTCGAGCGGGTGCTGCGCAACCTCGTCGTCAACGCCGTCGAGCACGGTGAGGGCCGCGACGTGGTGGTGCGGCTGGCGTCCGCGGGCAGTCGCAACGGCGGCGCGGTGGCCGTCGCGGTGCGCGACTACGGCGTCGGCCTGAAGCCGGGGGAGGCCACCCGGGTCTTCAACCGCTTCTGGCGCGCCGACCCGGCTCGGGCCCGTACGACCGGCGGCACGGGCCTCGGCCTCTCCATCGCCGTCGAGGACGCCCGGCTGCACGGCGGCTGGTTGCAGGCCTGGGGCGAACCGGGCGGCGGCTCGCAGTTCCGACTGACGCTGCCCCGTACGGCCGGGGAGACGCTGCGCGGATCCCCGATACCCCTGGAGCCCGAGGACTCGCGGCGGCACCGCGGGCTGGACGAGACGGGCCAGCCGCGTGCCGGCGCGGGCGGCAAGGCCGCCACGACCGCCACGATCCCCGGTCAGACGCGCACCGCGCAGCCGGGCGGCACGGAGTCACCGGCCCCGGAGGCGCGCGCCGCGGCCCGGCCGGTGGCCGACCCGACGGCGCTGCCCGGCGAGGGCGCCCGCGTGGTGCCGCAGAGCGGGGGCGCACGGAGCGAAGGGGTGGCGCGCGACGCCAGCGCGCGCATCGACGAGCCCGACCGCGAGGGCGGGGCCGGGCAGGAAACCGAACGGAGCGTAGAGCGGGAAGGCGGGCTGCGTGGACACTGAGCGCGGAAGCGAGCGCGGAGTGGGGCCCACGTCCCGTAACGGCGCCCGCAAGGGAGCCGGCCCGGCCCGGAAGCTGCTGCTCGTCGGCTGTGCGGCGGCGCTGCTGGCGGGGTGTGCGTCGATGCCGGACAGCGGGGACGTCACGGCCGTCGACCAGTCGCCGCGCTCCGAAGGCGACTCGCAGGTGCGGGTCTACGGCGTCCCCCCGCAGGTCGGTGCGCAGCCGACCAACATCGTGCGCAGCTTCCTCGACGCGACGACCAGCGACGAGGCGGACTTCCGCACGGCCACCCAGTACCTGGCCAAGTCCGCGCGACGGACCTGGCAGCCGTTCCAGGGCACCAAGGTGCTCCAGGAGCGCCCGAAACCCGAGCCGAAGGTGCAGCCCAACCGCGAGGACGCGAACGGCTACACGGTCACGCTCTCCGGCAGCCAGGTGGCGTCCGTGGACGACAACCACGCCTACACCCCCGAGGAGAGGCCGTACCGCCAGTCGATCCACCTCATCAAGGAGGGGGGCCAGTGGCGCATCGACCGGCTGCCCAACGGGCTGGTGCTGGGACTCTCCGACTTCCAGCGCATCTACCGCTCCGTCAACAAGTACTACTTCGCCTCCTACAACTCGGAGTCCGAGGAGCCGAAGGCGAGCCGCAACGTGCTCGTCGCGGACCCGGTCTATCTGCGGCAGCGGATAAAGCCGATCACGGCCAGCGTGGAGGCCCTGCTGTCCGGGCCCACGGACTGGCTGAACCAGGTGACGACCTCGGCGTTCCCGCGCGGCACCCGGCTCGCCGCGCGGGACCTGGCGCTGGACGACTCCAATGCGCTGCGGGTCAAGCTCAACAAGGAGGCGGTCAACACCGACACCGCCCAGTGCAAGCGGATGGCGGCTCAGCTCTTCTTCACCGTCCAGGACATGACGCGCGCGTCGAAGATCAGCGAGGTGGAGCTCCAGGACAGCAGCGGCGACTCGCTGTGCGCGCTGTCGCAGGAGCAGGCCACGCGCGACTTCGCCCCGACGTCGCGCACCGGGCGTTCCGCCAAGGAGTACTTCATCGACGCCGACCACAAGGTCGTCGCGATGTCGGACACGGCGACCGAACCGACGCCGGTGAGCGGCCCGTTCGGTACGGGCAAGACCCCGCTGCGCTCGGTCGCCATCTCGCGTGGCGAGAACGCCGCAGCCGGCGTCTCCAGTGACGGCCGGTCCCTGTACGTCGCCGCCATGGAGGACGGCGTTCCGCGCGGCAATCCGCTGCTGACCAGTGCCGGTTCGGCCAAGAGCGCCGACGAGGGGCTGACCGCGCCGAGCTGGGACGGACTGGGCGACCTGTGGATCGCGGACCGCGATGCGCACGGCTCACGGCTGCTGCGGATGCGCGAGGGCAAGGGCGACCCCGAAGAGGTCGCGGTGCCCGGCCTCGGCGGGCGGCGGATCAAGGCGATCAAGGTGGCCGCGGACGGGATCCGGATCGCGATCCTGGTGGAGGACAAGGGGCGGACGACGCTCCAGCTCGGCCGGGTCGAGCGCAACGGCAGTTCGGCGCACCCGGTGCTGTCGGTGGAGGAACTGCGGCCGATCGCACCGCAGTTGGAGGACGTGGTGGCCGCGTCCTGGGCGGGCGGCAGCCGGCTGGTGGTCGTCGGGCGGGAGTCCGGCGGGGTGCAGCAGATGCAGTTCATGGAGACCGACGGCTCGGCGTCCAATGCACAGACGCTGCCCGGTGTGAACGGCGTCAAGGCGGTCGCCGCCTCGGAGGACGAGAACAGGCCGCTGATCGCCGATGCCACCGAGGGCATCGTGCGGCTGCCCCTGGACGCGAACTGGAAGACGGTCGCGAAGGACGGGACGGCGCCGGTCTATCCCGGGTGAGGCGGTTCGCCCTGGGCGGTTGGCTCTGGGCGGTTCGTCCTGGGCGAGGCGGTTCCCCGGCAGCGGCGGTCCCCTCCGGGGGCTGGCTGAGCTGCCGCGATGTGCAGCGCCCCCCGGTCTTCGCGGCTCGCCGCGGTTGTCCACAGCCCGTTGTCCACAGGGGTGGTGGCGGGCGGGTCCCGGCGGCACAGTGGAGTCATGCAGGGGGTGTGGCGCGAACTGGCCGGCCTGGTGTTGCCGGTCGCCTGTGCGGGGTGTGGCCGACCGCGTACGGAGCTGTGTGCGGAGTGTGGCCGGGCGCTCGCGCGGGACGGGCGCGGGGCCGGGCGGGTCCGGCCGCGGCCGGGGCCTGCGGGGTTGCCCCGGGTATGGGCGGGTGCCCTGTACGCCGACGCGGTCCGGGCGGTGCTGCTGGCGCACAAGGAGCGCGGTGCGCTGCGGCTGGCCAGGCCGTTGGGGGTGGTGCTGGCCGGGGCGGTGCGCGGGCTTCGGCCGGGAGCCGGGCCGCTGCTGCTGGTGCCGGTGCCGTCGGCCCGCAGGGCGGTGGCCGGACGCGGCCATGATCCGGTGCGCAGGATCGCCCTGGCGGCGGCCGGAGACCTGCGCCGGGCGGGGACGGGGGTGGGGGAGGGGGCGGGGGCCCGAGTGCTCGCCGTACTGCGTCAGCGACGTCCCGTGCTCGACCAGGCGGGGCTGAGCGCCCGGCAGCGGCTGGCGAACGTCGCAGGTGCACTGGAGGTGCCGGGCGTGGCCGGGAGGCTGCTGAGCGGGCGGCCAGTGGTGCTGGTGGACGATCTGGTGACGACGGGGGCGACGCTCGCCGAGGCGGCGCGGGCGATTGCGGCGGCCGGCGGCCGGGTGATCGGCGCGGCGGTGGTGGCTGCGCCGCGCAGTGCTTTCGAAATCGATGTGATCTCTCCGGGCGGTCGGGGAATGGAATTTCCACGCGGCACGTAGTCGAGGGAGGAAAAATCACCCAAACGGAGCTCAGCGCTGCGAGGGGGTGCCGACATCCGCCCAGGAGAGCTATGTTCGGTTGTGAGGACTTGGCGGATGTTTTGCCTCGGATGTCGCGATGAATGCGTTCAGGGGCGTTTGCAGCGACCCTGAAAACGGGGGAGTGGAGATGTCGTCGTTGGGGGAGGAGGAGGTGAAAGTCGCCAAGTCCGAGGCTTCGGCACCTACCGGAGCCTGGTGCAAGAAGGAATTGCCCCGCTGGATGAGCGGAGCGATCCGGGAACGGAGTTCTGCGTGGACATCGTCGTGAAGGGCCGCAAGACCGAGGTGCCCGAGCGGTTCCGCAAGCACGTGGCCGAGAAGCTGAAGCTGGAGAAAGTCCAGAAGCTCGACGCCAAGGTGATCAGCCTGGACGTCGAGGTGTCCAAGGAGCACAACCCGCGGCAGGCCGACCGTTCCGACCGAGTGGAGATCACGCTCCGCTCCCGTGGCCCGGTGGTCCGGGCCGAGGCGGCCGCAGCAGACCCGTACGCCGCGCTGGACCTGGCCACCGCCAAGCTGGAGGCGCGCCTGCGGAAGCAGCACGACAAGCGGTTCTCGCGTCGCGGCAACGGCCGCATCCCGGCGAGTGAAGTCGCGGTCGCCGTACCCGACGCCGCGAGCCTGACCCCCAACGGGGAACTCGCCGCCGAAGCTGAACAGAAGGTGCCGACCACGAGGATGGGGTCGATCGACGTCCAGGGTGAAGGGCCCCTGGTCGTCCGGGAGAAGACCCACTCGGCCGCACCGATGTCGCTCGACCAGGCGCTCAACGAGATGGAGTTGGTCGGGCACGACTTCTACCTCTTCGTCGACGCCGACACCAAGCTCCCCAGTGTCGTCTACCGGCGGCACGCATACGACTATGGCGTCATCCACTTGAACCCCGATTCGTTCGGGGAGGAGGAGCCCGGCGGCGCAGGCGGCGCGCTGGGCGGCTGAACCCCACCCGCTCGGTGCCCCCGGCGCACGCCGGGGGCACCATCGTGCCCGCGGAAAGCAGGAGTTGAAGCCGTATAGTGTTTGTGCCAGCCAGGGAGTATGTGGGCACGAAACGGCGACATGCCGGGGAGACGGTCGTATGGCATTGATCGGGCTGGCCGCAGGGGGCTGTTGTCAACCAGCCTTATTTCCAAGCTCTGGCCTTTCGGCCGAGTAGTTGACGGGGAGGATCAATGGGGGACAGTTTTGGGCCCGTGCGCGGTGACGCGGACGATCACGAAAACGGTGCCGGGGGCGACGACCGGTCCGTGAGCGTGCCGCGCAAGGAACCGATCCGGGTCCTGGTGGTGGATGATCACGCGCTTTTCCGGCGCGGCCTGGAGATCGTTCTGGCCCAGGAAGAGGACATCCAGGTCGTCGGCGAGGCGGGGGACGGCGCGGAGGCGGTCGACAAGGCCGCGGACCTGCTGCCCGACATCGTGCTGATGGACGTACGGATGCCCAAGCGCGGCGGGATCGAGGCGTGTACCTCCATCAAGGAGGTGGCCCCCAGCGCGAAGATCATCATGTTGACGATCAGCGACGAGGAGGCGGATCTCTACGACGCGATCAAGGCCGGCGCCACCGGTTACCTCCTCAAGGAGATCTCCACCGACGAGGTGGCGACCGCGATCCGGGCCGTCGCGGACGGTCAGTCGCAGATCAGCCCGTCGATGGCCTCCAAGCTCCTGACGGAGTTCAAGTCGATGATCCAGCGCACGGACGAGCGCAGGCTGGTGCCCGCGCCCCGGCTCACCGACCGTGAGCTGGAGGTCCTCAAGCTGGTCGCCACGGGCATGAACAACCGCGACATCGCCAAGGAACTCTTCATCTCCGAGAACACGGTGAAGAACCACGTCCGCAACATCCTGGAGAAGCTACAGCTGCACTCCCGGATGGAGGCGGTGGTGTACGCGATGCGGGAGAAGATCCTGGAGATCCGCTGAGCGACCGGGCGTTTCCGGTCGCTCGGCCGCATGAGCGACGCCGTTCCGGTCGCCCGGCCGCATGGCGTCGCCGTTCCGTCCGCTCAGCCCTGCCGCAGCTCCGCGACCAGGGCGGCGGCCAGCTTCGGGTCGTCGCAGCGCTCCACGCGGACGCTGTCGCAGCCGACCCAGGTCGCGGCCTCCAGGAGGGCCTGGGCCATCGGCGCGACGGCCTTGTGGTTCTGCATCGAGACCTGGCGGGCGACGAGGGTGGTGCCCTCGCGGGCCGGGTCCACCCGCCCCACCAGCCGGCCGCCGGCGAGCAGGGGCATCGCGAAGTAGCCGTGTATCCGCCGGGGACGCGGGACGTACGCCTCCAGGCGGTGGGTGAAGTCGAAGATCCGCTCCGTGCGCGGTCGGTCCCAGATCAGGGAGTCGAAGGGCGAGAGCAGCGTCGTGCGGTGCCGGCCGCGGGGCGCGTCGGCCAGCGCGGCGGGGTCGGCCCAGGCCGGCTTGCCCCAGCCCTCGACCTCGACCGGGACCAGACCGGAGTCGGCGATCACGGCCTCGACCTGTTCGCCCTTCAACCGGTGGTAGTCGGCCAGGTCGGCGCGGGTGGCGACCCCCATGGCGGCGCCGGCCTGGGCGACCAGCCGGCGGATGCACTCGGAGTCGTCCAGGTCGTCGTGCAGCAGTTCCTGCGGCACCGCACGCTCGGCGAGGTCGTACACGCGCTTCCAGGCGCGCCGCCGGGTGCAGACCACCTCGCCGGTGTCCAGCAGCCACTCCACCGCGATCTTGGTCTCGGACCAGTCCCACCACTCTCCCCCGTTGCGCCCGCCACCCAGCTCCGACGTGGTCAGCGGGCCGTCGGCGGTGAGCCGGTCCAGGACGGCGGCGCAGGACCGCTCGGAGTCCTCCATGACGTGCCAGCGGCGGCCCTTGGCGCGCCGGGCGCGGCGGCGGAAGGCGAAGTGCGGCCACTCCTCGATGGGCAGGATGCAGGCCGCGTGCGACCAGTATTCGAAGCTGTGCCCGTCGGCCCAGTAGGCGGACTCGACGGCCGGGCGACCGACGGCGCCGAGGCGGGCGTAGGGGACCAGCTCGTGGGAGCGGGCCAGCACCGAGATCGTGTCCAGCTGCACCGCGCCCAGATGCCGCAGCACGCCGCGCACGCCCGCCCGGCGGTCCGGGGCGCCGAGCAGGCCCTGGGCACGCAGCGCCAGGCGCCGGGCGTCGTCCCGGGAGAGGGTGGTCACGGGCCTTGGTGAGGACGGTGGCTGCGTCACGGCGGTCATGCGGGTCAGCGTAGGGGCGGGCACTGACAACGGCCCCGGGCCGGCCGCCGGGCCGGTCGGGCCCAGGGCGCGGGGCGCGGGCGGCTCAGCCGGGGTAGGGCAGGTAGGGCGTCCGGTCCGTGGCCGGCGCGCGGGTCGGGGCGGGGGCGTCGGGCAGGTCGGAGGGGAGCAGGGAGCCGATCCATACGTCCCGGCGGGCGCCCTCCTGCACCAGCTTGGCGCGCAGGGTGCCCTCCCGTTGGAAGCCGAGCTTGCGGGCGACCGCCCAGGACCCGTCGTTGCCGGCCTCCGCGAGCCACTCCAGCCGCTCCACGCCCAGCTCCTGGAAGGCCCAGCGCAGCACCGCACGGGCCGCCTCGACGGTGTACCGCTGGCCGCGCTGCTCCTTGGCGGTCCAGTAGCCCAGTTCGGCCTGGCGTTCGGGGGTGTGCAGCTGGGTGAGGCGTACCAGGCCCATCGCGCCGACGAGGGAGCCGTCCGCCTTGGAGACGACGGCGAAGTTGTAGGTGGTGTCGTCGCGCCAGCCCTCGGGAACGACCGTGCCGACGAACCGCTCCGCTTCCTGGAGGGTGTACGGCGAGGGCACGCTCGTCCAGCGCGGGATGTCGGGCTCCTGGCAGGCGGCGTGCACCGCCGGCGCGTCGGAGGGTTCGAAGGGCCGCAGGAGGAGGCGCTCGGTGGTGAGGGTGACGGGCTTCATGGGGTGAGTCTGCAAGGTCGCGCAAAGAGCTGCGAAGGGTTTTCGGCGTGATTCCCGGCACCTGCCCGGCACCTTCTCGCGGCCTCGTGCGTTCACGTGAGGAGGGGACAGTGGGGCTTCGCTGCGGCGGACCTCCCGGCTCGGCGGCGTCCTCCTTTACGATGGCCGTTGCGGCGGGGCCTGCCCCCTTGGAAAAATGCCGCGCCCGCGCACTCGACCGTGCAGGCCCGACCGGCAAGGAGACCAGCCCAAGTGTCCGTCTTGACGAAGATCATGCGTGCAGGCGAAGGAAAGATCCTGCGCAAACTGCACCGCATCGCGGGCCAGGTCAACTCCATCGAGGAGGACTTCGCGGCCCTCTCCGACGCCGAGCTGCGGGCGCTCACGGACGAGTACAAGGAGCGCTACGCGGACGGCGAGAGCCTCGACGACCTGCTCCCCGAGGCGTTCGCCACGGTCCGTGAGGCCGCCAAGCGCGTGCTCGGCCAGCGGCACTACGACGTCCAGCTGATGGGCGGCGCGGCCCTTCACCTGGGGTATGTGGCCGAGATGAAGACCGGTGAGGGCAAGACCCTGGTCGGCACCCTCCCGGCGTACCTCAACGCGCTGTCCGGCAAGGGCGTCCACCTGATCACGGTGAACGACTACCTGGCCGAGCGCGACTCCGAGATGATGGGCCGGGTCCACAAGTTCCTGGGGCTGTCGGTCGGTTGCATCCTCGCCGACATGACGCCGGCCCAGCGTCGCGATCAGTACAACTGCGACATCACGTACGGCACGAACAACGAGTTCGGCTTCGACTACCTGCGTGACAACATGGCCTGGTCGCAGGACGAACTCGTCCAGCGGGGCCATAACTTCGCGGTCGTCGACGAGGTCGACTCGATCCTCGTCGACGAGGCCCGTACGCCGCTGATCATCTCCGGCCCGGCGGACTCGGCCACCAAGTGGTACGGCGACTTCGCCAAGTTGGTGCAGCGCCTGAAGAGGGGCGAGCCGTCCAACCCGCAGCGCGGCGTCGAGGAGACCGGCGACTACGACGTCGACGAGAAGAAGCGCACGGTCGGCATCCACGAGTCCGGTGTCAGCAAGGTCGAGGACTGGCTGGGCATCGACAACCTGTACGAGTCCGTCAACACTCCGCTGGTCGGTTACCTCAACAACGCGATCAAGGCCAAGGAGCTGTTCAAGAACGACAAGGACTACGTCGTCATCGACGGCGAGGTCATGATCGTCGACGAGCACACCGGTCGTATCCTCGCCGGCCGCCGCTACAACGAGGGCATGCACCAGGCGATCGAGGCGAAGGAGGGGGTGGAGATCAAGGACGAGAACCAGACGCTCGCCACGATCACCCTCCAGAACTTCTTCCGCCTCTACGACAAGCTCTCCGGCATGACCGGTACGGCCATGACCGAGGCCGCCGAGTTCCACCAGATCTACAAGCTCGGCGTCGTTCCGATCCCGACGAACCGCCCGATGATCCGCAAGGACCAGGCGGACCTGATCTACCGCACCGAGCCGGCGAAGTTCGACGCGGTCGTCGAGGACATCGTCGAGAAGCACGGCAAGGGCCAGCCGATCCTGGTCGGCACGACGTCCGTGGAGAAGTCCGAGTACCTCTCCCAGCAGCTCAACAAGCGCGGTGTGCGGCACGAGGTGCTCAACGCCAAGCAGCACGACCGGGAGGCGTCGATCGTCGCCCAGGCGGGCCGCAAGGGCTCGGTCACGGTCGCCACGAACATGGCCGGCCGCGGTACGGACATCAAGCTGGGCGGCAACCCCGACACGCTGGCCGAGGCCGAGCTGCGCGAGATGGGGCTGGACCCGGTCGAGCACGTCGAGGAGTGGGCGGCCGCGCTGCCGGCCGCCCTGGAGCGCGCCGAGGCCGCGGTCAAGGCGGAGTTCGAGGAGGTCAAGGAGCTCGGCGGGCTGTACGTGCTCGGCACGGAGCGGCACGAGTCGCGCCGGATCGACAACCAGCTGCGCGGTCGTTCCGGCCGTCAGGGCGACCCCGGTGAGTCGCGGTTCTACCTCTCCCTGGGCGACGACCTGATGCGGCTGTTCAAGGCCCAGATGGTCGAACGGGTCATGGCGATGGCCAACGTGCCGGACGACGTCCCGATCGAGAACAAGATGGTGACCCGGGCGATCGCCTCCGCCCAGTCGCAGGTCGAGCAGCAGAACTTCGAGACGCGGAAGAACGTCCTGAAGTACGACGAGGTGCTCAACCGGCAGCGTGAGGTCATCTACGGCGAGCGCCGTCGCGTCCTGGAGGGCGAGGACCTCCAGGAGCAGATCAAGCACTTCATGGAAGACACCATCGACGCCTACATCCAGGCGGAGACCGTCGAGGGCTTCGCCGAGGAGTGGGACCTGGACCGTCTGTGGGGCGCGTTCAAGCAGCTCTACCCGGTGACGGTGACCGTCGAGGACCTGGAGGAGGAGGCCGGCGACCGCGCGGGCATCACCGCCGAGTTCATCGCCGACGCCGCCAAGGACGACATCCACGAGCAGTACGCGGCCCGTGAGGCGCAGCTCAGCTCGGACGTGATGCGTGAGCTGGAGCGCCGGGTCGTGCTGTCCGTCCTGGACCGCAAGTGGCGTGAGCACCTCTACGAGATGGACTACCTCCAGGAGGGCATCGGCCTGCGGGCGATGGCCCAGAAGGACCCGCTGGTCGAGTACCAGCGCGAGGGCTTCGACATGTTCACCGCGATGATGGAGGGCATCAAGGAGGAGTCCGTCGGCTACCTGTTCAACCTGGAGGTCCAGGTGGAGCAGCAGGTCGAGGAGGTCCCGGTGGAGGAGGCCGCGGAGCAGCCCGCGCAGGAGGCCGTGCCCGCCGGTGCGGGGCGCCCGGAGATCCACGCCAAGGGCCTGGAGGCGCCGCAGCGGCCGGACCGGCTGCACTTCACCGCGCCCAAGGTGGACGGCGACGGCAGCGTCGTCGAGGGCGACTTCGTCAGCGACGAGGAGGCCGGCCCGGCCCGCTCCGAGGCGGACGGGCTGACCCGTGCGGAGCGTCGCAAGGCCCAGAAGAGCGGCGGTCGTCGCCGCAAGAAGTGAGCAGCGAGCGGTGACGCGGGCCCGGCGGAAGGCGCCGGGGCCGCGTGACGCGGGCGCCCCGGCCGGTGTACGGCCGGGGCGCCCGTGTGTCCGGGGCGGGTTCACCGGGCCGGGGCCTGAGCGGCCGGGGTGGGGCCGATGTCCAGCGCCGCGCAGCGCCACCGGGAGTCGGCGCCCAGCTCCAGGCGGAAGGCGAGCGCCCGCAGGCGTTCGCCCGCCGTGATCCGGGCGAAGGCCTCGATGACCCCGCTGCGCGGCCGGCACAGCCCGCACTCGCGGACGGCCGGGAGGGCGCCGTGTCCGCCCGGTCCGGGCAGCGGCCGCAGCGGCGCCTGTGGGGCCAGCTCGGCCAGCCGGTCGTAGGCGGCCGGCAGGGCGTGGCCCAGCAGCGCGTGGACGGGCCGCTGTCCGCTGAGGGTGAGCACCAGTTGGTGGGCGAACCAGAGGTGCGGACGGTTCTGCTGCGCCCGGCGCTGCGCCCCGACGGTCGGCAAAGGGGCGCCGGGGGCGCCGAGGCGGTCGCGGCGCGGGGCGGTGCGGGTGGGGCCGCGGCCGGTGGATCCGGGGCCGCGGCCGGCCGGCCCGAGGGGGCGACGGGTGGTGGCGGGCCGCCGGGGCCGGGGAACGGTCGGGTCGGTCTCGTCGGTCACGGTCATGGTCGCCCCCGTCGTTCCGGGCCCGGTGATTACCGGGCGGTAGCTTTGTGGTGGGGACGTTCGTATCGACCCGGCCGGGGCGGCGGCAAGGCGCGCACGCGCGGTGGGGAGGGGTGCGCAGAGTTCACCCTTCCGTGGCGCGGGCCCGAGTTGAGGCCTTGCGGCGGGGTGCGGGGCGGGCCCGGGGAACGGGTGCCGTGGACCCCGCGGACGGCACGATGGGGGACGCACGCCCGTATGCTGGCGGGGACAATCGTCAGAGTCGAGCGAAGTGAGCGGAAGCGGCTGCCATGCGCGTCTATGTCCCCCTGACCCTCTCCGGTCTCGCAGAGGCGCACAAGAACGGCGAGCTGGGACCCGGCCCCCTGGGGGCGTATGCGGTCACGCCCGCGCTGCGCGAGTGGTACGTCTCCGACGACATCGAGGAGCTGGAGTACGCGGCGCTGAACCGCGCGGCCCAGGCCTCGCTGCGGCTGCTGGCCGGTAACCCGCAGGACGCCCGGCGCCGGGTGGTGGTGGCCGTGGACGTGGCGGACGGCGCGGCGGTGGCCGACCCGGACCGCGGCCTCGACGAGTCGGCGCTGGGCGAGGTGCGCCTCGCCGGGCCGGTGCCGCTGTCGAAGGCGGCGGCGGTGCATGTCGACGCCGCGGAGGCGGAGCCGGACGTCGCGGCTGCCGCGGCCGCGCTCGGGGCGGCCGATCAGGGCGATGACGACGCCCAGTTCACCGTCGACGGCGCCGAGGACCACGACCTGATGTGGTTCGGGGTGCAGGAGATCACCGAACTGATCGGGTGAGGAACCGGCCGGCGCCGGGTTGGGCCGGCCAGGGGCGGGTGCCCGCCGGTCCGGCTGCGTTGTCAGTGGCTGCGGGTACGTTGTGTCCGAGGGGAAACGCACGGGCAACGACCTGGGGAACCGCATGGGGAAGCACGCCACACACATCGTCTGGGACTGGAACGGCACCCTGTTCCACGACATCGACGCCGTCATCGGGGCGACCAACGCCGCCTTCGAGGAGATCGGGCTGGCGTCGATCACCCTGGAGATGTACCGGGAGCTGTACTGCGTGCCCGTGCCGCGGTTCTACGAGCGGCTGATGGGGCGGCTGCCGACGGACGAGGAGTGGCTGGTGATGGACGAGGCGTTCCACCGGCACTACAGCGAGCACCGGCTGGGCTGCGGGCTCGCCGAGGGCGTCGACCTGCTCCTGGAGGAGTGGCAGGCGGCCGGCCGGAGCCAGTCGATCCTCAGCATGTTCGGGCACGACGAACTGGTGCCGCTCGTCCGCGGCTTCGGGATCGAGTCGCGGTTTGTGCGAGTGGAGGGCCGGACCGGGCCGTCCGGGGGCACGAAGGGCGCGCAGATGGTGCGGCACCTGGCGGCGATGGCGCACGTGGAGCCGGGGCGCACGGTCGTGGTGGGGGACGCCGTGGACGATGCGGTGGCCGCGCAGGACGCGGGAGCGCACGCGGTGCTCTACTCGGGCGGATCGCACAGCCGCCGGAGTCTGGAGGCCGGCGGGGTGCCGGGGGTTCCGGTGGTGGACAGCCTCGCGGAGGCGGTCCAGCTCGCCGGCGAGATAGTCGTCTAGGGCCTGACGCATCGGACAGACCGTGGCCAGGGTCTGACCCGTCGGACAGGCCCTGGGGCGGACGTCTCCCGCGGCCCGCCCCGGTCCGCGTGTGGCCCCGCGCGACACGCCCCAGGACGGCTCCACGGCACGCTGGCCGCAGCAGTCCATAAGCGGCTGGTCGTCTGCCGTCCCTGGAGCGGTGCCGTCTGACCAGCACGCATACGCCACCCGGGCGCAACGTTGTCCAGAAGGTCTAAGTTCGAACCGGGGTTTTGTACGTAGACGGCCCATGACGGCACCCCCGGAGAGAGCGATAGCCTTGCAGCGTGATCAGCGCGATAACCCGCGGGGGCATCGAGGCCCCTGCCGTGCGCCCGGGGCACGACCGTGACCGGGCGGCTGCTGGTCTTCGAGGCCACCACTCCATGTCGACATCGTCACAGGTTGTCCACAGTGGCCCGGCCCTCCCTCATCGCGGCATAACGTCGACAGCGACAGGACACCCCGCGTCGCAAGGGCGTTGTGCGGCTTCCGCAGTTCTTGCCCCATTTTTCACGTATTTCCACAACGTCACGCAACGGCGCGCGACAGGAGCCAGAGGACATGCAGACCAAGCTGGACGAAGCCAAAGCCGAGCTGCTCGCCAGGGCCGCCCGGGTCGTTGAAAGCAGCCCGGCGGGGGGCAAGCACCTGGTACGCGGGCTCGACCCGGACACCCTCGCGGGATACCTCCAGCGCTACTGCCTGCACACCGCTCCCGAGGACCTGATCGACCGCGACCCGGTCGACGTCTTCGGCGCTGCGCTCTCGCACTACCGCCTCGCGGAGATGCGCCCGCAGGGCACCGCCAACGTCCGGGTGCACACGCCGACCGTCGAGGAGAACGGCTGGACCTCCAGCCACTCCGTCGTCGAGGTCGTCACCGACGACATGCCGTTCCTGGTCGACTCGGTCACCAACGAGCTCTCCCGGCAGGGCCGGGGCATCCACCTCGTGATCCACCCGCAGATGATCGTCCGCCGTGACGTCACCGGAAAGCTCATCGAGGTCCTCGACACCAACGGCGACCTGCACGGCAACGGCGGCAAGGGCAAGGGCAAGGCCGCCGAGCTGCCCCTCGACGCGGTGACCGAGTCCTGGATCCACGTCGAGACCGACCGCGAGACCGACCGCGAGGACCTCAAGCAGATCACCGCCGATCTGCTCCGGGTGCTCTCCGACGTCCGCGAGGCCGTCGAGGACTGGGAGAAGATGCGCGCCGCCGCGCTGCGCATCGGCGAGGGCCTGTCGTCCGAGCCGCTCGCCGGCGACCTGCGCGAGATGGAGGTCGAGGAGGCCCAGGAGCTGCTGCGGTGGCTCTCCGACGACCACTTCACCTTCATCGGCTACCGCGAGTACGAGCTCGGCTCCGCGCCCGGTGAGGGCGGCTCCCAGGAGGACGTGCTGACCGCCGTGCCCGGCACCGGCCTGGGCATCCTGCGGTCCGACCCGCCGCACCGCGAGAGCGACGCCGGCCACCCCGTCTCGCCGTCCTTCAACCGGCTGCCCGCCGACGCCCGCGCCAAGGCCCGTGAGCACAAGCTGCTCATCCTGACCAAGGCCAACAGCCGCGCCACCGTCCACCGCCCCTCCTACCTCGACTACGTCGGGGTGAAGAAGTTCGACGAGCAGGGCAACGTCATCGGGGAACGGCGCTTCCTGGGGCTGTTCTCCTCGGCCGCGTACACCGAGTCCGTGCGCCGGGTGCCGGTGATCCGCCGCAAGGTCGCCGAGGTCCTGGAGGGCGCGGGCTTCAGCCCGGACAGCCACGACGGCCGTGACCTGCTCCAGATCCTGGAGACCTACCCGCGCGACGAGCTCTTCCAGACGCCGGCCGACGAGCTGCGCCCCATCGCCACCAGCGTGCTGTACCTCCAAGAGCGCCGCCGGCTGCGGCTCTACCTCCGCCAGGACGAGTACGGCCGCTACTACTCCGCGCTGGTCTACCTCCCGCGCGACCGCTACACCACCGCCGTCCGGCTGCGCCTGATCGACATCCTCAAGGAGGAGCTGGGCGGCACCAGCGTCGACTTCACGGCCTGGAACACCGAGTCGGTCCTCTCCCGGCTGCACTTCGTCATCCGCGTCGCGCCCGGATCCGCCCTGCCGGACCTCACCGACGCCGATGTCGACCGCATCGAGGCCCGGCTGGTGGAGGCCGCCCGCTCCTGGGCCGACGGCTTCGCCGAGGCGTTGATCGCCGAGTTGGGCGAGGAGCGCGCGGCCGAGCTGTTGCGCCGCTACGGCCACGCCTTCCCCGAGGGCTACAAGGCCGACAACAGCCCGCGCAGCGCGGTCGCCGACATCCAGCACCTGGAGAAGCTCACCGCGGAGCCGGGCGAGGACTTCTCGGTCAGCCTCTACGAGCCGGTCGGCGCCGGCCCCGGCGAGCGCCGCTTCAAGATCTACCGCAGGGGCGAGCAGGTCTCGCTGTCCCGTGTGCTGCCCGGTCTGAACCGCCTGGGCGTCGAGGTCATCGACGAGCGCCCGCACGAGCTGCGCTGCGCCGACTCCTCCGTCGCCTGGATCTACGACTTCGGGCTGCGGATGCCGGAGCACGTCAAGGGCGACGACGCCCGCGACCGCTTCCAGGACGCCTTCACCGCGGTGTGGACCGGCGCCGCCGAGAGCGACAACTTCAACAAGCTGGTGCTGCGGGCCGGCCTCAACTGGCGCCAGGCGATGGTGCTGCGGGCCTACGCCAAGTACCTGCGGCAGGCAGGCTCGACGTTCAGCCAGACGTACATGGAGGACACCCTCTCCAACAACGTCCACACCACCCGGCTGCTGGTCTCGCTCTTCGAGGCACGGATGTCCCCGGAGCGGCAGAGCGCGGGCAGGGAGCTGACGGACGGGCTGCTGGAGGAGCTGGACGGCGCCCTGGACCAGGTCGCGTCCCTGGACGAGGACCGGATCCTGCGGTCCTTCCTCACCGTCATCAAGGCGACGCTGCGCACCAACCACTACCAGAAGAACGGCCGGGGCGAGCCGCACGGCTACCTGTCCATCAAGCTGGACCCGCAGGCCATCCCCGATCTGCCGGCGCCCCGCCCGGCGTACGAGATCTTCGTGTACTCGCCCCGCGTCGAGGGCGTCCACCTGCGCTTCGGCAAGGTCGCACGCGGTGGTCTGCGCTGGTCGGACCGCCGGGAGGACTTCCGTACGGAGATCCTCGGCCTGGTCAAGGCGCAGATGGTCAAGAACACCGTCATCGTTCCGGTCGGCGCCAAGGGCGGCTTCGTCGGCAAGCAGCTGCCGGATCCGTCGCTGGACCGGGACGCGTGGCTGGCCGAGGGCATCGCCTGCTACAAGACCTTCATCTCCGGTCTGCTGGACATCACCGACAACCTCGTCGGCGGCGAGGTCGTCCCGCCGAAGAACGTCGTCCGCCACGACGAGGACGACACCTACCTGGTCGTCGCCGCCGACAAGGGCACCGCGACGTTCTCGGACATCGCCAACGAGGTCGCCGAGTCGTACGGCTTCTGGCTCGGTGACGCCTTCGCCTCCGGCGGCAGCGCCGGCTACGACCACAAGGGCATGGGCATCACCGCCCGCGGCGCCTGGGAGTCGGTCAAGCGGCACTTCCGCGAGCTGGGGCACGACACCCAGACCCAGGACTTCACCGTCGTCGGCGTCGGCGACATGTCCGGTGACGTCTTCGGCAACGGCATGCTGCTCAGCGAGCACATCCGGCTGGTCGCCGCCTTCGACCACCGGCACATCTTCCTCGACCCCAACCCGGACGCGGCGACCTCGTACGCCGAGCGGCGCCGGCTCTTCGAGCTGCCCCGCTCGTCCTGGGCGGACTACGACACCGAGCTGCTCTCGCAGGGCGGTGGTGTCCACTCCCGCGCGGCCAAGTCCATTCCGATCAACGCGCAGGTGCGGGCCGCCCTCGGCATCGAGGCCGGCGTGAAGAAGATGACCCCGGCCGATCTGATGCGGGCCATCTTCAAGGCGCCGGTCGACCTGCTGTGGAACGGCGGTATCGGCACGTATGTGAAGGCCTCCGCGGAGTCCAACGCCGATGTGGGCGACAAGGCCAACGATGCGATCCGGGTCAACGGCGAGGACCTTCGGGTCAAGGTCGTCGGCGAGGGCGGCAACCTGGGCCTGACCCAGCTGGGCCGGATCGAGTTCGCCATGGCCGGCGGGAAGATCAACACCGATGCGATCGACAACAGCGCCGGTGTGGACACCTCCGACCACGAGGTCAACATCAAGATCCTGCTCAACGCCGTGGTCGCCAACGGGGACATGACGGTCAAGCAGCGCAACAAGCTGCTGGCCGAGATGACCGACGAGGTCGGCGCGCTGGTGCTGCGCAACAACTACGCGCAGAACACCGCGCTGGCCCTGGCCCTCGCCCAGTCCTCCAGCATGCTCCACGCCCAGCAGCGGTTCATGCGGCGCCTGGTGCGCGACGGCGACCTCGACCGGGCGCTGGAGTTCCTGCCCACCGACCGGCAGATCCGGGAGCGCCTGAACGCCGGCCGTGGACTGACCCAGCCCGAGACCGCGGTGCTCCTGGCGTACACCAAGATCACGGTGGCCGATGCGCTGATCCAGACGCAGCTGCCGGACGATCGGTACCTGGAACGGCTGCTGCACGCCTACTTCCCCTCGGCGCTCCACGACCGCTTCCCCGAGCAGGTCGACGGGCACGCGCTGCGGCGCGAGATCGTCACGACGGTGCTGGTCAACGACACCGTCAACACCGGTGGTACGAGCTTCCTGCACCGGATGCGGGAGGAGACCGGGGCCTCCCTGGAAGAGGTCGTCCGGGCGCACACCGCGGCCCGTGCGATCTTCGGGCTCAACCAGGTCTGGGACGACGTCGAGGCCCTCGACAACGTGGTCGCGGCCGATGTGCAGACCCGGATCCGGCTGCACTCGCGCCGGCTGGTCGAGCGCGGCACCCGCTGGCTGCTCAACAACCGCCGGCAGCCGCTGGAGCTGTCGGAGACCATCGACTTCTTCACCGAGCGGGTCGGGCAGGTCTGGGCGGAGCTGCCGAAGCTGCTTCAGGGCGGTGACCTGGAGTGGTTCCAGACGATCCTGGAGGAGCTGACCGGTGCGGGCGTCCCCGAGACGCTGGCCGTCCAGGTGTCCGGCTTCTCGTCGGTCTTCCCGGCGCTGGACATCGTCGCCGTCGCCGACCGCATGGGCAAGGAGCCGCTGGCCGTCGCCGAGGTCTACTACGACCTGGGTGACCGGCTGCGGATCAACCAACTCCTCGACCGCATCCTGGAGTTGCCGCGCAACGACCGCTGGCAGTCGATGGCCCGGGCCTCGATCCGCGAGGACCTCTTCGCGGCGCACGCGGCGCTGACCGCGGACGTGCTGTCGGCGGGCAACGGCTCCGCGACGCCGGAGCAGCGGTTCAAGGCCTGGGAGCAGGCGAACGCGGCGATCCTGAGCCGTGCGCGGGCGACGCTGGAGGAGATCCACGGGTCGGAGGGGTTCGACCTGGCGAACCTGTCCGTCGCCATGCGGACCATGCGGACGCTGCTGCGCACGCACAGCTGACGTGCCCCACACGGCAGACGGCCCCGGAAGCGCAGGCTTCCGGGGCCGTCCCCGTTCCGGTGCCGGTCCGCGTCGTGTGCGGCTACCCGCCCGTCCGGCTCACTTGCCGGTCTCCTTCTCGTAGGCCTTGATGACCTCGTCGGTCGGGCCGTCCATCAGCAACTCGCCGCGCTCCAGCCACAGCACGCGGTCGCAGGTGTCGCG
>NZ_JBEZIX010000086.1:0-26362 GCF_040651315.1 Streptomyces sp. NPDC048506
GTCTTCGCCCGCACCGGCCAACGACTCCTCGCCCTCGCAGCAGGCATCTGGCACAACTGGACCACCGGAGCCAAGACCAAACGATCCCTCATCGCCTTCGACCACTGAGAACATCGGACTCATTCATCTAGGCGAACCTCACCCGCAGCGGCGGGGAGCACGGTGGGGGAGCGGCGGCCCCCGCGTCGGCGGGGAGCACAGCTCGGGACGCTCGGCGTTGGCGTACCTCCGCGTGTGCGGAGCAGACTCGTGTGGGCCGGGATCGTGTGGACCCGGGACCGGCGTACCTCCGCGTGTGCGGAGCAGACATCGTTGAGGGACTGGACGAGCCGCCGCGCTACGGCGCACCTCCGCGAGTGCGGAGCGGACGAGCGCCCGGTTCGCGTCGTAGGGGTCCTCGACGGCGCACCTCCGTATGTGCGGAGCAGACGCACTTCCCCCTTGGCGATGCGTCCAGGAGCAGGGACACCTCCGCGTGTGCGGAGCAGACAGCCCCCTGTGGACGGTCATGCGCTGTGCGGGCGGTGCACCTCCGCGAGTGCGGAGCGGCCCGCGATCACGTGGCCGGGGTAGCCCAGCAGGGCGGGACACCTCCGCGTGTGCGGAGCGGACTTACGGTGCACGCGTATACGCCGATGGGCCCTCGGGACACCTCCGCGTGTGCGGAGCGGACGTCTGCGGATTCGCAGCCGGGATGCCCTTCAGCGGGACACCTCCGCGGATGCGGAGCGGACTGGGCGGAACCGCGGCCCAGAAGTTGCTTGATCGGGACACCTTCGCGTGTGCGGAGCAGACGTCAATCCGACCTCTGCCAACCGGATCTGCGGCGGCGCACCTCCGCGGATGCGGAGCAGACGCTTCCCAGTGCGGGGAGCGGATGTCAGCGTCCGGCGCACCTCCGCGTGTGCGGAGCAGACTTGGCCCTGCGTGCCCTCCTGCGCTGCTGTGCCGGCGCACCTCCGCGTGTGCGGAGTGGACGGCCTCAGCCCGAGCCTCCAGTACACGATCACCGGCGCACCTCCGCGTGTGCGGAGTGGACCGTCACTGACGGTCGTCGACCACCGCCACCTGCGGCGCACCTCCGCGTGTGCGGAGTGGACGGCGCCGGCGTCTTCTTCGAGACCTGCTCGTCCGGCGCACCTCCGCGTGTGCGGAGTGGACAAAACGTGGATCCTCGTGGTCCTGGGAAATGTCGGCGCACCTCCGCGTGTGCGGAGTGGACCGAACCCGCTTCCGGACTTCGACCTCTCCAGGCGGCGCACCTCCGCGTGTGCGGAGTGGACGGTGACCGCCTCCCGCGCCAGGTCCTCCGCTCCGGCGCACCTCCGCGTGTGCGGAGTGGACACTCCAATTGGAGTCGTTCCTGTCGCAGCCTGCGGCGCACCTCCGCGTGTGCGGAGTGGACCCTTTGCGACCTGCGGCGTTAAAGGCGCTTTGCGATTCCGTTATCAAAGTGCGGGCGTGTGCCTGCGGGGACGCTACGAGATGTCTCCGCGTATGCAGAGCGGGAGCATTTTAAGCCGTTATGTGCAATTCCCATTGAGGGGTCTCTGTGAGCGCGGAGCGGCTGCGGGACCAGGCTACAGGCCCCCTCTGACAGTCTCCGAGGTCAGTTGCTGAGGCATATGGCCGTACTTTAAGTTGAAGCGCACCGCGCCGGAGGTTCCTCGCCAACTAGGCGATCTTCGCAGGTCAGTTGCTCTTTCGGTGCCCCAACTGGACGGAGAATCAGCCGTGTCGGTGGACCTTTCAACGTTCAACATTGCTAACTCGCCATGTATCCCGATGCGTTGGAACGCCACGGCCGACCCCGAGAGCCTCGCCGCGCTCGTCCCTGGCGCGGTCCCGGGCGCCACAACCATGGTCGGTGTCAGCGCTGCGCTGACCGGTGCGCACCTCGGCATCCTCGACGTCCCCAACGTCGCGGTCGAGTCCACCCTCCGCCGGCTCCTTGCTGCCCTGGCCATGCGTATCAGCGGACTGCACACCGGTAACCTCGAGGCGTGGGAGGACCGGTTCGACGAGCTGATCGACGCCGGCCACCTCGACCCTGCTGCTGTCGCTGCCTACTGCACCAAGTGGGCTGACCGCCTCGACCTCTACCACCCGGCCCGGCCGTTCCTCCAAGATCCGCGCCTCGCTGACGAGTGCAGCACCCTGGCGCCGCCCGGCAAGCTGTGCATGACCCGGGCCTCCGGCAACAGCCAGCCCTGGACCGACCGCACCCCGCAAGGCGAGCCTCTCACCCCTCACGAGGCCCTGTGGTGGATCCTCGTGTGGCGCGGTTACGGCCCCTGCGGACTCGGCGCCAACCGCAACCATCAGGGCGTCACCCACAAGTCGATGGCCGCCGCCCCCCTCCGCGCGGCAATCTCCTGGCACCCCCACGCAGGCAATGAGTTCCACAGCCTGCTCCTTTCGTGTCCGCCGCCGGACGTGATCGCCCTGGCCGGCCTCGACCTCCCCGAATGGGAACAGGACACCCTCCCCGACCCGCTGCGGCCCGAGTTGCCCACCGGTCCCGTCAGCCGCCTCATCAATCGCGCCGCCCACGCCGTTCACACCATCCCCGACCCCGGCACCGGTCGGGTGACCGGATGCCGCATCGCCTGGCGCACCCCTGTGCCCACCGCGATCAAGACGGTCTCCGGGAAGAAGGCGCTCGAAACCGCCGCCGAAGCCATCGCTGCCGCCGGTGACCCCTTCCTCATCAACCGCCTCAAGGGTGGCCCGGTCCGCGCCAACCACCGCCGGACGATGCTCCGCGACGTCGAGACCCTCATCCACGCCCGCCGCGGCGACGACACCACCAACGGCGTCACCCTTCCCACCTGGCTGCGTGTCCTCGACAGCCTCCCCGCCGACGTCCTCGACCGCATCGGCCCCGTACGCGCTCGAGCCCTCGGCTGCCACCAGGACAAGCAGGAGAAGGAAGAACTCTGGTACGCATACACCACCCCCGTCTCCATCGCCGACTGCCTCGCCGGCTCACACCCCGAACGGGCCGCCCTCATCACCCGCACCCGCCAGACCGCCGAGGACACCGCCAAGGCCCTCGCCGCCGCCCTCAAAACGGCGTGGCGCGGCATGAGCCCCGACCCGCGCAGCGAATGCGCCTGGCTCGACAACACCCTCGCTGCCTACTGGGACCGCGCCGAATCCCGCTTCTGGACCGCCATCAACGACGGCCCCGACCCCAACCTCCTCGCCCTGGCCGTCGACCTGTACGACGACGCCACCCGCGTTGACGCCTCCACCCCGACCGGCCTCATGCCCATCGCCATCGCCCGCGCCCAGCTCGCCAACCCCAAGGCCAAGCGCACCCGCACGTGAAGAAGACCGCCGCCTAGCCAGAGCACCCGTACGCCACCACGAGAAAGAGCATGCCGATGTCGACCGAATCACCCCCCGCCAACGGCAACGGCAACGGTCTCGCCGTCCACGAACGGTTCATGGCCACGGTCCGCCGCGCCTGCAACACCCCCGAAGGCCGCGCTGTCCTCCGTCAGGGCCTGGTCGACGGCCTCGAAGACCCTTGGCAGATGTACGTGCACCTGATGCCCGCAGGCGGCATCCCCATTCGTGACGACATCCCCGAGCACGCACTCCGCCGCGCCGAGGAGCCGTTCCTCCTCATCGCCTCCCTCTACGCCGTCCACGACGCACCCAGCCCCCGCGCCGGCGACAAGCCCCTCACCGAACGCATCGCGAAGCCCGCGAAACCGTGGGAGAACCTCGGCTGGTCCCTCGCCCACGCCGCCCGTGCCGGCATGCGCCGCGAGACCGCGACCGGCCTCCTCTCCCACCTCTGCGAACTCGACTACCCCGCGCTCATCACCGAACTTCCCTCCACCGTCAGCCTGCTGCGCTCCAACAACGTGCCCATCCGCTGGCCCGTCCTCCTGCGCGACCTCACCCGCTACCAGCGATGGGCCGCCGACGTCCGCATCGACTGGGCCCGCGCCTACACCAACCCCGCCAACGCCGCCCCGAAGGAGAACCGCGTATGACCCCCCTCTACGTCGACGTCCACATCGTCCACTCCACCCCGTACAGCAACCTCAACCGCGACCGGCAGGGCGCCCCCAAGCAGGCCACCTACGGCGGCGTCAGCCGCCCCCGCCTCTCCTCCCAGCACGGCCGCCGCCACTCCCGCACCCACATGGAACAGGCCCTCGACACCCGTGCCCGCCGCACCCGCGGAACGCCCCTCGCCGTCGCCGAGCGCCTGACCGCAGGCGGATGGGACGAGACCACCGCCCTCGCCGCCGCCCAGATGCTGATCCTCGCCGCCGAGATCAAGGGCCTCGGCGTCACCGACGGTGGGGGCACCAACGCCCTCCTCTTCCTCCCCGAGACCGCGTTCGACGCCCTCGCCGACATCGCCACCACCCACCGCGACGCCCTCACCAAGGCCGCGACCGCCGCTCAGGCCGCCATCGACAAGGCCAAGAAGAAGACCGAAGCGGAGAAGGACAAGAACGGCGACACCACCGCCGACGGCGAGGACCGCGACGACGAGGCCGACGAGACCGGCCCCCTCGCCGCCGCCTTCAAGAAGGTGCCCGCCCCCACGCGCAAGACCCTCAAGGAAGCCGTCCTCGAAGTCCTGCGGCAGCGCAACGCGTCCATCGCGGCATTCGGCCGCATGCTCGCCAACGAGGGCGGATCCACCGTCACCGGTGCAATCCAGATGGCCCACAGCATCGCCACCCACGCCGGACCCGCACAGATCGACTTCTTCAGCGCAGTCGACGACCTCATCCACGACGCAGGCGAGGAGACCGGCGCGGGCCACATGGGCGACCAGAGGTACACCTCCGCGACGTTCTACCGGTACGCCACCCTCAACGTCCGCGAACTCGTCGACAACCTCGACGGCGACACTGATACCGCCCACGAGGTGGTCAAGGAATTCATTCGGGCCTTCCCCCTCGCGATCCTCCCCGCCAAGGCGTCCGGCACTGCACCCCACACTGTCCCGCACCTCATCCACATCAGCGTGCGCACCGACCGCCCCGTCTCTCTGGTCGGCGCCTACGAGACCCCCATCCCCGCCACCACCAACGGCTACATCCCTGCTTCCCTGGCCGCCCTCAACACCCACGCCGCCGCCCACAACCGGATGCTCGGCACCCGCCACATCGCCGACCAGGCCCACGTCACCCTCGCCGACACCACCTTCGACGCCCTCGGCGACCGCGCCGACAACCTCGACCAGCTCATCACCCGCACCCTCGAAACCATCACCAAGCACACCACCTGACCGACGCCCCCACCTCTGCCCCGGAGATGCCCCGTACGGCGCATGGTTCCCGTACCCCTGAGGCGCGTTGCTCCGCACCCGCGGAAGGGTCCCAGTCGCGGAGGCCTACGGCCTGCCAGGCGTCCGGTCCGCTCCGCACCCGCGGAGGTGCCCAGGAACCCCCGTGTCCGGCCCCCTCATCCACCTGGGCCAGCTCCACATCGCGGATTCCTGCACCTCCCGCTCGAAAGGAAGACATGCCCGGACTCCTCATCCACCTGTCCGCCCCCTGGCAGTCCTGGGGCACGAGCGCAGACTTCAAGGTCAGGCCGACCGGCCGCTACCCCTCGCGCTCCGGACTCACCGGCCTGATCGCCTCCGCCCTCGGACGCTCGCGCGACCACCGCAACGACGACCTTGCCCAACTCCGTTACGTGATCCGCATCGACCGCGCCGGGCACCGGGAAATGGACTTCCACACCATCGGAGGCGGCTACCCCCGCGAACTAACCCCGCCCACCGCCGACGGCACCCGCAAAAAACTGGGCGAGGGCACCATGCTCACCGAGCGCTGGTACCTCGCCGACGCCGCGTTCACCGTCGCCGTCACCGGCCCCGAGGCCGTCACCACCCCCGCAGCCGAAGCCCTCGCCGCGCCCGTGTTCGCCCCCTACCTCGGCCGCCGCTCCTGCCCGCCCGACACCCCCATCCTTCTCCGCGCGAACATCACCGACCCCGTGGCCGAACTCGACCACGCCCCCCTCCACACTGAGCCGCCCCGCAGCACCGACACCATCAACATCACGTTCATCCACGACACCCCACCCGCGCCGGACGCGCCGCCCACCACCACCGTCCGCGACACCCCGGCCCCCGGCCGCACCTTCACCACTCGCGACATCTGGGAGATCAGCCGCACCCTCCCTGCCCACCTCTGCGCCGGCAGGGGAACCGACTGGATCAACGCCCTCGCCGACTACACCCAGCCCGCCCCCGCCTAGGAGCCCACCCCATGACCACCGCTACAACTACACAGACCCCAGCCTCGACGGCGGACAGCGTCGCCACCATCCACCTCGCCCGCCTCCCTCTCAACCCGCGCAGCCGCGACGTCCACCAGGACCTCCGCGACCACACTGCCCTCCACCAGCGCGTCAGCGCCCTCTACCCCGACATCCTCGGCACCACCCCCCGCGCCGCCCACAACATCCTCTACCGCCTCGAACGCGAACGGACCGGCGCAACCCTCCTCATCCAGTCCACCAACATCACCATCAACCGCAACGCCCTCCCCTCCAACTACACCGCCCCCGGCGTCGATGTCGAATACCGCGAAATCGGCCCCCTACTCGACTGGGCCGCCCTCGGCCGCACCGTCCGCTACCGCATCGACGCCAACCCGACAAAGAGCCAGCCCAGCCCCAAAGACGGCCCCGGCAAGCGCCCCCGCGGACGCCGCATCCCCCTCACCGGCGAAGACGCCGTCACCTGGTGGGAACGCCAAGCCGAGCGCGCCGGACTCACCCTCAACCTCAGCCTCGACAGCCCCCAACCCCCTGTCCTGGCCACCCGAGGAACCAACCGCCGAGCACGCCTCACCGTCACCCGCTTCGACGGCATCGCCACCATCACCAACCCCAACAATCTCCGTCACGCCATCACCACCGGCATCGGCCAAGGCCGTGCCTACGGTCTCGGCCTGCTCTCCATCGCGCCCCACCACGAGCAATGAAATGGCAAAGCTGTCTGAACGTCGCAGGTCGCGAAGTGTCCGCTCCGCACACGCGGAGGTGTCCCGCAAGCCAGGTTTCCGCAGGCGAGGCGTGGTTCGTCCGCTCCGCACACGCGGAGGTGTCCCGGATAAGGAACTCGCCGACGAGACAACCGAATTGTCCGCTCCGCACACGCGGAGGTGTCCCGACGCTCAGATCACCATCCGGGTGCCCCAAGGCGTCCGCTCCGCACACGCGGAGGTGTCCCGACGGCACAGGCCATGGTCTGAGCCTCAAGTGGGTCCGCTCCGCACACGCGGAGGTGTCCCGGCCTCGGGGGTGGCGAAGGTCCGGTGCCCGGCGTCCGCTCCGCACACGCGGAGGTGTCCCGCCTTCCGGCAGATCGACGACATCATGTATGTCGTCCGCTCCGCACACGCGGAGGTGTCCCGTGGTCGACGTCGACCAGGACCACCAGGGCGCTGTCCGCTCCGCACACGCGGAGGTGTCCCGCCGATACCAAGGTGCTCGGCCACCCCCAGCGCGTCCGCTCCGCACACGCGGAGGTGTCCCGCGCATGGCCGGCGCCAACTACCGGCTGATCGCGTCCGCTCCGCACACGCGGAGGTGTCCCGCCCGTGAATCAGCCCCTGATCCGCGAGTTCTAGTCCGCTCCGCACACGCGGAGGTGTCCCGGTGATCAGCGGATCCATCGCTGATGACGATGTGTCCGCTCCGCACACGCGGAGGTGTCCCGTTGAATCCGCCGAACTCCCCTGGGGGGTGCGGGTCCGCTCCGCACACGCGGAGGTGTCCCGCTGCTTGCCGCTGTGGGCGTCGTAGACGGCGGGTCCGCTCCGCACACGCGGAGGTGTCCCGAAGGTGGGCGGCCTGTGGCTCTACCCCGGCCCGTCCGCTCCGCACACGCGGAGGTGTCCCAGCCGTGTCGCAGCGCCTCGGCGTCAGTCAGCGGTCCGCTCTGCACACGCGGAGATGTCCCGCTGATCGGGTCCATGGTGTCTCCCCTGAGTCGGTCCGCTCCGCACACGCGGAGGTGTCCCGGTGGCGCCGGTGGTGTCGCCGTTGCCGATGGCGTCCGCTCCGCACACGCGGAGGTGTCCCGCTGGAGGAGGTTCCCGCAGCTCCTCCTGAGGCGTCCGCTCCGCACACGCGGAGGTGTCCCGTCATCGGGGACAAAAGGCTGCTCAGACATGCCGTCCGCTCCGCTCCGCACACGCGGAGGTGTCCCGCTTTGCCTTTCCCATCGGCGCAGGGTGCTGAGGTCCGCTCCGCACACGCGGAGGTGTCCCGCCCACCCCACAGCCCGTGTTCTATCCGGAGGTGTCCGCTCCGCACACGCGGAGGTGTCCCGAAGAAGATCCAGGACAAGGCCAACGCGAAGGTGTCCGCTCCGCACACGCGGAGGTGTCCCGTCAGTGACGTTGTTGAGGACGAGCCGCAGACCGTCCGCTCCGCACACGCGGAGGTGTCCCGGCGCCTCCCGGGCCCTCGATGGCGTGCAGCACGTCCGCTCCGCACACGCGGAGGTGTCCCGCCCCACGCTGATGGCGAAGACGGATGGAACGTGTCCGCTCCGCACACGCGGAGGTGTCCCGCGGAGAAGCGAGCGGCCGAAGCCCGCGACGAGGTCCGCTCCGCACACGCGGAGGTGTCCCGGCCGGGGTGGGGGCAGCACATCAGTTGCCACCGTCCGCTCCGCACACGCGGAGGTGTCCCGAAGGACGACCGCCCGACGGTCGTAGCTCAATCGTCCGCTCCGCACACGCGGAGGTGTCCCGTGATTCCGTTAGGTCCGCATCGGGCCGACGTTGTCCGCTCCGCATACGCGGAGGTGTCCCGCCGCCGTCGAAAACCTCGCCAAGGAGGTCAATGTCCGCTCCGCACACGCGGAGGTGTCCCGCCGTAAGAGGTTCACGCGCTGCTGGTTGTGCGGTCCGCTCCGCACACGCGGAGGTGTCCCTCCCATGCTCGTCGGGTCGATGGCGGCCCGGCCGTCCGCTCCGCACACGCGGAGGTGTCCCAGCTGGATCGATCGCCTAGTTGTACGGGTCCTGGTCCGCTCCGCGCACGCGGAGGTGTCCCGCCGGCACGAGCCACTGGTTCGTGGGTGAGGACGTTCGCTCCGCACACGCGGAGGTGTCCCGGATCCTGCCCCCGGCAAGGACCGCTGCAACACGTCCGCTCCGCGCACGCGGAGGTGTCCCGAACTCCACGTCAGCGATGATCGTGGGGGAGGCGTCCGCTCCGCACACGCGGAGGTGTCCCGCCAGCCGCCCGCTACGCCAAGCTCGGCCTCGTCGAGCCTGTTCTGCACCAGCGGAGCCACTCGTCACTCACTCGTAGAGAGGATCAACGCCCGTGATATGTCAGTCTGTTGACCATCGCCTGTGGGGAAAATGGCACGGCCTGGAGGACCTCAGTGTGCCGTATCCGGTCGTTTGCCACCTGATCGACACGGCGATGATCGCCGGGCGCCTGTGGGACGTCTACCTCACCGCCGGTCAGCGCCGCACGATCGCTGACGGCTGGGGTGTGGGGGAGGGACACGCCCGCACTCTGATCATGTTCTGGGCTGGACTCCACGATCTTGGAAAGGCGTGCCCGTCCTTTCAGGCGCAGGCCCCCGAGGCGGCCGCGGGTCTCCTTGACGATCCGAATTACAAGAGCAGCGATACCGATTGGGTCCGTCATGAGCGGGTCTCGCACCTCACCGCCCCCGCACTCCTGGCCGCTCTCGGCTACCCGGGCCACCGGCGCCCGCTCCGCTCCGTCGCCCACCAGGTCGGGCAGATCCTCGGCGGCCACCATGGCACCTACGGAGAGGCCCTGAATGCCCGCACGATCGACGCCCCCGAGCGCCAGGACCCGCGTGTCGGCGACGGGCCCGGCTGGACCGAGCAGCGCGCCGCCCACCTGAACACCCTTCACGACCTGTGCGGGGCCCCGGAGCCTCCGGCCCGGTTCGCTCCCGCCGGCGCCTGCGTCCTGGCGACCGGCTTGATCATCCTCGCGGACTGGATCGCCTCTTCTCGTGGCTGGTTCCGCACACGCCAGCATGAGCGCCTGGCCGCCCCCGACCCGTGCGACTGGACCGCGCACGCCATCCGGGCCCGCGCGGCTGCCCCCCGTGCCGTTGATCGCGCCGAACTCGCCGCCCCTGCCTGGGCACCGGCCGCTACGTTCGGTGATCTGTTTCCGCTCATCGCCGACCCCTACCCGCTTCAGCAGGACCTTGCTGACCGCCTCCCGCAGCTCGCCAAGGGGCCTGGCCTGGTCCTCATCACCGCTCCCACCGGCGACGGGAAAACCGAATCAGCGCTCTACGCCGCACACGTGCTGGGCCATGCCTCCGGCGCTGAGGGCTTGGGCGTGTTCCTCCCGACGATGGCGACCACCGACGCCATGCACCGCCGCGTCCGCGCGCACACCGCCCGTACCGCCACTCGCGACACGGCCGTCACCCTCCTGCACTCCATGGCGTGGCTCAACGCTGACTACGACCCCGAACAAACTGTCGTCTCCGACTGCACTGACGTTTCCACCATCGCCGGGGAGTGGCTCCGTGGACGCCATCATGGTCTCCTTGCTGGGGCAGCCGTCGGTACCTGGGACACTGCCGCGCTCGCCGTGCTCCCCACCCGCTACAACGCTATGCGCTGGCTCGGCCTCACCAGTAAGACCGTCATCATCGATGAGGCCCACGCCTATGACCGCTATGGACACCGCCTCACCGAACGCCTCCTCGAATGGCTCGGGCACCTCCGTGTCCCGGTCGTCCTCATGTCCGCCACCCTCACCGGCGCCATCGCAACGAACCTCGTGGCCGCTTACCGGACCGGCTCCGGACACACCACCCCTGTCACCATCGCCCCGACCTACCCGGGCTGGACCCATGTGGACGCCGCCACCGGAACCGTCACCACCAGCCCCACTCTTCCCACCACCCGGGCACGACAGCTCACCGTCAACCTCCACCACGTCCAGCACGGCGCGACCGCCAGCAGCCCGCATAGCCGCACCGCGACTCTCACCCGGACCCTTCAGCCCCTCATCGACACCCAGGACGGCGGCGTCCTCGTCGTCTGCAACACCGTCAACGACGCCCAAGCCACCGCCCGGCACCTCCGCAAGGCATGGCCCGGCGATCGACGCGCCCTAGTCCAGCTCCTCCACGCCCGGATGCCCGCACGCCAACGTCAGGGCATCACCCGCCGCATCGAATACTGGACCGGCCCCAAAGGCACGCGCCCGAAGCGGCCGTTCATCGTCGTCGCCACACAGGTCATTGAGCAGTCCCTTGACGTCGACTTCGACCACGTCATCAGCGACCTTGCCCCCGCCGCCCTCCTCCTCCAACGCGCGGGCCGCTGCCAACGCCACCCCCGACCCCACCGCCCCGCCTGGGCTCCAACTCCAGCCATGACCGTCCTCGTCCCCACCGGCCAACTCCCACCTCGCCACTGGGGCAACGTCTACCCCGAGACTCTCTTGGCCCGCACCCTCACAGCCCTCCAGGCCCTCCCCGCGAACACCTGCAACATCCCCGGCGACGTCCAACACCTCGTCGACAGCGTCTACGCCGACGACTGGACCACCACCGCGGGCACAGACCACATCGCCACCGAACAGGCCATGGCCACCCTCGCCGACCAGGCCACGATCCCCACCCCCGACATCGTCCGGGACCTGCACCCCCTCACCACCATCGACGACGAACACCTCCTCGTGACCCGGCTCGGCGCCGACAGCGTCCGCATCCTCCCCGTCTTCACCGACGCCGACGGCACCCCGTACCTCGACCGGTGCGCACGCCACCGGCCGCTTCCCCTCACCGTCAAACCCGGCGATAAGGCTGCCATCCGCGACCTCATCAACCGCACCATCCAGGTCGACTACCGATGGCTCCAAGGGCGAACTCCCGACACCAACACCCCCACTGGGTGGGCCGACGTCGGCGCCCTTTGCGACGTTCTCCTTCTCCCGCAACGCGCGACAGTAGCTGGCCCCCGCCCGTATCGGATCGACGGCAAGAGCATCCGCCTCGACTGCCTCGACGGCCTCGTACGCGAGTAACATCCACGCACATGCCACCAGCGCCTTGTTAAGGAAATCGCAAAGCCTCCCTAACGCGGCAGGTCACGAAGTCCGCTCCGCACACGCGGAGGTATCCCGACCCCGTGGTCAGTTCCGTTGGCACGGAGCCGGTCCGCTCCGCACACGCGGAGGTATCCCGACGGCTGGCTACGGAGAGGGAGGGGAGGGGGCGTCCGCTCCGCGCACGCGGAGGTATCCCGCAGCCTGCACTCAGCCGACCACCCGAACCCATGTCCGCTCCGCACACGCGGAGGTATCCCGCCTTGAAGTCCCGTGCGGGTGTGGGCAGCGACGTCCGCTCCGCACACGCGGAGGTATCCCGCCCACGAGCCCGTTCCACGACATTATTGCCTGTTCGCCGTGCCTACTCGCGGCTTCTGACCTGCGACTTTGTGAGGACGGGGCGTTGAATGCGTTGCGCGAGGCTGCTACGGGCCCTCCTTTCGCGGGAACTTGAATCAGCCCGACCGCACTGCTACCGCCGCCGGCCTACATCACCGTCGCCTTAGTCGGGTAGCCGGGTCACGGCAACGTGACCCGGCTACCCGACTTAGCCGCGCAACCTTGATGACCAGCGACTTTCTGCCGTCACGGAGCAAGGCGAGGGGTACGGACGATCGTCCGGGCCCCTCGGAGCACGCGCCACACGACGAAGGGGCCGGACAGATCGTCCGGCCCCTGGGGGCGCTTCGGTGTGTGTCGGCGGGCGGTTCTACAGCTCCCCGGCCCGCTGCAGGGCGATGTCGGCGAACTTACGGGAGTTGTTGACGTACTCACGGCACTTCTCCGCGCTGGCCCGGTGCTCGTCGGCGAGGGCCGGTTCCGCGCCGACCAGCTCGTCGTAGACCTGGGCAAGGGCTTCGTTCAGATCGACGTTGGCGGTCAGGTTGGCGGCCAGCTGGAGCCAGCCGCCTTGGTCGCTCGGGTGCTTGAGGCGCTGGTAGTCCTCGCTGTTGCGCCCCCGGTCGCGGTCGAGTTCGTCCCGACGGGTGTGGAGTTGTTGCCCGCGGGTGCGCTGGGCATCTTCGTAGGCGGCCGAGCCGGGATGGCTGGTGGCGTCGAGCCCGGCGGAAACCGCGTCGGGGCGGTCGGGGTGGAGCTGGGCGTACTGCTGGTCCAGGAAGGCGGCCATGTCCGCGGTCGGTTGGGTGGTTCCGGCGGTCCAGCCCAGGCGGGCCCAGGTCTGCACGTCTGCGGCCCAGCGTTCGTGCGCGGACTGCCGGGTGGTGCCGGCGGCGCCGGCGAGCTGCTCCCAGGTGGTGCCGCGTTCGCGCTCGGCGATGACAGCCTTCTCGACGAGGCCCTGGGCCAGCCGCTCCAGTGCGAGTGCCTGCCGCAGGAGGCCGCCGGCGGGGGCGTCCGGGTCGACGGGAATTAGGGCGTGGGCTTCGTCGCGCAGGCGCCAGGCTGAGCGGGCGAGGGCGACGCGGGATTCGTCGCGGGGGGACAGGTGCCGGGGGTGGGTGCCGGCGGGGGCCGAGGTGTCCGTCGTCATGACTGTCAGGGTAGCCCTGACAGCTGATCGCGTGCAGGGGTTCGTCAGGTTCGCCCTGACAGGCTGTCGGGATGGGGGCGCCGGGCGTTCTTCAGCCCGGATAACCTCACAGGCCAGGGGCCCGAAGAAGTCGGGACCAAGTTTTACGCGTCAAAGTGCGTAAGTGCGTTATGTGAGTGCGTTACAGTTTTCTCGACTCTTAAAGCTTGCACGCCCCAGCTGGGGCCGCTGGAACTTAAGAGTTGCCGCATGCACACGGCCCAGGTCAGAGCATGCAAAGAGGCCCGAATCTCCGGCGGCCACCAGAGACACGAGCCTCTTGCAGTTAGCTACCGAGCCCGGTCGATCTCCTCAGGACCGGGCTCGCTGCATGTCCAGCGGCCGCGGTCTCTCCCGGACCCAGGGTGGGCGCTCACTGAGCGAACTGTCCCACCAGCGCGATGATCGCCACCAATAAGCTCGCCGCCGTCAAGATGACCTGCCACTTGTCTGGCTTGGGCCACCTTTCCTTGCCGCGCTTGCCCAGGGGGACGCTCACAGCATGTACCTCACCTTCTTCTCAGTTCGGTCCCTGCGGATCAGGAACCGATGGGTCCCGCTGAACTGCGAGGCAGTTCAGCGGAGTTCGAGGAGAATCCGGTGAAGCAGACACGATGTTACCGGCGTCCAGCGACCCTGCGGCACGGTTGTCCACAGGTCTCGCGTACGTCACACCGAAATTGGTGTTTGGCCAGTGCTGTTGTGGCTTCGCCATCGCCGCCAGCTTGTCGCACACCCTTCTTGGACACGTGAAGAGCCCTGATGCTCGCTGCGCGGCTCGTGCCCAGGAACCGATCGGTTGATGGACACCACTTGCAGGCTTGTCCCGGCCCGCCTGTGAGCTGGACAACCGCAGGTTGGGGTGCCGGCCGCACCTTGCGCCGCGGCGCTGTGCTACCCGTCCTCGCTGGGCCCGGCCGCACCGCGCTGCAACGGCTCACCCCAATTCCTCCTGGGCAAGCCGCCGTTCACCTGCCCGGTAAATATTCTCGCTACTACAGTGGGCGATGTGTCCCACCAACCTTCGCCTCCGCCCGGCGGCCCCCCGCCGCCGAGGCGACGGCAGCGGTTACGGGCTCGCTGGGCCGACCGGCACGCCCTGCCCCAGTTCGGGTTCTGGCTGCTCAGCCGCGGCGCCGTGGTGCTGGCAGTGTGCGGGATGCTGTACGCCCTGAACGGGTTCTTGATCGGCTGGGCGGACGCCTACGAGGTGATGCTCGGCATCACCTCGCCCGCCGGAGTCCATCCTCAGTGGTGCGCATGGCCGCTCTCTCTGACGGGCTGGGCCGCCATCCCCGCCATTGTCGGAGCGGCTGCCGGCTACGTCATCACCGAGCAGATCAATGCCCATCACGCACGCGAGCTGAGCGACGTGCTCAGCGAACTAAGCCGCCTGGCCGCACCCCCCAGCCCTCCGCCAGCCTCCGGAGATGGCTCGTGATCACCCTGCACGACGTGTACAAGCAGGGCAGCGAGGACGTCCAGACGGCAGTCCGCGCGTTCGGCGCCCGTCACCCCCTCAACGAAGCTGCCACTCCGGACGCCGAAACCGACTGGGATCGAGCAGAACAGCACTTCACCCGTCTGATCGAGATCATCATGGGAGGGGCAGCGCCCTCGCGAGACAGTGCCACAGCCACCGTGCAGCGGGCCGAATACGAGGCCATCCAATTCCTTCTGTCGGTCAGCAACGTGCCCAACTACCGCTGTCCCATCTGTGTCATGCGGCAGGCACCCGCTGTGAGTCCTCGGCCTACGCTGGAGGCGACATGACGGACGACGAACGCGCCGAGCACGCAGCCCGTCTGCGCGGACTGCTCTACCTGGCCTGTCCCGATGCCCCGGCCTGGGCTATCGCGTCGACCGCCGAAGCCATCACCCAGCACGAGGAGCCGCTCCGCGAAGCAGTACCCCCTGTGGCCGCCCACCTCAGCCAGCCCCGGCAGTCCGGTACGGATCGGCTGGACCTGAATGGCGCGGACCTGACCGGCGCGGACCTGACCCGCGCGGACCTGCGCTGGGCGGAGCTGCGCCGTGCGGACCTGACCGGCGCGGACCTGACCGGCGCGGACCTGAGCCGCGCGGACCTGCGCTGGGCGGAGCTGCGCCGTGCGGACCTGAGCGATGCGGTCCTGCGCAGCGCGAACCTGAGCGGCGCGAACCTGACCGGCGCGGACCTGCGCTGGGCGGAGCTGCGCCGTGCGGACCTGAGCGATGCGGTCCTGCGCCGTGCGGACCTGAGCGGCGCGGACCTGAGCGGCGCGAACCTGAGCGGCGCGATGCTCACGGGTGCTACAAACATGCGTCTTCCAACTGGAGCAACCTGGAACTGGAAAACTCTGTGGCCTGCCAACTTGGCATCGAATGTCGCCGAGCACTCCGACCAGGTGAGTCCGGGCGTCTACCAGGTGCGCCGCGGCGGACCGAGCCGGGACCGCGACGCCGTCCAGGTGTGACAGTCCCAGCACACGTGATCCCGCGTACGTTCAGTACAACGGGGTGCGGCCGTACCCGTATGACGCCACCGCGGGACTGCTCGACGGAGTAGGTCAGTTGTTTGCGGCAGGTGACGCGGTTCTTATCTGCACCCCCATTCCCCCGCCGGCCCCCCCGGCTGCGGCGCCGACGGTGCCGAGTCAAAGCGCGACCGCACACGAGGAGCCAGCGCCGCGCCGTCGGTGGTGGCGGCGCGGCTGACGGGGTGCGTCCCGCAGAGAGCGATGTGCCCTGCGGGACGCGTGTACGGGCGGGAGGCCCGCTGGCCGAAGGTTCAGCGGAACAGCTTCTTGGAGGAGGTGTAGATCATGCTTCCGACACCGGTCATGTTGCCGGCGTGGGACCAGCGTTCCTGGCAGTTGGACCACCGCTGGTAGCGCTTGATGGCCCAGGTCTGCTTCCAGATGCCGCGCTTGGCGATGAACATGCTGCTGGCGGGGACGGTGTACTCGATGGTCTCGCCGTTGCTGATGTCGGCCGACAGCTCCAGCTCGAAGCCCAACATGGCGGTGCCCTGCTGCTTGTTCTTCTTGTTGATCTTCGCCTTCGCCTTCGCCTTGCCCTGAATGCTGGGCAGGGAGGGCAGGTGGCCGGTGAGCATGCCGCGGGCAGAGTAGGTGTGGGTGAAGGTGAACTGGTGCTTCTGCTCGGTGGAGGCGCCGTTACGCCAGGTGATCTTCTCGGGACGGCTGTCCCAGCCCTCGCGGATCAGGATGGGCGTCACGCGGTCGACGGGCTGGCAGGTGTCGCCGCCCCGCTGCACCTTGGCGCCGGCGAGGGCAACCGGGCCCGAGGTGGCGCCCTGGCCCGGGTCGACCGCCGGCCTCCCCGGACAGTACGACCCCACCACCGAGGCCCGCCTGGCACAGCTCGACCGCGACGCGACCCGGCACGTCGAGGACAACCGGCCCGAAAAGACGCGCAGCGGGTACCGAGCCGACTGGCGCGCGTGGGAACGCTTCTGCGCGGAGACCGGACTGCCGCCGCTCGCCGTCCGGTCGGGCACCCTCGTGCTGTTCGTGGAGTGGTGCTGGATCCAGCCCGGCCGCCGGCCCGGAGCTCTGATGGCGCCGGCCACCATCGACCGCCGCCTGTCCGGGGTGGTGGTCACCGCCCGGCGCCAGCACCGCCTGGTGCTGCCCGTCGAGATCGCCGAGGAGGCCCGCGCCCTGCTCAAGGCGAAGGTCACGGCCATGGAGAAGGCCGGCGAACAGCGCGGCCACGGCCCCGCCGAGGCCCTGCTGGTCCGGCACATGGAGGCCATCGCCGCCACGGTGCCCCCCGGCCGAACCGGCATCCGCGACCTGGCCCTGATGTCCCTTCACTTCGCCGTCGCCGGCCGCGAGCACGAACTGGCCGCCCTGCGACTGCGCGATGTCACCGACGACGCCGAAGGCCGCGGGCTGGTCGTCGACATCCGCGTCTCCAAAATCTCCCCCCGCACCGTCCAGGTGCCCTACGGCACCCGCGCCCACCTGTGCCCGGTGCGGAGCTGGCACCGCTGGCGCGAGGCCGCCGACCTCACCGACCCCGACGGCCACGCCTTCCGCCGCCTGCACAACCGATGGGCCACCGTCATGGACGCGGGCCTCTCCCCCGAGGCCGTCGGCGACGTCCTCACCCGACTCGGCGCCCGCGCCAACCTCCCCATCCGGCCCACCGGCCACAGCCCCCGCCGCGGACTGGTCACCGAATCCGCCCGCGCCGGCAACGACGACCGCCAGGCCGAGAAGCAGGGCGGATGGGCCCCCGGCAGCAAGGTCATGCGCCGCTACCGCGAAGACGACGACGGCTTCCGGGAGAACGCGCTGCACGGCGTGCTGTAGAGGGCCGTGCCCACCCCCTTCCATTCTCAACACCTTCGCCCTCGTCCCGTCCAGCTCGCCGAGTGGCTCGCGGTCGAGCTGTGCGGGGTGGAGCTGAGCCGGGACCGGCTGGCGGAGGCGGTGGTCCCGCTGCTGCAAGGACCGGCTGGAGCCGCCGACGCCGAGGCGTATCGCCCGGCTGGTGAGGGCGGCGGTCAGCACCTTCGAGGAACGGTTCTGTGCGTCCACGATGGGCCGGATGTCGGCGGCGACACGCTCCCGGTTGGATGACCTGGTTGCCGAGGAGGCCGGTGCGGGTGAAGACAGCGCGGGCGGCGGGGGCTCGTTCTTCACCGGCGAGGTGCCCGAGCCCCGCAGCGAGACGCAGGCCCTAACCGCACGCTGAGTTACTTGTCGCTTCGCGGCAGCTTCGGGAGAACAGGGCCACGACGAGGGGGCCGGACGGTCGTCCGGCCCCCTGGGTGCGTCTCGCCGTGTGGCGCGATCACCGCAGCCCCGGCGCCCGCCGGGGCTGCGGTTGTCCCAAGTGCAGGTCAGATCGGTGCATGTGGCTGCGTAGGGGAGGAGGATCGAAGATAATTCCTACCTCTCCAGAACAAGAGCACTTTCTGACTGGCCAGGGTGTCGGGGTGGTCGGGGCCTTGGACGCGGGTCCGGTCCTTTACGAGGTCCGTGAGGGCGACTGCCGCGCCCGCGGCGTCACCGGCCGCCCCGCGCCAGTGGGCGAGTGCCTCCCGGGCCTTCAGCGTGTTGGAGTGGTCAGCGCCTTGGACGCGGGTCAGGTCTTGCACGAGTTCCGGGAAGGTGGCTGCAGCCTCGGCAGTCTCGCCGGCCTCCCCACGCCAGTGGGCAGCGTTGTGTCGGGCGTCGAGGGTGTCGGGGTGGTCGGGGCCCTGGACGTGGGTCCGGTCTTGCACGAGATCTGTGAAGGCGGCTGCAGCCTCCGCGGCTTCGCCGGCCTCCCCACGACAATCGGCGAGCTGGTGCCGGCGTTGGAGGTTCTGGGGGTGGTCCTGGGCCAATGTGGACGAGGCCAGCAACTGTGTGCCCAGTCTGATCGCTTCCGAGAGGTTGCTGCTGTCTAGCGCGGCTTTGAGGGCAGCATCCAGGGCGGTAGCAGACCCGGAGAGGTCTTCAGCAGCAGCTGCGTCCCATAGATTATGAAATCGCTTGACTTCGTGCTCCACCGGCAGACCGCCTGGTACACGGCTTGCCAGCTCAGCTACGAGCACTTCCAGCAGCCCCCACCCGGGGAGGCGAGGCTTTGTGAAGGCGTCGTGGATCCGGCTGGAGCTGGCCACTCCGTTGCCGAGCGAGCGGGCCAGTTCGCGTACTGAAGGCCACCCGCCGCGTCGATGCAACGTGTGCAATTCATCGCTCAACTGCAGGCGTGGGCCCGGGGCGAATAACGGTGCGGTGAGTTTGGCCATGAGCGTCCCCGTGAGTAGCTGTCCAGAACTGTCCAACGCTGTCCAGTCGACAAAGTACAGCGTCCGAAGCCGTGCGGTGACGTGTGGAGCCGTGCTGGACCGTCAGCGCACGTCAACGGCCATTTCTGCCGTCAGAGCCTGGGTTGAGAACGAGCGGACGAAACTCAGGAGGACGGGATGCTCGACACAGCCTTGGACCTGCTGGCCCAGGGACTGCTGACCCAGTTGCCCGCCAGCGTGATCACAGCCGTGGTCACTGCTCTCGGCGCGCGGGTGATTCGTCGGCGGCGAAAGCCGGAGGACGGCTCCCACGGGGCGCAGCGGCCAGAGCCCAGCGGAGACACCGAGAACGCGCTGGACGGCGTGTTGCAGGACGCCAGCGCGCAGCGGGCGGGGGACGACGATTAGCAGGTGCACCTCGCGGCGCCCAGGCCCGGGTGTCGATGCACCGCCGAATAGCCGTCTCCACGGCCAGGCGTGGGCAGCGCGCACACAAGGTTGAGGGGTGGCAGAAAACCGAGGTGGTATCAACAGGGTCAAGCGTCGGCCGGACGGTACGCGCCACGCCTCTGGCGGGTGTGGATCGTGGCCCCGCTCGCCGTCTTTGGGCAGATCAACACGCTCATGCGCGCCGGCGTCGCGGAAGAAGACATCTACGTCGAGCGCACGAACGGGCACAAGACCGCATGGCCCGAGCGGGACCTGCTGCTGCCCCGGCTCCGCTCCGGCGACACCATCACGATTACCCGGCTCGACCGGCTCTTCTACTCCGTCCAGAACCTCATCATCGTGGGCACCGAACTACGAGACCGCGGCATCCGGCTCCAGGCCGTCGAGCAGAACATCGACAGCAACACCCTCGAAGGACGCGACTTCTTCGGCATGATGTCCGCCTTCGCCACCCTGCACCGCGAGTTCGTACTCGCCGCCACCAACGACGGCCTGGCCGCCGCCCGCGCCCGCGGCAGGGCCGGTGGGCGGCGGCCCGTACTCACTCCTGAACAGGCCGAGCAAGCACAGCAGCTCTACGACTCAGGTGCCTCTATCCCGAAGATCGCCCAGACTTTCAAGACCGGACGCTCCACTATCTACCGCTACATCACACCCAAACCGGCGAACTGACCACCGCAGGACAGCCAATAGGCGGTGTGTCTTCGCTGAGTCACCCACCCGTCTGGCAGCATGCTGACATCACGATGCCACGACCTGCGGACGCGCGAACACTGAGTTGTCGATGACAACGTCCATCATCGGCAACGGGTCGACTTCCTGAAGATAGATGTGCTCGGCCACCAGATACCTGTTGCGGTGGATCGACTCTGCTTCAGTTCCGGCCCAGTCCTGGTCGCGCTCGGCACCCCGCTGAACAGACAGTTCCGCATCCACCTGCAACCAGATGCGGAAGTCCCAGTACTCATTGATCTCGGGGCGGAAGGCGAAGACACCATCCACGATCAGCACCGCGTCCGCCCCAAGCGGCGTCACCTCTGATGAGTGGTCTCGCGGGGTCAGTGGGTCGATGCTGCACAGCACGCAGAATGTCGCTTCCGATGACCGGCAGGGATCCAGCAGCAGACGCTTGATCGCCTCATAGTCATACGCGTTGCGGTAGTACCCCTCACCAGACTCCCGGTCATGGAGGTGCCGGTCCCTCCACGGCTTTTTGAAGTCGTCGAGAGTCGCCCGGAGCACTGGCCGTCCCGCAACACTGATCCACTCAGCCAGTTCATGACCGAAGCTCGTTTTCCCAGCAGCGGTGAAGCCGTCGATCCCCACGAGCAGGCGGCCCTGACCGAGAGCCAGGATGCGCTTGGCGATCTCTTCAACCAGCATGTTGCGCTCTGCGGAGGCTTGCGGAGGACAGGGCTGTTGCCAGGACGAAGCCGAATGCTGGACGTCCGCCTGTGGTGATCTCATGGAGGTGAACCTATCGACTGGTTCAACGGCCAGGAAGATCGCCCATCAGTACTCAGAGCGCCGACCCGCCGCGGCCATCCTTTCAGGCCAGCAGACACGATGAAGTGAGACAGACGCCGGCATCTGCCCATCGCGGGCACGACGAGATGAGACACGGGCGCGGTCCCCACTCAGTCAAAGTGCATCCTCGCTGTTCAGAAGGCCCCGCGAAAGCAAGATCCAATGAGACTGGACAGGTGCCTCCAGCGCCAAACGCGCCGGGGCCGACCGCAAGGCCATCGCCGCCCAGGCGGATGGGCCACCAACTCACAGGCCATGGAGGGTTATTTCGAGGAGGACGACGGCTGGGAGGACAACGCCATGGTCGGGGTGCTGTAGGACCCCGGCTGGGCGGACGGCGGACACCGCAGGCCCGCGGTCCGTCTGCGCAAGGGAGCGTTCGACATGGCTAACTTTACAGGCGCCATCACCGCAGGTCAGAGGGCTGCGAGACCCAATGCGGTCAAGTTATACGCGTCATCGTGGGGTACCGTGCATCACGGATGACTCTTAAGACTTGACGTCGCCCTGCCAGGCTTGTCAGGTCTTAAGAGACACCGTGTGCAGACCACCAGGTCAGAGCACATAAAACCGGGCCGGAGTCACGGTCTGGAGTAGTGGTCGGACCCTGACCACCCTTAGTAGTTCAGCCAGGGTCCGACGGGAAATCGCCTGCGCCCCCGAGTGCGGGAACACTCGGGGCGCGGTGCGTTCAGGGCCTTACTTCAGGCCCAACGCCCGCAACAGCGCCTCTCCTGCGACCGTAGCGATCACTCCGGAGACGGTGCCCGCCACAACGTTCACCGCTGTAGCCACGACGACGTCGCGCACCTTGCGATCTCCCCGGTGAGGTGGTGCATCACCGCCGGCCTCCTTTTCGCCATGTGGCTCCGAGTCGTCCTGCGGTTCTAATCCATTGCTCACCGAGTCGCTCCTCCTGGTCCTGCGATGCCGTCATGTGCCACGCAGGACGTACGCGCGGCATCGCTGACGGCCCGTACGTCCCGTCAGGCACACGACCAGACGGAGAAGCGAAAGACAGCCTACGCGGACCCGGTAGAGACACCGGATGTGTGCACAACCCTCAAACCCCACTGCGCAGTTGGCTCCTGACGGTTCGCCGTCAGCGTCCGCGGCTCAACGAGACGAGGAAAGGACCCCGGAGCACGCTTGACCTGGCCGAATCGGCCACCGGAGTGCAGCACGGTCATCAGGGCTTCGCTACCATCTCGTTGACGGACTCGAAGTTATCCAGGCCACAGCCGAAGTGGTCGTCAAACTCGATAGGGCCGCTGTCGGAGCGGAAGACTTCCCGCGGGCGTCTGCGTGGCCGTCGGTTCTCCGCGGTGCCATCGCATCGAGACAAGCCGAGGTCAAAGACGCTGGCTACGGGGTCAGCTGGCCGGGAGGACCCGCTTGGTTGCCGGCCCGCAGGTCCTCCGTGGGTACTGCCTCCCGCACCCATCGACACCGCGGGCGGAGCATGGGAGGCGCGCCTCCCGGACCCATCGATAAATGGCCTCGCTACTGCCCGATCGACGAGCTCGTCGTCAAAGTTGTCGATGAACTCCTCGATGAACTCCTCGATGGGGTTGTCGACGGAGATATCCGCGAAGCGGATGGGGCTTCCGCCGGACCGCTACCTCGGTGGAGGCCCGCACTGTCGCAAACGGCGGTGATCTTGTAGGGGTGCCACCCGTGTGGGTGAGCCCAGGGTCGTACAGCTGCGCGGGGCGAAGCCCCGAGAGGACGACCGTGGCCCGTACCCCTTTGGACCTGGACGACCTGGTCGAGCACTGGACGCTGTTGAAGGACGAGCAGGGGCTCGTGTCCGGCAAGCGCGGCGTAGGGCGTTTCCTTCGCGCCAGCCGGACGGCGAAATCCAGCTCCGCGTCAGGAAAATCCTGACACTTGATGTCGTCAGGGATAGCCTGACGACATTGGAGATGAGCACTTCAACCCCGAGTCAGACCGAGGACCTGTCGACGATACGATGGCTCCGCTCGACGAGGCCTACGTCGCCCACGCCGACAGACTCAGCGGACTCGCCCACGAGATCCTGCGGGACTTCCCGCTGAAGCCGCGGACCCTCCAACCCAAGGGCGAGATCCTGCAGGACGCCCTGGAGCTGCGACGCCTCGTGGACCACGTCGTGGCCTCCGCCGTCATCGCCGAGATCGAGCGCGGCGCCAGCTGGACGGACATCGGCAACGCCGTCGGCATCACCAAGCAGAGCGCAAACGAGCGCTGGGGCGACGTCGTCCGCACTTGGACCCTGATCGAAAAGCGCCGCGCCTCCCGTAGCCGTGGTGGTGCCGCGACCGCCCGCGCCCTCGACGACTGGTACGCCGAGCTCTACCCGGACGAGCCGCACGCCATCACCGACGGACTCCGCTCGGCCGACCCAGCGCAGGGCATCCCGGCGGCGCAGATCGCCTCCGCGAACCGGTCCGCGGCCCGGCTGCTGCACGCCCGCTTGCAGGAGCTGAAGAAGGAGAACACGGCAGCCTTCGACGCATCTTTCACAGCCATCGGCACACCGGTCCTCAAAGCAGAGCGTCAGCGCTGGGCCAACACCCACATCGCCCAGGCGGATATCTACGAGCAGCTCGCCGTCGCCGAACCCACGATCGCCGGCGACCACCGCACCAATGCGGCAGAACAGCGCAGGCTGGCCATGCTCATCCTTCGCCCGCCCGCCCTCGCCGAGGAGGAGACGAACCGATGACCCTGCGCAGACCGTCGTCTCCCCAGGCCAGTCCTGACGTTGCACACGCCAGTCCCAGACATCCGAGCTATGAGAAAGGAACCACGACAGTGGGAGACGAACGAGATGAAAGCGTCGAGGAGCTCAGGAGGCACCACGAGGTGATGACGCGCCTCGGCGACGCGTTGCCGGGAACCGGGCTTGCCGCCCTCGAGAGAGTCTGCGAGCATCCGGCGCATGGCCGGAGGACCTGAGCAATACCCCGGTGATCATCGACACCGATCTGGGCGGAGACGCTGATGATGCCCTGGCTGTGGCAGCCGCGGCGCGTCGGGTACCGACCCTGGCCATGGTGATCACCGGCGACGAGGTCGGTGGGGAGCGCGCCCGCTTCGCCCGGCACCTGCTGGACCTGATGGGCCGGCCTGACGTAGCCACCGTCGCCGGCGCCAGCCTCGGCGACACCCCGTACTTCTGCGTCGAGGGGCTGACCCCCGACGACGTTCCGCCCCAGCGCGACGATGTGGTCACCGCGGTGCGCGAGGTCTTGGCATCGACCGAGGGCCCGGTGCGGTGGGTGGGCATGGCTCCGCTGAGCAACCTTGCCCGTGTCCTGGCCGAAGCCCCCGCTGCGGGTCACACAAATGGGAGGTGCCCTGCGCTACCGGAAGCCGGACAGCGCGGAGCACAACATCCGCTTGGACGTACCTGCTGCCCAGTCCGTGCTCAAGGCCGTTGCGGACGGCAGGCTGTCGGCCCCCGAGTTCATCGCATCGGAGGTGACCTTTACCCCGCGCATGGAGGTCACCGCCGACAGCCCGCTGTATGCGGGGCTGCATGCCCCGCAGGCATCGGAATGGGCCCAGCTGCTCGCGTCGCATCTCGACAGGTGGTTCGAGCGCTTCTACCCGGGCAGCATGCAGCACGATGCGTTGACGCTCTCGGCAGCACTGGAGCTTCCGTACGTGGACTCCGACGCGATCCGTATCGAGATGGACGACATCGGACGCACGAGGGAGGCCGGTCCTGACCGGGGCGTTGCGCTGCGATGGAGCGTTGGCGCCGAGTACGAGCCGTTCATGCAGTGGCGCTGACGATTGGGCGCAGCACGGGACACGCCTTGGCAAAGCGCGGCGAGTACCCGGTCGCGGTCCTCAGGCTTGAGAACGCCTACCGCGTGGTGACAGCGGAGCTGCATCAGCTCCTCGGGATCCAGACGGAGGAGAGCGTCGCATCCTCCGTGTAGCTGGTACCTCGAGGATCCGCTCGAACATGTCCTCGCGCTCGTCGTGCCACAGGTGGCGAGTTCGCGCAGGACGTCGGCGACGTGGTCGCGGCCGGCGGTCAGCGGCTCACCGCCGTGAAGTTCCACGGCGAGCGGACGCCCCTGGAGAGCTCGGAGAGCCGACGAACTTGGCCGGCATCGATCCGGGCTCCTCCCGGGGTCTCCTTGCGTTTCTCGTAGCAGTACAGGCAGTCGATGTCGCAGGTCTCACCGCGTAACTTCAAGATCACCGATACGGCGCTGTCGGTATCCTCGGCGTCCCAGCCGCGGTACATCTGGGCGATCGGATCATGCTCGTGCTGCTCGATGCGGTGCATCGGCTGCCTCCCGGGGCCGTGACCGGACAGGGATCAGTCGTACAGGCGTCCCAGGAGGGCGCCCTGGCCGGACTGGAGGATGTGGGCGGCCTCCAGCGGAATCCAGAAGCACTCGAAATGCGTGGGCTCCTGCTCCCCGTCGTGGTCCTCCTGGCTCATCCACCGCTCCGGAGTGGGCTCAGTCAGCTCCAGGTGGAAGACGTGACGGCGATGGAGTTCGAACCGGTACGGGCTGATGTCGTACTCGGTCTCGCCGAGCTTCCGCACGATCTTGAAGTCCTTCAGACCGGTCTCTTCGCGGGCCTCCCGCAGTGCCGCAGCATCCGGCGTCTCGCCCTCACGGATGCTGCCGGCGGGGACTTGGATGCCGACCTCCTCGTAGCTGTATTCGGTGTGCCGGAACACCAGTAGCTTTCCGTCGCGCACGACGTAGCACAGCACCTTGTCCTTGGTGACCTTCTCGGGCACGGGACCACCCCTCATTCATTCATCGGAACCGGGCGCCCACCCGGCGGTGCCCTGGCCCAGGGCAGGGCGTGAAGCGGCGTGCACCCCTGGTGGCGCACGGCCGACGCCGGGCAAACGGCCTCGAGTCTAAGAGCTCCTAACACAACACCGTTCGTAATCGGCGCCAGCAGATCAGCGAGCAGGCGAGTTTGAGGAACGCTTCGTGGATGTCGTCGCGGGTTTCCCAGCGGATGCGCAGGCGGCCGAACCAGTGCAGGAGCGCGATTGTCTG
>NZ_JBEZIX010000087.1:0-25891 GCF_040651315.1 Streptomyces sp. NPDC048506
CAACCCACCCTGCCCCCAGACACCGAGCATCACGATCACCAAGCCGACCAGAACCACCCCGACCCACCGGAAGAAGCCCTAAATCACCGGTATTGCCCCTAGAGGGAGGGCATTGACGGCAGCGTGCTGTTCTCGGATTCGGTCGGAAAGCCGACCGGTTGTCCGTGGTCTCGGTGCGCAGAGCGGTTCGATCTCCAGCCTCTCCATGGCCAATTTGACCCGGAGCTTGGCGGGGTCGGGCGGTTCACGTAACAGGGCGCGACGCTGGACAACCGTCTTCTCGACGGCCTCGGCGAGGTTCGACCGGATGTGCCAGCGGTCCCGACGTGGACCGCCCCGGGAGCGTTTATCCGTCCGGGCGAGCTGTACGGCATTCCCGCGCCGGCAGGTCTGCCGATGGCCGCCCTGGCGCCCCCGAGCCGGACGGGAGCGTCCAAGCGCGGATGCTCCCGCCTGAGCAGACCGATGGGGCGGGGTGCGTACCGAGTCCCGGCAGAGGGGCCCTGGAATCGTGACCGCTGCTGACCGCATCAACGTTCCTGATTTCACTGGAAGTCGCCGACATGCAGCGATGCAGAGCCGCCACGCACGATCGTGCACGCGATGTGCATTGCGATGGTCCCGGCACGCCGTATGCGCAGGTCACGCTAACTTCCGCCGAAAGTGACATGTTTCTTCCGCTATAAGCTGATCTATCCACATTTCTGCACTGAACTGGGAAAACCATCCTGATCGGGGGCGTTGGGTGCCTCGTCGGAAAGACTCTCAACGAGTTGAGGTTGCAGGAACAACTTCCCGTAGACGGCGAGTCAAGCGGTTGGCAGGTACGGGCTCGGCTTGTCGTGCCAGCTGATCCGGAGGGTGTCGCGGGCGCGCGTGGCTGCGACGAAGAGCAGGGAGCGTGCCTTGAGTTCCTCGCGAGCGTGGCGCTGCGGGTCGGAGTCGCGGTAGCGGTCGACGACTGTGGTGCGGGGAATGACGCCGTCGCGGGCGCCGACGATGGCGAGTTTTTGGTATTCGAGGCCCTTGAAGCGGTGCATGGTGCCGATGTGGACTTCTCCGTTGCCCTTGGGGCCGTCCTTGGTGAGTTCGGCGACGGTGATGCCGGCTGTGGTGGCCAGGTGGTACATGACCTGGTTGACCGAGTCGCGGTCGGCGACGCAGACCGCGATGTTGCCACGCGGGTCGCGGCGCGGGCCGTTCCCTCCGTTTCCCGTGGTGAGTTCCTCGCGCCAGGCGACGAGGGTGGTGGCGAGCTGGGCGAGTTCGTCGTCCCAGGAGTCGCAGGGGGCGAGTTCGGGCGCGGGGCCGTGAAGTACGGAGCGGTAGCCGTCGAGAGTGTCGGTGCCGTCGTCCAGGTCGTCGTACGACACGGTTTTGCCCTTGGGGTCCACGACCTGCATGGCCCGGGCCAGGATTTCCTTGGTCGTGCGGTAGCTCAGGGTCAGCCGTGAGGAGCGACCGCGGATATTGATGCCGACAGTGCCGAGGGTGACCTGCTGGTCGTAAATGCGCTGGTGGGTGTCGCCGGCGATGAACAGGTCGTTGGGGCCGCCGGCGACCATGGCACGGAGCATCTTCCAGTGGGCGGAGCGCAGGTCCTGCGCCTCGTCGACGACGATGTGCCGGTAGCGGTGGCCGATGTAGCGCATGCCGGAGCTGTCGTCGCGGTGGATGAGGTCCTTGCCGTCGACGGCGTCCTTGTGCTCCTGGCGGGCTTTGATCTTGGCGTCACGTCCGATCTCGAAGCGTGCGGCGCGTTCGGCGGCCTGGCCCCAGGTCTCGCGGTTCTCCTTGTCGAGGCGTGCGGTGAACTGCTCGAGGATCTTCCAGATCTGGGCGCGTTCGGGGCGGTTGACGGAACGGCCGCGGCCCGCGCGGCGGGCATCGAAGTAGGCCTTGCGGGTGCCGAGGGACTGGCCGAGGATGACCTGCTCCCATTCCTCATAGAGGAATTCGGGGTCCCAGCGCTTCTCGTCCAGTTCGAGCAGAAGCTGGCGCAGCATGGTGATCGCGGTGCTGTCGTAGATGCGCTGCTTGCCGGAGCCGGAGAGGGGGTTCTCGTTGAGGACGCGGGCAGCCAGCTGGTCGATATGGGCGATCTCGACCCGCTCCAGGAGCTCGGGGTCCAGGAGGGAGGCGAGGCGGGCACGCAGGTCGGTGGTGAGATTCTTGGTGAACGTGGTCAGCAGGATCGGCTTGCCGTGACCGGGGGGAAGCTGTTTGGCCAGGTGCTTTACGCGGTGGAGGGCGACGATGGTCTTGCCGGTGCCGGGGCCGCCGGAGACTCGTGCAGGGCCTTGGTAGTGGCGGTTGACGAGCTTGGCCTGGGTGGGGTGGAGGAAGATCTTCCAGGCGCGGAAGTCACCTTCCTCCAGAATCTCGCGGATGTCGTCGTCGATGGTGGTGACGGTGGTGCGCGCCAGGGCCGCTCCGAGGTCCTGCCGGTCGCCGTCGTCGAGTTCGACCTCGACTGGGGCGGTGATCTCCTTGCGTACGGCTTCGACGCTCATTCCGGCGGCGAGGCCGTAGAGGATGTCCTTGGACAGCAAGGGAGCGCCGGCGACCAACTGATCGAGTTCCGCGCTCTCGGTGACTGCGAGCGCTAGGTCGATGAGCTGGTCGGCGACGCCGAGTTCGCGCAGTTCATCGCCGGTGGCTCCGGTCAGGAGCGGCGCGGCCGGTGCGGCGGTGGGTTGCTGCTCGGTCGGCGCGGGTGTCTGCTGCGGTTCGGGCTCCGGGGCGGGGTCGGCGGGGGTGAGGGTGACGCCTGCCCTTTGCAGCACGCTCTGGCCGACGACTGACAGGTCGACGAATTCGATCTCACCGGTAATACGGTTGATGGCCACGGAAAGCTCTTCGTAGACATGCTTGCGGTGCCGCACCGCGACGACCAGCCAGCTCTGCCGGCCGTGCTCGTCGGTGCCCGCCTTGGCAAGGAGAGCCCGGTACGCCTGATCGATCTTGGCGCGGAAGACGCGACCGTCACCCTTGAGGGGCTTCAGGTCGAGGCCGGGATGATCGGGGTCCTGACGGAAGCGGTGGCAGAAGTCGTAGAACTTCCCCTTGACCGAGCGGTCGAGCTTGTACAGCTCCTGTTCGGCCTTCTGGTACAGGCTGAGCCGGGCGGTCATCGGGTATGCGGGCCTTCCGTGTCGGGGAGCTGAGCGATCAGTGAGTCAAAGTGGTCGAGCCAGGCGGAAGCGGTGCGTACGGTCCAGCCGTTCGCTTCGTAGGCAGCGTCCCGCTTGCGGAGTTCCTCGCCGTTGTGGGGCAGCGCGTCGGCCACGACGGCGATCCTGACGTCCGGGTCGGCCCAGGCGAAGTCCGCCTGCCAGCCGCGTTCACCGAGTTCGTAGCCGTAGACCGGGGCCTTCTTGCCGCGCTGGGCGATCTTCCGGGCCAGCCGGGTGAGGGCGGAGTCGGGCTCGTCCTCTTCCAGGAGTTCGAGGATGTCGTCGTCCCAAGCGGTGTCGCGAAGGAGCCCGGCCGCGGCCTGTTCGAGCGCCGATTCCTCGGATGTGCGGGGTGCTTCAGTGGCGTCATGGACGTGCGCTTGGGGAGCGGAATCGAGTGCGGTGGGGCGTGTGACGGCGATGAGCGAGTCGAGTTCGCCGACTCCGCCGCTGACCGTGAGGACCTCTACGGGGAAGGCTGCGGCCTGGCTGGTGGCGAGCTGGATGCCGTCGCCGCCGGTGAAGGCGAGGAACTGCAGCAGGTTGGACCAGTAGAGCCAGGAGCGCCAGCGAAGTTTGTGCTCGTCGGTGCCGACGGCTTCGGGGCGGTCGTCGAGGACGGCGATCGCGCTCCAGCGCAAGAGATCGGCGTCGTCGGCCGGGGAGGTGTCGAGGGTGTAGATCAGTGGGAGACCGTGCCTGTCGGTGGCGTGCAGCACCAGCATGGCGCCGTCGCCCGCCGCAGCCTCCGGCAGCGGCTGTGCACCCTCACCGATCGCGGTGAGCGCGGCGCGTACGGCTTCGCGGGCCGGTGCCGGAGCGACCTGCCGGGCGAGCGGCTCCGGCGCGCTCATGAAGCCGCCCACCAGGGCTTTGGCGCATCGCCCCCATGTCGCGCGTGACGGATTGCGCAGATAGGCGAGGAGGGTGTCGATGGGGTTGGCGAACACTGCGCCGGCTAGACGGGCGCGGTCACCGCCCATCTGCTCGTACCAGTCCTTTGCGGTCTCCTGCGCGTTGCGCCGATAGGGCGGCCAGACCGGCGCGGCCTTGGCCGCCTCGCCCTTCTCGAACAACTCCAGCTCGTCCCAGGTGACCTGGAAGACGATGTGCCCCTCGGCGCGCAGGTCGTTTCGCTTGCCGCAGTCGGCCGCGATGCGGTTGTGCTTGCGGGTGGCGTGGTAACGGTGGCCGTCGAGGAAAACCGTGACCGACCGGCGGGGGCCGTCGATGGTCTCGAAGGTGAAATCGGTGCGGGTGTACGCCAGATTCCGCTGGGCCGTCAGCCGCCAGCCGGTGGTCTTTGTACCACCGGTGAAGCGAAGGTAGCCGCTGTTCGTGCCGCTCTCGTCGAGAGTCGCGTCCTCCTGGCCGTCGCTCCAGGTCCGCAGTGCGGCCAGGAAGCGGACTTCGAGGTCGGACTCGACTTGCTTGTCCAGGCCTATCAGGTCGGTGGTCTGCACCCTGTCGACCTGCCACGCGTCGACGACGTTGCCCTCGCCGTCGCGTGCCGGTTCGCCGTTCTCGTCGACCGGGCCGAGGAGATCACCGAGGATTTCCAGAGCTGCCCGGCGCGAGACGGTGTCCTGGCGGCGTTCCTCGGTGTAGCGGTGCAGACAGCGGTGGCAGGCCCGTCGGCCCTCGTCTTTGCAGGGGCAGGCGAGCAGCACCGCCCGGGCCTCGGCGAGCGTGGCCTTGAAGGCGTCCGGGTCGGTCAGGCGGTGCAGATAGCCCGTGCCGCCGGGAAGGCGGTCGAAGAGCACCAGGAAGTGCCTCTTCTCGCCGGTGGCCTTGTCGGGCATCTTCGCGAGTGTGGTGTCCAGGTGCTGCGGGTCGCCGCCGAAGTGCCGGTCGACGCCGAGGCGCAGAGCGGCCTTGAACGAGTAGATCTTCTCGTCGACCAGCACGGTCGCCGCGGGCAGCAGCACCCGCAGCGCTTCGGTGCGCAGCTGGTGGGCCAGGAGCACGGGCTGCTGCGGCACAGTATCGGGCTTCTTGCCGCGTCGCAGCGGGCACCACGGCTGATGGTGCTTGACCTTGGGGCTGCGGGCGGCGGCGGAGTCGAGGGCATCGGTGTCGTGGTCGAAGACCGGCTTGCCGTCCGCGGTCGCGGCCCCGCACGCGGTGCACACATGGAACGGTGCCATCCGGACGTCGTGCCCGGCGAACTCGTCCTCGTGCTTGGCGTCGAAACGCATCGGGCCGACGTTGATACGGCGGACCATGGCCGTCCGGCAGAAGTCGATACCGAAGGTCTCACGGGTGTGCCGCCAGGAGATCCCCGGCTCGATCTCCTCCAACGGAATGTCGACCGCGTCCACGACCGTGTAGAACCGCTGCTCGCGGTCGTCCTTGTCGTCGCCGATGCGCGCGTCCTCGCGCTTGTCACGGGAGGTGACGATGGTGGGCTCGATGATCTGGTGCAGGCACGAGCCGTCGTCCGCGATCCGCGCGCTGTGGCAGCGCGGGCACGGAGAGCGGTCCTCCTTCGCGTTCTCAGTGCGGACATAGCCGCACTCCTGGCAGAACCGCCAGGCCCGCCAGTCCGGACGGGCCGAGCTGCCGATCTCCAGACCGGTGATCTGGTGCTTGTAGCCGTTGACGTAGAAGGTGTTGCCTGGGGCGAGTTCGGACAGTGCGTAGCGCCGCGGCCGGTCATAGGACCGGAGCTTGGAGTCGAACCTCTCCTTTCCGGTGTTCGGGTCGGTGCCGTCGGGCCAGTAGAGGGTGGCGTTCAGAGTGGTGACGGCGTCGATGAGCTCGTAGTTCGGCAGCAGTCCGAGGTCGCAGAGCGCCTGCTGCGCGGTGGTGAGGCCGCGCTTGAGCAGCCGCTTGCCCACCGCCCGCTGCTCGGCGTCGAGCTCGGCCTTGCGGATGCGCTGCTCGTCGTCGCTGTCGTGGAGTTCGTCGCGGGCTTCGGCGATGTGGTTGAGCCGTTGGCGCAGGGCGTCCTCGCCGCGTTTCCACTGCCGTTCGGCTTCCTCTGCCGTGCTCCGCAGCTTGCGGCTCGCAAAGGTACGCAGGTCGGCGGCAGCCTGTTCGTTGACCCCGGACGGAAAGAGGACGAGGAACCGTGTGGCCAGGCTTTCCGCGTCAGCCAGTGCAGCGTCGACCAGGTCAACGAGATAGCCCGACGGACCGAACAGGTCCGGCGCATGCGACGGAACAGCGGGCAGCGGCTTGCCGTCGGAGCGTACGAGGCGCCCCCTTGCGGCTAGATCGAGCAAGTGCGCCAGGTACTGGCGTCGCAGGATCTCGATTGCCGACAGATGGCTGCCCGGCGGCATGATCTGTCCAGCGATCATCTCGCGCGGCTGGTCCAGGAAGTACAGGTCGCGGCGCTTGCGGTCGGGGATGGTCAGGAGGAACGCGTTGCCGGTACGGCGGCCTGCCCGGCCCACCTGCTGGGCGTAATTCGCCGCCCGGCGGGGCAGCGCGGCAAGTACCACCGCTGACAGGTCACCGATGTCGATGCCCATCTCCAGTGTCGGCGTGCACGACAGCACGTTGGGGTCCTTGAACCCGGCGCCATGCTTGAACGCGTCCTCGACCCGCTCCCGCTCCGGGCGCGTGAGCATGCCGGTGTGCTCGGCCGTGATCACCTGGTACGTTCCCGCCCTGCGGTAAAGCCCCCGATAGTAGTCGGCCCGGTAATTCCGGTCCCGATAGTGCTTTCCCAGCCCCTCCACGCGGTTCCCGGCCACCAGCCGCCCCTTGCGGCAGCGATACGACGGGCAGCACTGCCCGTCCCACTGCTCCAGCAGACCGGGGTGGACGGTCTGTTCCCAGAAGCAGTCCGGGCAGCGCACAAACGCCTCGTTCACCTCGTCGTCCTTGAGGAGCTGCACATTGATCGCGCCCGGCTTGAGGCCGTAGATCCGCAGCGAGCTGTCGGCCGGCGTCCGTACGGAGAGTAGGCCCGCCGCCACCAGCTCAGGCAGCAGCCGCGACCAGAACTCTGCCGCCTGCTCCCGCGGCAGGCCGAGACAGCGCTGCGCCCACCGCTCGTACCAGGAGAGCCGCCCGGTCGCGAAGTCGAACTCACTCTTCGTCTTCGGCACACTCAGCAGAAACACCGGGGCCGCGACACCCCTCGGGAAGGCGCGCATGCCGACCGGCCGCTTGCCCCAGATGAAGTACCGGCTGGTCCCGGCCTCCTTGAGATAGCCCTCCAGCCACTGGTGACCGATGGCGCCACGCGTCCGCAGCCGTTCCAGGAAGATTCGCAGGAAGCCCAGATAGCGGGCGTCGTCCTGCTCGACGACCGGCAGCCCGCCGCCCCGCCCGTACGGCTCGGTATGCGCGGCCTTCACCAGGGCGATCGCCGCAGCAGGATCGGGAATCCGGACCTGGGCGGCGGCGGTCCGGGTCAGCTCCAGGGTGCGGCCGTTGCGCGAGCGGAACCCGAACTCCATCAGCGCCTCGAACGCGAACCGCTCGCCGATTAGCTCCCAGGTCCTCCGATCACCGCCCCGTCCCTGCCCGGACAGCAGCCGCCGCACGCCCTTGATGTCGTGCAGGTCGGTGGGCACCACCGCAGCCAGGGTCTTACGGTCGGTGGTCGCCGCTACCACATCGGCGATCAGGTCGTTGAGCGCGGTCGGTTGCTCTTCCGACAGGTGCTTCTTGAACAGTGCGCGCAGCGAGAAGGTGTACGAGCGACTCGCGACGAAACCGGCCCGGTGCGCGGCATCCTGCACCGCACCGTTGAACATCAGCGTCTTGTCCTCGCCCGACGCGGTGTCCAGCTCTCCACCGGTGAACAGCTGGGTGATCGAGGCCGCCGCGAGCGCCGCCGGGCCGGTACCGAGGAAGCGGATCGCATTGCGCGAACCGCACGCCGGACACCAGTCCTCCTCGGCCGCGGTCGTCGCCGTGTCACCGAGATTGACGAGCGCGAACGCCGAATCGGCGCCCGCCGGGCGCGGCTGGCCGCTCTCCGGGTCGTAGTCCTTGCCGGGATCAGGCAGACGCAGTCGGCGTTGCGGGCCGTCCAGCACCCGTAACTGACCGCCGCCCGCGGACGACAGCGACGTTCCGCTGCCCTGCCCGGCGCCGCGGCCGGCCTCGGCCATCGGGGCGTTTCCGGCCCCTTCGAGAGCCTCCTGGTCGGTGGCCGCGATCAGATTCCGGACCCGCATCTTGTCCTGGCTGACCGACGCCCGCCGGATCTTGTGGGAGTCGACCTGCACATCGGCGTCATCGGTCTCCGGCGAGAACACCGCCCAGCCCGACCTGCCGCAGTCCCGGCAGTACACCGCCGGCAGAAACAGGTTCGCCGTCTGCCCTGCGGTCGCCGTGGTCACCGGGACCGTCCCCGCGTGCTGGTCCGCCTTCGCGTCCGATGACCCGGCCGCGTCCCACTGGAACTCGGCCTTGGGCCACGGCAGCACGCCCCGCACCACACGGGACACGGACCGCGCCCACTGGTGCACCTCGACATGGACGAACGGCCGTGGCCGCTCGGGAGTCGAGGCCGGATCGCGGGCCACGGACAGCAGCGCCACGAACCGGGCCAGCGCCGAGGCCGCCACCTCCGGATGCCGGGTTATCGCCTGCCCCCAGGACGGCGCGCCCCTGCGCCACATCATGTCCAGCACCTCGGGCACGGACCGCACCCGGCCGTCGAGCGCCTGCATCACCGCCGAGGTCAGCATGTGCTGCTTCAGGTGACGTCCAAGGAGGAAGGGATCCGTATCGCGCGTGCCGGTCACCGCCTCGACCAGAGCAGCGAACTCCGCGTCTCCCAGGGCCGGGTCGGCCAATGTCGCCAACTCGTCCGGCACCGGCATCGGCAGCATCGGGTCGAACCCCATCGGCGGTACGAACTCATCGACCGACTGCCGGTTCTCGCCGATGACCGCGTCCTCGGCGAACGGGGTCCCGAACACCTGGGTGGCCACCTCGAGCAACTGCCGCAGCCCGTCGAGGTCCGTGCCGGAGGCGAGCGTGGCTGAAGTCGCCACCGGGCAGATCCGGCCCAGTGGCCGGCCTTCCTCGGATGCTCCGACGGCCGCCGCAAGCCGCCGCAGCAGCATCGCGACATCCGTGCCCTGCGCCCCGTCGTAAGTGTGGAACTCGTCCACGACCACGTACCGGATGTCCGCGTCCGCCCACAGCCCGGCATCGTGCGCCCGCTGGAGCATCAGATCCAGCATCTTGTAGTTGGTGATGAGGATGTCCGGTGGCGACAGCCACATATCGGAGCGACGGGTGTACACGCGCTCGTACTGAGTAGCCGCCTTGTCCCCGATGTAGAGCCCGGCACGCACCTTCCCCAGCGCCCCGTGCTCGCACAGCAGCGCGTTGATGCGCTGCGCCTGGTCGGTGGCGAGCGCGTTCATGGGGTACAGGAACACGGCCTTGACACCTGCCCGCCCTGCGGCCCGCTCACGGGCACAGTGATCGAGCACGGGGTAGAGGAACGACTCGGTCTTGCCCGATCCGGTCCCGGTCGTCACAAGAGTCGGCTGCGGTGTACGGCTGCCCGCCGACGACAGCCGCTCAAACGCCTTCGCCTGGTGGGCGTAGGGCACCCAGCCGTCGGTCCGCCGCCAGTCCAGGAACCGCTCCCAGGCGGAGTCCGCCGCAACGAACGGCGTCCGCAGCCGGAGGAACGGCCCCCGGAACATCCCGGAATTCTCATCACCCAGGAACCGGTGCAGCGCCGTCCGCGCGCCCTCGTCGGTGAGCGCGTACGTCGTCGACAGATACTGCAGCAGGCTCTCCTTGAGCCCCTGTGCCTCAAGCGTGGGCCTCACGACTCAGGCACCTCCTGCTTGGCGTTGTCCCACTTGCCGGCGGTTACCGCGGCATCGAGCCGCGCCTGGAAGTAGGCGTGCGCCTCCCGCATTTCGGTTTCGCGGTCGGCTTTGTGGAAGGGAGCGGTGTAGCCGTCGGGGGTGGGGGAGTTCTCGGGGTCGGCCTGGTACGCCACGAACTGCTCCCAGCTCTCCTTGCTCTGCCGCTGGCCGATTGTCCGCGCATAGCTCGCCAGCTTCCAGCCTTCGGCGTCGAACCAGCTCGCGGCTTCGTACTTCTGGAGTACGGGAAAGCGGCCTCGGTACGCGGCGATGAGGGCGTCGGGGTCCATGCCGAGCCAGACCGCGACCAGGGCGTCAATCTCGACGAGAGCCGAACGGCGGGCGCGTTCGGAGCGCAGCGGGGTGTTGCGTTGCCAGGTGGGGGTGACTTCGTGGAGGGGCTGAAGGCCTGTCCAGTTCCGTGCCCACGGCTCATAGGCGGGCCAGGTGGGGTCGTAGAGCTCTGCCCATAGGGGAGCGTAGGCGCTGGTGAGGCAGTTGAGGCGCAGGGTTCGCAGGAGCAGGGAGGAAGCCAGCGGGTGTTCCGGTGAGGGGGCGGGCATGGCCTTGGTGCCTGCCACCTGCAGATCGTCCCGGCCGGTAGTGCGCATGAAGTAGTCCAAAGGTAAAGATGCCCAAAATCCAGCCACGAGGGCGGTCAGCCTAGGTTCAGGCACCGCCAGGCTGTGTACACCATGAATGTGGGCCGTGCCAGGTGGCACCAAGGCTGCGTACAAGGCACGCTCGCTGTTCGCTGAAATCCTTCGTCTCCAGGCGAGCCGAGGGAAGACCGTGTAGCGTCGCCGCGCCCTCGCAGCCAGCACGGCGTCCACCTTCAGGGGATCAGCCTTTTCTTGCGGGACCCCGTCCGCATCGGCGACTTGCTGTCGTGCCTGGGAGACGGCCTGATCGTCCGCACGGAGCCGTGCGAGAGCTCGGTGATCAACCCAGCGGTCCTGAGCAGTCAGATACTCCATGGACCTGCCCTCGGCACGCACGTAGGCAGTGTCAGGTACGTAGTCGGCCGGAAGAGACATCAGGTCTGTGCCGTAGGCGTCGTTGCTGTTTGCGTCGTGCCGCTTGAACACTGGGGTGGCGACGCTCAGCTGCGGTCCCTTGAGAATGACGTGCCGCCAACGCTCCGGCTGGTATTCCTGGCCAGATGTCGCGTCGCGGCGGTTGTAGTCAATCAGGTTGTCCCGCTTCGCTCCGCTCTCGTCGTAACCACGGGAAATCTGTGGACTATGGGTGGTCAACCGCACCGGATATTCGGCCAGGGCCGTGATAGCCGAAGCTTCGCCCGTACTCACAGGAAACAGCAGGCGCGCCTGCTCCACCGGCTGTTGACCGTCGTCGTCAAGAAGCCGTTGCCATACCGCAAGCTGCTCCCGGTCGACACGGACGACCCGAGCCCGATGCGGCCGCTCGTCGAACTCGGCGTTCTTGTACCGGACCCCGGGTATATCGCCTGACCCGTCGTGGTCCGCCGACAGGCGCAGCGAGTCCGTCGACACCAGCCAGGAGAGGTGATCGAAGCCGATCTCCTCGGGGCTTCCATATACATGGACCCCGAAGTGCGTAGCGTGGCCCACTGGCTCCGGAAAGAATCGCTGCCCGGAATTGACGAAGTCCCCGTGGATACGGAGCCGGCGATAGGCGGCAGCCCGTAGAGCCCCCTCCTTCTCCCCGGTGAAATGCGTGTCGGAGTGGAGAAAGCCGGTCGTACCCGCGCGAGCGCTGTGGTCCCACACCTGGCACATGAAGGCGCGGTAGAGGTCGGGCTGTGTACCCGCCAGCAGTGGATACACCTGAGACGATCCGAAGAATGCCACCTGTGCGCTTACCTCGGTATTTTCGCCAAGTACGTAACACGCGACTTCGGGCTTCTCAAGGAGCTGCTCACGGCGTTTGGTCTTCTCGGCCGCGGAAGCCCGGTCCTCCAACTCGAACCAGGGCTCGTGCTCCGCCAGAACCGCGGACTCGTCCCAGCGAGGCCGCACCCACGGCGGATTCCCCACCTGCAGATCGAATCCACCCCCCTCGGCGAAGGCCAGCGCAAAGTCCAGTTCCCAGTGCAGGAACCCCTGCTCCTCGGCGATGTCCCGGACCCCCCGCATCCACGGATAGCGTGATTCGGGGTCCGTCGGGTCCATCCCCATCTCGCCCTGGATGACCTCCTCGTACTTCTTGACCTCCGCGAGCGTGGTGAGGGACGAGCTGAGCGTGCCCTCCGGGACCGACCAGGTGCCCAGCATGGATTCCAGGAAGTCCAGCCAGTCGTCGAGATCCTTCAGCGGGATGAGCGGGCGACGACGGATGCCGGCGCGGGGCGTCGCCCGCCCCGTCTTGACCGTTGTCTTCGACGGCCCGGCCTCCTTCATGTCAACGTGCACCGTGCCACCGGAATGCTCCATGTCGGACAGAGAGATCTGGTCCCCTGCCATGTCGAAGAGCATTGTGGCTTCCACCAGGCGCGGCGTGTCCGTGCGCGACGGCGGCGGAGCGTCGGCAGCGGTGCCGGAGTCACCGGCCGCGGGTGCCGGTTCGTCCTCCGCGGACTTGCCGCCGGCCGACGCGGCCTTCAGGAGCGCGCCGAAATCGTGGACGCCCTCACCCCCGATCACCGGTGCGGCGTGGTACGTATCGTCCGTACCGTCCAGCAGGCCTGCCTGGTCCACGGGCCAGAACCACAGCGCGCACCAGGCGTCCATGACCTTCTTCAGCCGCCAGTACGGGGTGTCGGCCGCGTCGAAGAGATCCGCGTAGACCTTCTCCTTCGACAGGCGTACGGCTGCGGCACCGTCTTTCTGTTCCTCCGCGCGCCTCAGGAAGGCGAACTCCTCGTCCTTCGGGTCGGCGCCCCAGACATCGATGGTGCGGGCGATCTCGCGCTCCGACAGCTCCATCCGTTTGACGACGAGCGACCACAGGAATTCGGCACGCCGCGCGGCATCGCGCAGGCGGGTGTACTGGGAGGTTGCCTCGTCGCCGGTCCTGGCATCGCGGATCGGCTGTCCGGTCTTCTTGTTCAGGCGGCGCTGGGGTCGCTGGAGGATTCCCTTCCGCCATTCGCCGAGCTGCTCGACCCCTTCCTTGGCCAACTGGCCCAGCAGCTTCTTCGCGTCACCGCTCGCGCCCGTGACCGCCGCCCACCCGGGGCTGGGCAGAAGGAACTGGTGCACCGCGCCGTCGGGGAGAGGCTGTTCCACCCCGTTCTTCAGGAACGGCAGCGGCGTCGGAGCAAGCGTGCCCTTGGCCTTGAGCCACGCCTTGTCCTTCGAGACGAGATCGTCCGCCGCATACACGGCCCGCCGCCCGCCGATCAGCGAGTTGCCGCGCCGCAGATGTAAACCGAACCACGGAGCTCGCATCCCTGGATGCATGGTGTTGAGCCACAAGGAGACCTCGGCGAGTTCGACACCCGTCGCGTTGAGGTCCACGCCGTACGCGTTGTGCAGGGCCACATACGCCTTGACCTTCTGCTTCACCGTCAGCGCGGCCGCCGTCGGTATGGAGGTGCCCAGCTCGTCCTGCCGACGCCGCAGGTACTCCTCGGCGACCTGGTTGATCGCCTCGTTGAGGAAGGCACCCGACCCCAGTGCGGGCTCGCAGATCCGGTATTTCAGCAGTTCCGAGGCTCGGGTTCGTACGACGTTGCCCTCTGGGTCCTTCTCCTGGTCCAGGCGGTGCTTGAGAGCGAGCTCGACGGTGACCTTGGTCAGCGACTCGGGCGTGTAGTACGAGGCAGAGGTCTCGCGGTCGCGTCCGGCGAGGCGGTAGACGAACGAGCCCCTCGGGTACTTCCTCGGGCCGCGCAGCCCCTTGGCCGCGTCGCGTTCGTCGTACTCGACCCAGGTCTTCTCCGGGTACTCCTTGAGCCGCTGTGAGGGGACCAGCCACGATCCCTTCTCCGGTTCACCGCTCTTGGCGACCTCGCACAGTTCCTGCTCGGCGATGATGCCGGTGTACGACATCAGGCCCTCGTACACCGCGCCGAGCTGGTTGATGCCGAGGTTGCGGTACGAGATGAAACCGCCGCGCTCGCCCCGCTTCCTGGCCTTCTTCATGGTGAGCAGGCGCAGCACCTCGTGCAGGGCGCTGTTGCGCAGCCGCAGGTCGAGCCAGGCTGGGTCATCGTCCTCGTCGCTGCGCGGGTCGAGGACGCTGGTGCCGATGAGGCGGACCGAGGTGGGCTCGAAGAGTGTGCTGCGCAGCGGTTCGAAGCGCAGGCCGCGGTCCTCGCTGCGGCGTTTGGCCTTGAGCTTGCGGGTCTCCTCGTCATCTCCCGGCCGCTCGTCGTTCTCTTCAGTGCCATAGGCACGGTGGCCGTTGTTGACCTTGTTGAAGAGGACGTCGAGCGAGGCGTAGAGGTGGAATCCCGTGCATGCGTCCAACTCGACCAGCTGCTCGTCACGCTCGACGAGGTCGCGGAGGCGGGCAACCGAGTAGCCGGCCTCGTAGGAGCCGTCGTCGGCGGGAAGGATGCCCAGTTCCGGGCGGGCCTCGGCGTAGAGCAGGAAGAGAATGCGATAGAGGTAGCGCAGCGACTCGCGGGTCAGCTGCTTGGCGAAGGGCAGATCGGGATTCTCGATCTGACGGGGTTCGATCCCGGCCTCGTCCAGCCGGGCCAGTACTTCGTTGGCGATGATCTCGACGGACTTCTGGAGGCCGTCCCGCAGCTCGCCCGAGACCCCCACCGCATTGTCGTGTGAGGCCTTGACCAGCGCATCCATGGCCGGTCCCGTACCGCCCTCGGCGGGGGCTAGTGCGTCGCGACTGAACAGCGCCGCGATGGTGGCGAGTTCGCCGTACTGCTTGCGGTCGTTGCGCTCCAGGGCGGCGTCGAGGCTGACGGCCAGATAGCGGCCCTCGCCCCAGGCCTGCCGGTCGGCGAGCACGAGTACGCCGCCGCACAGGAGGAGCACGAACCGCGGGGCGGGGCCGCCCTCCTCGCCGAGTTCGCTCTGGAACAGCCAGGTGGCGAGGGCCTGCCCGGTGTCATAGACCTCGCTGCCGCTGACCCGCACCGGGTGGAGCAGGCGGCCGTAGCCGTCGGCGTCGAGGACGCCGTCGTTCTTTGCCGACCAACCACATTCGACCGCCACGATGCCGTCGCCGTGCCAGGCGACCTGCACGGTGTGCTCGCGTCCCGCCCGGTGAACCGTCAGATCCCGTGCAGGGTTCGGGATGTCGGCCTGCGCTGCGTCCGGGACGGATCCGGGTGCCGGGAAGCCGAGAGCCGCGAGGACCTGCTGGTGCCAGTCGGCGAGGCGGTCGCACCACTCCCCGTCGTGGTAGGTGTTCAGCCGGGCTTCGAAGGCGGCGCCCTGCTCGTAGGCATCGTCATCGGCATCCGCCTTGGCGTGCTCTGCGAAGAAACCGCGGTACTGCTCCGCGAGGTAGGTGCCGCGCAGGGCGCGCAGCATTTCGCGCGGGGTAGGACGCGAGTCGAGCTCGTCGCCCTCGCGGTCGGCCCAGGTGGCGAGGATGCCCTTCTTCAGGTCCGAACCGAGCTGCTCGGCGAAGTAGTGCGCGGAAAGGTACTCCCCGCGGTTGGCGAACGAGTCGAAGTCGGTGCTCATCAGTCGGTCGTCTCTCCGTCAACAGGTGCGGCGGGGGCGTCGGACAAGGGCTCCAGGACGGCGAGCAGGCGCAGCATCGGGGCCCCGGAAGTCCTGAGGGACTTGACCAGAGCCTTGCGGCGGCTCGCGGTGAGCTGCACGCTCTGCTCCTGCTTCCGGGAGCGTGCCGAGGCGAAGAGGGCGTCCTGCCGCCACTGCTTGACGCGCTTCTCGTACGGTGCGAGGACGGCATCGATCCGCTCCGCGTACTCGCCCTCCCGTTCGGTGATCCAGCGCGTGGCCTCATCGATGGCCTGAGGCACCAGGGCCTGGAGTGCCTCAAGGTTCTGCGGGGCGGCACGTCCCGGCATTTTCGGGCTGACACCGCAGGCGGAGAGGAAGCGGGAATCCATACGGAACACCCGGGGGGCATCAGGCAGCCCGACGATGGCCATCCACTCGACGACGGTGGGGCGTCCCACGGCGTTGGAGTAGATGCCCTGGACGAGACAGACCGGACCGTTCAACGCGCCGGGCAGATGCTCGTCCAGTTTCTTGGCGGCCTCCGGATCGGAGCGGTAGGCGAGGACGAACGCCTCGTCGTAGCGGAGTGCGGCGAGGGCCTTGTCCGTCACCCAGTCCAGTACCGGGTGTATATCGGACACATAACTGACGTTCGGCCACTGGGACTTGGAGGTCTCACGGGCCACCGCGAGCCGATCGTCGGCGAGCGGCTTGTCAAAGGTGATGCGCAGCCGCCCTTCCTTCTTCGACGTGGCCAGGATGCCCTGCTCGACCAGGTACGACTTGGGCAAGGCCTTGAGGCGGTAGGCGAGGTCCGCTGGCGGTTCGAAGGCGATGAGGGTGCCCAGCACCCTGTCGTGCTTCTTGACTTCCTCCTGGCGCAACGTGAGCGCATCCCCTGCGCCCGTGGGGTAGATCTGCCGCAGGGCCTCGTCGAAGTAGGCGGCCGTCGCGCTGGCGCCCCCGAAGAGGCTCGGCACGGTCGCGTACCGCACGTCGTCCTTTACCGGCTTGGCGCCGACGTTCCCCATCAGCCGGCCGAGCATGGCCTGCGCGCCGCCGCTGGACTGCTTGATGGACTGCTCGACGGTACGGCCCGCTACCAGGTCACGGGTCAGCCGGTTCTCTTCCTCCTGGGCCCGGTACAGGCCGGTGACCGCTTCTGCCGAGCCCTCGATCCGGTGGGCCTCCTCCTCGCGCTCCAGGAGCTTGGCACCCACCAGTCGGTCGTCCAGGGGCAAGGGCTCGCCCGTCTCGTCGGCGGTCCGCCACTCCACGTCGCTGGTGAGGACCAAGGCCCGGAACTGGGGCTCCTTGCTCTGGCCGTAGCGGTCGATACGGCCGTTGCGCTGCTCGATGCGGATGAGAGACCACGGCAGGTCGTAGTGGATCAGCTGATGGCACTGCTGGTGGAGGTTGACGCCTTCGGAGGCGACGTCACCGGTGAACAGGATGCGCAGCGGATCGTCGCGCAGACCGAACTTCTCGATGATCTTCTTCTGGTTGTCCTCATGAGTGGCCTCGCTGTGCATCACCTGGACCACGCCGCCGTAGGCGAGCCACGGCTTGGACCCGGTCTCGCTCGGGTCGGGCCGGCCGGCGGGGCGGAAGCCGAGCCGGGCGGGCACCGTCCCGGCCAGCCACTTCAGAGTGGCTATCCGCTCGGAGAACACAACGACACGCGTCTCGGACCCCGGTCCGACGCCGATCTCTTCGAGTTCCCGTACCAGGACATCGAGCTTCGCGGAGTCGTCATCACCGATGTCTGCGGCGAGCCGCTGCAGGTCCACAATGGCCGCGCGCTCGGTCTGTCGCGCGGCCTCACGGACGGCGGGATCCTGTCCGGGCCGCACCTTCAGGGGTTTCTCGAGGGTGGTGCGACGGGCTGTGATCGAGTCCTGGAGCGCGCGGTGGGAGGAGAGGAACGCCTTGAGGAGGTTGTAGGCGACCATCGGGTCGGCGCACACCGAGGAGGCGGACGGATCACGAGGAATCCAGCGGGTGGCCAGCTCTTCGAAGACGGCTCGCTCCTTCGGCCCCGCCGCGGCGGGCACGGGCTGCGAGGGGCCACGGTCCTTCCACACGCCCTTGAGCGAGTCCCGCACTTCCCGGTCGGTCTTCGTTCTCCGGATGTAGAGGTGGTCGAGGTGGTGCACCTCGTACTCCGACGGGTTCGCGATCGCCGCCTCGTCCAGCATCCGGATCAGCTCGGCGAAGGACGCCGCATCTCCGTTGTGCGGTGTGGCCGAGGCCAGGACCAGTGCGTCCGTACGGCGCGCCAGGAGGCGGGCGAGGTCGTTGTTCTTGGTGCCCCGGTTGACGAGATTGTGGGACTCGTCGATCACCACCGCGTCCCAGTCGGTGCTCTCCAAGTGGTGGGCGTAGACATCGCTCTTGAGCGTGTCCACGGAGATGATCGCGCGCTTGAAGTACGCGAACGGGTTCCGGCCGGCCGGGATGTCCTGCTGGATCCGCTGGATACCCGTGGAGTCCAGTCGCACCAGGGGGATGGAGAAGCGTGTCCACAGCTCGCGCTGGAACTGTTCCAGCACGTGCGCCGGACTGACGACCAGGATGCGCTCGCCACGTCCGCGACGGATGAGCTCGGCGAGCAGGATGCCGATCTCCAAGGTCTTGCCGAGGCCCACGACATCGGCGATCAGCACCCGGGGCTGCGGGTTCTTCATGGACAGCGCCAGCTCGGCGGGACGCAGCTGGTGCGTCTGCTGGTCCATGAGGAAGTTGTCGGCAAGCGCAAGGCCGCGCTCGGTCTGCGGCAGGGCCGTCTTGCGGATGACCGCTTCGAGGTAGAGGCGGGCCTTGCGGTGGTTGGGGGAGTCGTCGGCGACGAGCCGGGTCTTCTTCGGGTCCAGGACCTCGATGTGGTCGAGCTTGTCGTAGAAGACGGCGTCGGTGCCACGGACCAGGGAAGAGACTCCGGTGACCTCGACCATCCAGCCGTCATGGGTGGTATTCGTGACCTTCTTCACCAGCCACTGCTCGTCCCGCACCCGAACCTGGGCCCCGGGTGCGTACGTGATCTTGTTGACGGGCCCGGCGACGCCACCAGTACCGTCGAGTGCGATGCCGTCCGCGTTCACTTCATCTAAGGCGCCCTGACCGCTGCCGGTCCCCGCAACGCTGGTCACGAGCCGCTCCCTTGCCTCTTGTTGCTCTTGACAATCAATGCATATGTTTTTCGGCCGCTACAGCGCGGCGTGTGTCGCGTACCGGGACCGCAGGTTCTCCGCGACCACCCAGGAGGCCGGTCTACGGCCGACTCGTGGAATCGTCGCCGACGGTTCGGGGGTGGCGGCGGTCGATCCCTCACCTGCAACGGGAGGCGGGACGACCGGCTCGTCGGCGACCGGAGGACCGGGAGGCGCCTGCTGCGCGGCACCGGTGGTCTCGTCAGTCTCCGGCGTCCGGTCGAGTGGGCTGGCCTGCTCGTCTTCATCACTGTCGAGAGGCTCTGCGAGGCGCGCGATGCGCTCCCACAGAGAAGACGAGGGGGCACCGTCCGGTACCGGGCGGGTGTCCGTACCACCGTCCGACGCGGTCGTGACGTCGATGAGGGCATGCCGGGCGTTGGCGGGCGAGAGCCCCACCTCACCCAGGATCGCCACGCACTGCCTGGTCACCTCGCTCAGGGCCGGCCGGTCGGCCGGGTCGTGCGCGAGCATCTTCGTCACCAGGGGAATGAGGGAAGCAGGAAGTCCACTCAGGTCCGGGAGCTGCTGACGGCTCGTCACCTGCGTGGCTATCGCCTCCCAGCGCGCCCCGTCGTACGGATAGTGGCCGGTGGCGGCGTAGAGCAATATCGTGCCGAGCCCGTACACATCGGCCGGCTCCTTCACCTTCTTCTGCCCCAATGCCTGTTCCGGAGGCATGCAGCGTACGGTGCCGATGATCATTCCGCTGTGGGAGAGCGTGTCCTTGGTCGTGTCCAGGAAGGCTCCGAGCCCGAAGTCGATCAGTATCGGGCCGTATCTGCCGAGCATGACGTTCTGTGGCTTGAGGTCACGATGGAGCAGACCCACCGCGTGTACGGCGGCGAGCCCTTCGGCGAGAAGTGCCCCCAGGCTGGCGACGAGCGGTGCGGGCAGCGGTCCGTTGCCTGCCACGTGCTCCTGGACCGTTCGCCCGGGGACGTACTCGACTGCCAGCCACGGCCTCTCTGCATAGGGATCGGCGTCCAGGAAGCGAGCCACTCGGTTGGTGCCCACGACGGTGCGGGCGATCAGCGCTTCCTTCTCGAAGCGGGCCCGCGTGGCCGGGTCCAGCCTGTCACTGCGGATCAGTTTCACCGCGACCGGGTCACCACCGGGGGAGTAGGCCAGAAAGACCTGCCCCATCCCCCCGGAGCCCAGCTCACGTTCGACCGTGTACCGGCCGATCTGTGCGGGCACCTGTGCCATGTCTCCCGCATCCCCCTCACACCCGACGATGTCGCCGCACCCCTCAACTCAACTTCAGTTCCCGCTCATATGACGACGATGACGCTTCGGCCATTGACGTGTGAAGACCCGTCTCGGGACGGGACGAGCCCGTCCCACCTCTCAGCCGACGTAGTCCCGAAGGAGGGCGGTGAAGGCGGTCAGCTCACGCATGTCCGCCGTGGGCAGCGGCTCCGCATCGAAGTGGGCGATGCGGTTCCGGATCGCCTTGATTCGCTCGAGGTGGTGAATGAACTGCTCACGGTTGAGCGACGGGTGTCCTAGCGCTGCCCAGTTCCGATCGGCCTGCTCCGCCATGGACTGCTTCCGTTGATTGCCGTTGAGCAGGTAGACGTAGTCGCCGAAGGCCAGGTCCTCGACCTTGCCGGTGCGGTCCTCGACCTTGCGTTTGTTCTGCACCGCCCGGATCGCTTCCCCGTCCAGGGCCGTCCCCAGCCACCGGCGCAGCAGTGATTCGATCTCACCCAAGAGGAAGAAGGGCCGCGCCGTGTGCTGGAATCGCTCGATCACTGTGCGGTGCGTGACGATGCCGGACAGTCCGCCGTCCTGGCCGCGCACCAGCAGGTAGCCGTGTTCGGTGAGCTGGGGCAGACAGCTGAAGAACTCCTGACGGGTGTCGGCCACGGGGAGGGAGTCCTGCTGCATGGCGTTCTCGAGCGTCGACGGCTTGCCGTTCTCGTACATGAGCGCCAGCGAGCGCCAGGTGACGACGCCATGCAAGGTGGTCATATTGCTGGTGACGGGGATCTGGGCGTAACCGTGGTGACGCATGAGGTAGGTCGCCTGCGACAGGTCGGCGTTGCGCGTCACGCTGGCCACGCCGCCGCACGCGGCCGGCAGATCGCCGATCAGGAGCCGCTGAGGCAGTGCTGCCGACGGCAACGGCTCCGCCTGTGCGGCAGCCTCGTCGTCCCCTGTTTCGGCAGGCGCGACGGCCAGCGGAACGAGCTGTACGGCGGTGTAGGGATTGCACGTCGAGAAGTCGGGCAGGGTCGTCAGGCCGACGTCGGCGAGTGCCTGGGTCACCTCGCGAACCGTCCAGGCATACCGAACGCGGACGGAGAACAGCTCCAGAAGCTTGTCGACCCGCATCTCTTGGCCCTTGAGCGCGATGAGCTCCTGCGGGCTGGGCTTGCCACTCACCGGTCGGCCTCGGCGTCGGGGATGCCGTTGACGACGGTCGTCCGCTTCCCCATGGCCTGGTACACCAGCTCCTCGAGTTGCGCCGCACGGGTTTCAAAGAACTTCACGTAGTCGTTCCCACGCAAGGCTTTGGGATCGATGAGGTGGGTGGCGATGACGTCTTCGAACCACTCGGGGCGCATGTCGGCGCCGGCAGCAAGCGATTCGAGGTAGGCGGCAGGGGCACCGGTGAGAGCCTGGGCTGCTCGCAGGGACAGCGGGGTCTTGTTCACGATGGAGTTCGCGGGGTAACTGTCGTCGAGGTTCCGGCGGAGCCAGCCACGCGAGAAGATCTGCCGGACATCTACCCCGTACTCCTCGAGGCGGCCGGGCGCCAGGGGCGCGTCCGTGTAGTGCCAGTCCACCGCCCCCTGCTTGATCAGCAGAGCGTAGATGCCCTTGTACGCGGCGCTGTTCCGGGTCTTGAGAGTGACCAGCCGATCCGGGAAGAAGTAGGCGTCGTTGACCGTGTCCGGTGCGCTTTCGCCGTTCCGGATCCAGCCGACGAGCTGCTCGACGTCACGGGTGAAGCGGGTTTCGGTGGAACCGCTGTACATCTCCCCGAAGACACCGCACCAGTACCACTGGGTGATCTTCTCCTTCGCGGTGGCATCGTCGGCTTCCTCACCCAGGATGGCCCGGATCGCGGCGAGCGGCACCAGCTGGGTGCGATACGGCAGATCGGCAGTGCGGACGATGCACTGGGACCGGAGGAACCCGCCCACCCAGCCGAAGGCCTCCTCGAGGACGGGCGCCAACGCTTCGAAGTCGGTCAGTGGGAGCTCCAGGAGGTCACGCCTTTTGCACGAGACGCCGACGCCGGGATCCTGTTGCTTCCGCTGCCAGGTCCGCACCAGTGCCACCGCCTGAAGGAAGTCGCTGCTGCTGAGCCCGTCGTCGAGATCAACCTCGGGACGGCCGAGCGCGGGGTGACGGGTGGTGAGGTTCTCCTTCACGGTGCGCCAAGCCGTCGACAGATCGTAGTAATCGCCCACCCGATCGGTGTACCCGCGGTCGCCGGCGTACGTGGCTGTGAGCAGCTCGAAGACGTTGAGGGGCACGCCGCCGGTGTTCACACGCTCGAAGACGGCGCAGACCGCGTCCATCGAGGTCGATGCTGCGAGCTTGATCATGGGAACCTGGAAGGAGCGAACCGGCTCGAGCACCTGGTCCTCGAAGCGGGACCACAGATCGAAGTTCCGCTCCTCGTCGGTCTTCTCGTACTCCCGCCGCCAGGCGTTCACTCGCTGTGTGTCGAAGACGATGCGGAGCGGAAAGAGACCGGCCCCGCATTCGCCCTTGGTGTTGGTGAGGTCGTGGACGACCCGGCGGGCGAAATCGGCGCGCAGGACCCGGTCCTCGGGAACGGAGACGATCGATTCATCGCGGTCGGCGGACGCTCCGGTCGCCTTCTCGATGTCGACGTAGTACCACCGCCGAACGGCATTCCCCCGGGCATTGGTGGTGAGGACCGGGCTGTCCGTAACGTAGAGCGCCTGGAACAGTGAGGTGAGCCGCTGCTGACCGTCCAGGAGCAGGAGGTGGGGCTCCCCGGTCTCCACGGCTTCCGCACCCGTGAGGGGCCTGGCTCGGAACGGCGAGCTGCCCCCGGTTTCCAAGGTCATTGCGACACCCATCGGGTAGTCGAGAGTCACTGTCGCGATGATGGCCCGGATGCGGTCGTCGTCCCATTTCCAGTCCCGCTGGAAGTCCGGGAGCTGGAGCACCCCTGACGCTACGTCGCTGAGGAGCGTCTTGAGCTTCACATTGTCGAGCGCTGCCACGTGCTCCGTACCCCCACCCTCACGATCACTGCCCTCCAGGCCATTCGACCAAGCGATTACCTCCACGTCAACCGGATCTTGACGGATGGTCACATTCCTTGCGTAGGGCTGGGTTTGAGCAGGCGGTTACCAGTTCGGCTGGCCGACATCACTGCCCATCCGCCGCAGCACTGCCCGCAGACCAGTTCTTCGCCTCACGTACCCTGGCTGCCTCCTGCGCGATCTGTGCTCTGGAGGACGGCACGGCGATCGACTGTCGTCCTTGATCCATAAGGTGTGAAGCGTGACCTGCGATGATCAGCGCGGTCGCGGGCGCCTGGGCGGCATCGCTGGCGGGACTGGCCTTCGTAGCCCTCACCGCGCCGCAGCCGCAGCGTCACCTCGCCGGTGACGGCCGCACCGACCCGGCACTGTAGCGACTCGCGCACCATCGGCGCCTGTGGGGCCAGTCAGCGGCCCTCGTGACCAGCCGACAGAGGCGCCGTCCCGCGTTGTGGTGAACTCGCTGGAACCCGCCCACGTCTTGTTGTGCCGAGCCGTCACGCGCGATCGTGCACGCCATGTGCATCACGGCGGCCGCGTCGCGTCGTACGCGCAGGTCGCAACGCCTTCCGACCAAAGCGTCGCCTTTCCCCGGCGTACGGGCCGACTCGTCCGCCACTCAGCCCCTGACCTGTGCAAACGCCCGGGTCGGGGCCGTTGCGCGTCCGGATGGACGTCCCTCCCTGACCTGCGGTTTCCCGGGAGTTCCCGCGTGACTGTGCACTGGTTGTGCACGCGGTTGTGTACGTGAGCCAGGCCGCCAGGGGGCGTGCACGGGTGATCGCCGGCGCAACTGGGTGGGCTGAGAATGTGGTACGGCACACGGGCTCGGTGCGATGCCCTGACGGAGACCACGACGCAGAACCTGACGCAAGGCTTGGCCGCAGGTTCGAGTCCTCGGCGGGGACGAGACTGATGGGAAAGGGCACAACGTGCGGTCTTCCGGATCCGTGGTCACGGTCGAGGGCACGTACGACCTCTCGTAGCCGTTGATTGTGGGTGCGTGTTCTGGACAGGATTCGTACTTGCGCACGCGGCTCCGGAAGCCCTTGGGACTCTGGCATCGTTGCTGTTCAAGGGCCTACGTCATGTTGGAAGGCTTGGCCGCGTCCACGGATCGTCCACGGCTACTCAGTTCCCATCGGCGCGGCGATTCCCGTACTCACCGACTGCCGCCACGGGCAGAGCCGTGGATCACCAGCAGTCCATCGACCTTCCGGTGTTCTGGCACGTTGGCTAGTTGTAGTGCCCCGCCCATCGTCACGGTTGGCGCGTGACCACGTGATCAGAGTAAGCAAGGTGATAAGGCCGATCACCACGCCCTTGGCGCACTTCATGGCCTCCTCGTCGCGGACACGCTGAACGAGCTCCCCCCGCTCCCGTTCGCGTAGTTGCGAAAGTGCTACGCCGTTGTGGTTGACGACCTCATCGTCGGCGGGCCCTCGTCACTCAAGAATCACGTTGGCCACGGTGACCGGGGACGTCCTGACGACCGGCGCGGCCCGTCCGGTGAGGCGGGAGACGCCGGGGGAGCGGCCGGCGGGCGCGGCTGAGACTGCCGCGCCTCGTGCAGACACCGACTCGTTCGATGAGGCCGGAGTGCCACGACCGGCTCCACCACCCGTACTGCGCCGCCCTCTCAGGGCACGCAGGGGCACATTCCACTCGACGACCGCATCGGGATCACGGAAGTACCCGGTGGGCGCAAGGAGGCGCGAAGGATGACCCGCACTCTGATCACCGGTGGCCTCGTCATCACGGCCGCCGAAGAGATCCACGCAGATGTCCTGATCGAAGACAGTCGCATCGTGGCCATCGCTTCCACCGGAACGCAACAGTGGACCGCGGACCGCGTCCTCGACGCCACGGGCAAGTACGTGATCCCGGGCGGCGTCGATGCCCACACCCACCTGGACTTCCCGTTCGGTGGGACGTTCTCGTCCGACACCTTCGAAACGGGCCTATGGCCAGGCCGGTGCCCATGAGGTAGCCGTCGATGAGGTGCGGTCGGTACTGAGTCTTTTGAGGCTGCGCTTCACGGCCACGGCGAGCTGGCCGAGGTTCGCGGCGGCAAGGTTGCCGATCGTCCGTTTCACCAGAGACCAGATGCCCTCCTGCGGGTTGAGGTCGGGTGCGAAGGACGGGAAGTGCAAAACGGTCAGCCAGTCCTCGTTCGCGGCGATGAAAGCCTTCATCTGCGGCATGAGATGGGTACGCAGGTTGTCCCAGACCAGGACGATAGGGCCTTTGAGCTGGGTGTGCGCCCGCACGATGAGGTCGCGGTAGTCCTGCCAGGCGAATCCCTTGGGTTCGCCCTTTCTGCCCCGGTGGACGCGGAAGCTGTAGATCAGCCTCGACCGGTCTCCGTGTCGGAAGCAGACCATTCCCGCCATCGAAACCCGTCCGGAGCCCCGGCCCCGGAAACGGACGACCGGCGTCCGGCCGATGCGGCCCCAGGACCTCGCGCGTGGCGGCCTCAGCGACTGACTGGCCTCGTCCTCGAAGACGATCCAGGCTCCGCGGTCCGCCGCCGTGCTTTTACCTGCGGCCACACCTCCCTCTTCCACAACTCCACGGCCCCGTCATCACGTTCGATCTCACCCGCAGCGCGACCGCGATCTCCCGGTTCTTTGCCCCGTTCTCGAAGCAACCGACCGCCTCCAGCCGGATCCGCTCCCTCGCCGCTCTCTTGGCATCGGTCAAACCGCCGCCCTATGGGTATCTCACACCACACAACTACCGACCCGACTCAGCCACTGTCAGGCGAACGGGGGCGTGTAAGTGACTTTGTGTAAGTCCTTGGGGTTCACATGGTGTTGAGCCGGTCCTCGAAGAAGAGCGAGAACTGGTTCAGCGCCTTCT
>NZ_JBEZIX010000088.1:0-22963 GCF_040651315.1 Streptomyces sp. NPDC048506
TCCGGGTGTCCGCCCAGCCCTCCCTAATCGTCCTGGTGCGGGTGTGGGGGGGGGGGGGGGGGCCCCCCGCCCCCCCCCACCACCGTCCGCCGGGACGCGGCACTCCCACGGATACGTCAGTGCCGCGGATCCCACTCGGCCCGCGTGTGATGCGCCCGCCCAGGACGACTCCATCCGGAGATGACCGGCGACATCACCCCGGCCTCCTGCACGCACACGTACCCGACGACACCGAAAGGACTCACGGTTCCATGACGCAACCTTCCACCCCACCGCGCTTCGGGATCATGACGGCTCCCTCGCAGGTCGACTACCACGACATCCTGCGTGTCTGGCGCGAGGCCGACACCATCCCGGAAATCGAGCACGCCTGGCTGTTCGACCACCTCATGCCGATCGGCGGTGACCCGAACGGGCCGGCCTACGAAGGCTGGACCCTGCTCTCAGCCCTCGCCGCCCACACGCGACGACTGCGGCTGGGGGTGCTCGTGATCAGCAACCGCTTCCGGCCGCCGGCGATGCTGGCCAAGATCGCCGCGACCGTCGACGTCATCTCCGCCGGCCGCCTCGACTTCGGCATCGGCGCCGGCTCACGCCCCAGCCACCCCGGAGCCCGGCGCGAGTACGACGCACACGGCCTGCCCTACCACGACGCTGCCCACGCCGTGAGTAGCCTCGCCGAAGCGTGCACCGTGATCCGGCGGCTGTGGACCGAGACCGAACCGTTCGACCATCACGGCACCCACATCCAGCTGACCGGCGCCTTCGGCAACCCCAAGCCCTTCCAACGCCCCCACCCGCCCCTCCTCATTGGCGGACGCGGGTCCTCGACGCTGCGGGTCGTCGCCGAGCACGCCGACCTGTGGAACGTCCCCGGCGGCGACATCGCCGACGCCGTCGAACGCAGTGCACTGCTGGACCGCTACTGCGCCGAGATCGGACGCGACCCCGCCTCGGTCACCCGCTCCATCGTGCTGGCGGTTTCCTACGCGGCCCCCGCGTCGACCCGGAACGCGATCGGCGAAGCCACCGAAGCCGGCTTCCGGCACATCGTCCTCGGGCTGGCACCGCCCTACCCTGAACACGTCGCGCGGTGGGTCGCCGACGAACTCATCTCCGTGCCACCAGCGAACCCCGTGAGGAGCGAGCGGGGAAGGACGCGCTGAAGCAGGGCTGCGGTGAAGGCGGTTCGCATCGCTGCGCGCCAGACCTGACGCCGTCGGCGCCGGCAAGAGCGAAAGCGATCAGTCCGGTCCCGGCGGCGTTGAGTACGACGACGGCTTCGAGTACTCCAGGGAGTGAAGCCAAGTACGTTTCCACAGTGCCGAGTTCGACGCGGTGCCCACGGACCTTGACCTGGTGGTCGCTTCGTCCGACGAAGTCGAGTGTCCCGACGGAGTTCCAGCGGACGAGATCGCCCATCCGGTACATCTGCGCGCCGTCCTGACCGGAGAACGGGTCCTTGAGGGACACGCTCGCGGTCGCCTCAGGGACGTCCGTGGTAGCCGCGGGACACCCCGGCACCACCGATGTAGAGGTCACCCTTGGCGCCGGCCGGCAGGGGGCGGAGCTCCTCATCGAGCACGTACAGTCTGGCGCCCCGTACCGGGAGCCCAATGGAGACCGGACCGGGAGCCTCGAACCGAGCGTAGCTCGCCATACCGTGGTCTCCGTCGGCCCGTATTCGTTCACCAGAGCCACGGGTCCCGTGAGCAGTGCGAAGTGGCGCTCGACCAGCTGCTCGGGCAGCGGCTCGCCGGCCACGAGCATTGTGTCGAGCGTGCTCATCTCGACGGTGCCGAAGTGCTCCGCCGCGTCCAGGACAACCGAGTACAGGGAGGGCACGCACAACAGATGCGTCGCGCCGTGGCTGGCGATCAGACGAGCCGGGAGATGCGGGTCGCGGACCTCCTCGGCCGTGACGACGATCAGTTGGCTGCCTGTGGTGAGCGTCCCCCAGATCCCGGCCACGGAGGAATCGAAGGCCAGCGGCGACACGAGCAGAAAGACCGGCACCCCTGGGCGGTGGCGGCCTGTGCCCGCTGCGCGACCCGGATGCGCCGGAGCCGGGCGGCCGAGTCCGCCGGTCAGCGTGGGGCCATGTCAGCCACGGGGCTGAGGGCGGCGTTCCCCCTTCGCATGGCTGCTCCCTGTGCTCGTCAGAATCGCGCTCGCGACGACCTCGAAGAGGCGATCGGCGCGTGGCGCGAGGGAGGGTTGATCGCCCAGCCATGCGAGCGCAGCTACCAGCGCAAACAGATCGGCGCCGTCGATGTCGGTCCGTGCGGTGCCCGCGGCCTGGGCGCGGGTGAGGAGGCGCGCACCGGCTGCGCGCAGGGTGACGCACGCGGCGTGGAGTGCGGAGTCGGTGTCCTCGATGGCGGCTGCCATCAGCACGGTCACGCCCCGATATTCGGTTGTCCACGCGACGCAGTCGCGTAGCCACGAGACGAGGGCGTCTTCGGGCGAGCTGGACGTTTCGAGCTCGCCTGCCTGTGCCGTCAGTTCGTCGAAGCTCGTGCGGAGCAGGGCTTCGAGCAGCGCCTCGCGTGTCGGGAAGTGCCGCAGCAGCGTCGCGAGCCCGACATCGGCCCTGCGCGCGATGTCGCGCAGTGACACGTCGACGCCCTGCTCGGTGATGGCGGTGCCCGCTACTGCGAGCAGGTGGTCGCGGTTCTTCCTGGCGTCGGCCCGCATCTGTCCCTCTTGACTATCCGGATCAGTGGTCCATATATTCGGATCAGTGGTTCACTTATGTGGATCGCTGATCCGAATAAGCGTATCCCGAAGCGCGAGCAGGAGAAAACGATGCCGACACACACGATGAAGGCGGTCCGGCTCCATGAGCACGGTGGCCCGGAAGTTCTGCGTTACGACGAGGTGCCGATGCCCGAGCCGAAGCCGGGGGAGGTGCTCGTTCGGGTTCACGCGGTCGGTGTCAATCCTCCGGACTGGTACCTGCGCGGCGGGCTGACCACGATGCCGGGGAAGCCGGGTTCGACGGTCAGCCTGCCGGTGATTCCGGGGACGGACGTGTCGGGCGTCGTCGAGGCCGTCGCCGCGGACGTGGACGGCCTCGCCGTAGGTGATGAAGTCTTCGGTCTTCTGCGGTTTCCCAGCTTCGACGGCAGCGCATACGCCGAGTACGTGGCCGCGCCCGCGTCGGACCTCGCACGCAAGCCGGCCGGCATCGACCACGTGCACGCCGCCGGGGCACCCATGGCCGGGCTCACCGCGTGGCAGTTCCTGATCGAGCTCGGACACGATCACCCCTCGCCCTTCCAGGAGGTACGGCACCGCCCGACGGCACTGGACGCCGACACGACGGTGCTCGTCAACGGCGCCGCGGGCGGCGTGGGGCACTTCGCACTACAGCTGGCGAAGTGGAAGGGCGCACAGGTCATCGCGGTGGCATCGGGCGCGCATGAAGCGTTCCTGCGCGAACTCGGCGCCGACCGGTTCATCGACTACACCAAGAGCCGTCCCGAAGACCTGGTGCACGACGTCGACCTCGTTCTCGACACCGTCGGCGGCCCCGACAGCAAGCGCCTCCTGCACACGCTCAAGCGCGGTGGCTCCCAATTTCCCGTATTTCCCGGGGACTTCGACGAAGAAGAGACCGCGAAGCTGGGCGTCACGGTCTCCAGCGCCCAGGTGCGCTCGAACGGCGCGCAGCTCGCTGAACTGGGGCGTCTGCTCGACGCGGGCACGGTCCGCGTCGCGATCGACAGCACGTTTGCGCTCGCGGAGGCCCGAACAGCGCACGAACGCGCTGCCCGAGGGCACATCCAGGGCAAGATCGTACTCACGGTCGCTTAGGAACGAGCCGATTCACCGATGCGTTCGGCGCCCGTCCGCAGGGCACGGGCGGCCATCGAGACGCCGACGCTGAGAACTTGGGGCGCGTCTGGCGACCATGCGGCCGCGATGCTCGCTGCGGTGAACCGAGCCGGCCCGTGCGGTCGGCTCGGTTCACCGCAGAAGGTCGCCGAGACGGTCGCATTCCTGATGCCAGCGGAACGGCGACATCACCGGCTGGCACATCACAGTCGTCGGCAGCAGCGGTGCGGCGTCGTGACGGTGGCGCGGCCGGTCGCGAGGCGGCGCGCCGCCCATGCCATGCCTCCGCTCTCCCGGCGCACGCCGGATGGCCGCTGTCGCTGTGCGTGCTCGATCTTTCACCAGACAACAGAGCACGTGCGAGGCTTGTCGCCTGGTGCGGCTGACGTGCGTGTTCAGGCTGGCCATCGTCGCCGGTGGTCAAAGCGCGGATCAGCCAGGAGGAGGCTTCACAGGTCTCAATTCCAGGCCCCACGGGTGGTCGGTCAGCGGAGCCGTGGTGTCGGTCGCCTGTCGGTGGGTGTCGGTCTCATGTCGGTGGGGTTTGACACCTTTCCAAACATCCGGCCGGGTGCCCATCCGGCCGGATGTTTGGAAAGGGGATCTCTCATGCATGACGTAGTGATCGTGGGCGCTGGCCCGGTGGGTCTGTTCCTTGCCTGCGAGCTTGGCCTCGCGGGCTGCTCTGTCCTGGTGCTCGAGCGGGAGCAGGAGCCCCATTCGCCGTTCAAGGCGGCGCCGCTCGGGATGCGGGGCCTGTCATCCGCGTCGGTCGAGGCGTTCTACCGGCGCGGGATGCTGCACCCGCTGCTGACGGCATCGGGCGTCCACGACGATCCCGGCGTGACCTCCGAAGCGGACGAGCCGTCACCCCCTCGTCACGGCGGCCACTTCGCCGGCATAATGCTCGATCCGGCCAAGGTCGACGTCGCCGCCCTGCCGTTCCGGCTCCCCAGCCCGGCACCGGAGGGCATGCCGACCTACCTCGAAGCGGTCGAGGCGCTGCTGTCCGAGCAGGCATCCCAGCTGGGTGTGGAAGTCAGGCGCGGCGTCACGGTCTCGGGCATTACCCAGAACGATGAGAGCGTGGTCGCGCAGGCCGGCGCGGACGAGTACGCGGCGCGCTGGCTCGTCGGCTGCGATGGCGGACGCAGTGCGATGCGTGGGCTTGCGGGCTTCGACTTCGTCGGTACCGAGCCGCTGTTCACCGGCTACACCATGCACGCCACCGTCGCAGATCCCGAGAAGCTGCGCCCTGGGTTCAATCTGACGCCGACGGGCATGTACCTCCAGCCCTCGGAAGGGCACATCGGCATGATGGACTTCGACGGCGGCGCGTTCGATCGCTCGCAGCAGCCGACTCGCGACCATCTCCAGGCGGTTCTGCGCCGTGTGTCCGGCACCGACGTGACGCTGAGCGACGTCCATCTCGCCTCGAGCTTCACCGATCGGGCGATGCAGACGACGGCCTACCGGCAGGGACGCGTCCTGCTCGCGGGCGACGCCGCTCACATCCACTCCCCTCTTGGCGGACAGGGACTCAACACCGGTATCGGCGACGCGATGAACCTGGGTTGGAAGCTGGCGGCGACCGTGCACGGGTACGCGCCGGACGGGCTTCTCGACACCTACACCCACGAGCGCCATCCGGTCGGGGCAGCGGTGCTCGACTGGTCGCGCGCCCAGGTGGCGGCCATGCGGCCGGACCCGCACGCTCAGGCGATCCAAGGAGTGGTTCGCGAACTGATCGGGACCCGTGATGGAACGACCTACGTGTTCGAGAGGATGTCGGGATCGTCGATCCGTTACGACCTTGACAGCGAGCAGCCGCTGGTCGGCCGTAGTGCCCCGGACCTTTGTCTGGAGGACGGCACTCGTCTCGGCGACCTGATGCAGGATGGACAAGGCGTCGCGCTCGATTTCAGCGTCAACCGATCCCTGCACGGTTCAGCGATGGGCTGGGAGAGCCGGATACGATATGCGGCCGGGCGTGCGAGGAACGACCTCGGATTGGGCGCTGTCCTTGTCCGACCAGACGGCATAGTCGTTTGGGCAGGTGATCGCTGCCCTGATCGTGAAGCGTTCGAGCGGGCCGCCGGCCATTGGTTCGGTGGTCCGGCAGTCTGACTGGCTGTTCTCTGTCCCTTCGCGTGGCCGGATGGTTTTCGAACGGGCGACGTCCGGCGGGCGCGCAGGCACGCCGAGAAGGAAACGTGAGACAGCGTGCTGATGTGCCGCAACCCTCTGGCACTCTTTGGTGCACCGAGTGGTACGCGGGCGGGGACAGCCAGTATGAGAGGAACGTACTGCCCAGGTACGACGAAAGGGGCGTGACCCCGACGGTGCTCGGGTCGCGCCCCTTCCTCACCTCAACGTGGCTGCTGAGCCTCGCCGGCTCCCTGCTCCCTGCTCCCGGCGAGTGCACCCACGCTTCAGCCGCGTTCACACGCGCGCGCACTCGCCCCACCGCCCGTAGCGGGCGAGTTCACGCATCAGCTGCCCTTGCGCGCGCTCCTCGTTCAGCCGTATCTCTGCGGCCTCGACCACCTGAGGCGGCTGGCGCTCCTGGATCTCGTGAACGAGTTCTTGCACGTACCCTATCTGCGCCGTTGCGTTGGCATAGATGTTTGCCTGACACTTCGCCTCATCGTCGTCCGCGGCATGAGCCGCCGGTGCCACCGATCCAGCGACCGCGAGAGCCGCGATCACTCCGGCAACAGTGGTGCCGATCTTCGTTCGCCTCCGCATGGCACATCACCTTCCTGTGTTCCGATACTCAAGCGCTGTGCGCCCGAGACAAGAAATGCGCGCCGCTCTATCGACGCCCGGCCACCCCCGGTTTCATTGAGTGGACCCAACCAGCCTGATCCGTAGGAGGTTTGGTGTGAACGGCTCACCCGACGGCGGGGATACGCACAGGCATCAGACCCACACCCGCGGACGCCGCCCGCCCCGCGGCGAGCCCCTGCTGGACCGGGCCTACCGCGTGCTCGCCTCCTTCGGGCCCGACACGCCTGTGCTGTCGTTGACCGCGCTGGCCGCGCGGGCGGACCTGCCCAAGGCCACCACGTTCCGCATCGCCCGCCGACTCGTCGAGCACGGCGCGCTGGAACGCACCAGCTCCGGGCACTTCACCATCGGCATACGCCCCCGCTCCCGGGCTTGTCCTACTGGCCTTTGCCCCCGCCCAGGTCCAGGAGGAGTTCCTCGGCGTCGACCACCTGGCCGACGAGGACACCCCGACCGCGACTATGCCCCTGTCGCCGCCATCTCGATCATCGCCCCGTCCGAGCAAAGCCAACCGGCGGCGCACATCCCCGCCGTGGTCGCCATGGCACGCGCCATCACCCGCGCCCTGGCCACCGACACCATGGACCCCTCCCTGCCCCGCGCCGTGTCCGATGAGCCGACTGGCAGTTCTGACCGTACGTGCGGTCCGGTGCCGGCTACGCGATGCGCCATCGGGTCGGAAGGTGAACGAGCATGGCTGGTACGTCCCCTGCCCCGCGTTCTCGTCGACGCCGGTCGACGGGGGAGGTGGCCGGGGTGGAGGGGACCGGCTCCTTTGGGGCGGCCCCGTCCCGCTATCTGTTAGCTCAGGGCGTGAAAGTGTTCGGTGTGAACCGGCCCGACCAGACTGACCGCCGTCAGCGTGGGAAGTCGGACCCGCTCGATGCCCAGAACGCGGCCCGGGCGGTGCTGAGCGGGCGGGCTCGCACCCAGGCCAAGTCAGGCGATGGACCGGTGCAGATCGCCCGGATGTTCAAACTCGCCAAGGGCTCGGCGGCCAAGGCGCGCACCCAGGCGATCAACCAGCTCAAGGCGGTCCTCGTGAGCGCCGAGCCCTACCTGCGGGAAGAACTGGCCCGGCTGAACAACTCGGAACTCTTCCGTACCTGCGCACGGCTCGCCGACGCCGGCAAGAATGACAAGGGCGACGAAGAGGCGGTGCTGCAGGCCACCCGCGTCACCCTGGGGCTGCGGGCCCGGCGAATCGGGCAGCTCACCGAGCAGATCCAGGACCTGGAAGGCCGCCTGTCCCACCTCGTGGAACGCCACGCCCCGCAGCTGCTCACCGTGGTGGGCATCGGCCCGGACACGGCCGTCACTCTGCTGATCACGATGGGGGACAACCCGGAATGTCTGCGCAGTGAGGCGTCCTTCGCCGAGCTGTGCGGGGTCAGCCCCGTCGAACGCTCCTCGGGCACTCGGCAGTACCGTCGCCTCAACCACGGCGGCGACCGCCAGGCCAACGTCGCCCTGCACCGGATCGTGCAGGTTCGCCTGCGCTTCGACCCACGCACCCAGGACTACTACGAACGCCGCACCAAGGAGGGCAAAACCCGACGCGGAATCGCCCGATGCCTCAAACGCTACGCCGCCCGCGAGGTGTTCCACCTGGTCAGGCCCACACAGTCATGACCCCCGTCATAGGGGCAGTGTGATAACAGGTGAGAGGTGAGGACCCCCGTCGGCTGGCTCCGGCGGGGGTTTCTGCGTTCGGGGATGGGCCTGATGCGTGGTGTCCGACGCGGTCTTGCTGTGCTCCGGCTCGCCGTTGTCGACGGCGTGGGGAGGGCAGCGGTGACGGTGCGGGGGCGGTGGCCGAAGTGCAGCAGAGCGCGGGGGCATGACGCAGCAGACGAGGGTCGTGGCCTTCACGGGCACGGATGCGCCCGCGTTCAGGGAGCGTGCTACGTCGCATTGTTCTGGTTGTGCATTCGTATACCTCAATTCCTGGCGTGGTCGCGGTGCCCGGGAAGGTAAGGGGCCGTGAGACCGCAGGCGTATGCCAGGCAGTGCGCGAGCGCGTGTGCGGAAACGCGTCGGTGCGGAGAGGGGAGGACGGGGGAGTGCTGTACCGCTTGGGTACCCGGGCACATGGCCGAGCCTCGGCATAAGCGCCGCGTCTAATGACGTGACCGGATGACAGTCATGCGGTGTTGCGGCAGTGGACGGCCGTTGCCATAGAGGACATCCAGGTTGCCGGCGCGGGAGTACGCATCACCGCCTCGGCTGCCGCAGATACGGCACGGTGCCCGGGCTGCGGAACACAGTCGGACCGTGTCCATGACCGATACCGCTGACGGCTCGCCGATGTCGCTGCTGGCGGGCGGCCAGTGACGATATGCCTGACGGTTCGCGGATTCCGGTGTGAGGGGCTGTCGTGTGCGTCAGATCTTCGCCGAGCAGGTCGAGGGACTGACCTTCCGGTACGGTCGGCGAAGCCAGCTCCAGCAGACGATGCTGGTGGCGATCGGCCGCCTCCTGGTCGGTCGGGCCGGCGCCCGACTCGCGGGCATGCTCTGCACTGTCCGGTCAGCCCGAACACCCTGCTCAGGCGTATCCGGGCCTTGCCGGCCGAACCACCACACAAGAGCCCGCGGGTACTGGGGGTGGAAGACTTCGCCCTCAGGCGGGGGCACGTCTACGGCACCGTGCTCATCGACATCGAGGCCGGCCGAGCTGTGGACGTACTGCCAGACCGCACCGCGGAGACCTTCACCGCTTGGCTCCAGCAGCACCCTGGTGCGGAGATCGCCTTTCGGGAGCGGCCGGCGCGTACGCTGAGGCAGTCCGCACCGCCGATCCGGAGGCGGTCCAGATCGCAGACCGCTTCCACCTCTGGCTGAACCTGTGTAAGACGGTCGAGAAGTGCGTCGTCGCCCATCGCCGCTGTCTCACCCCGCCTGAGGAAGAGGCCCAGAACAAGGTGGTGGAGCCGCCCGCCGGGTCACTTCGACGACCTCGCCTGGCCAACGCTGGCCAGCGTTCTCACCCGAGCCGAGACAGCAGGCCACACCCTCGGCAGCTTCTCCGACACATTGCCCGCCGGCGAGCACTGGACGACGCCCATTCCGCCGCAAGGACCCTCACCTGGCGCATCCAGTGTTTGGGCGCGAGCCTGGTAGCCGCCACAGGCGCGGCGACGGTGATCTCCCCGGTCCGGCTGGGTCCTGACGACTGGCGCCGCCAGGTCCGCACCGTGGCGTTGTCAGGAGGTGAGAGTGGATGCGGGCGGGGCCCAGCGGTGGGTGCGGGGCACAGCGCTGGTTACGCCGTAGTCCTTTTTCAGCTGTTCGGGGATGGCGTAGTGCATGACGCGTCCGCGGGTAAGGGACGACAGTTCGAAGATGGTCGTGAGATGGCCGAGGCGGTCCAGGGCCCAGGCACCCAAGGGGGAGCGGTCTTCGATGGTCTCCAGTACGCCGAGCAGGCTGGGGACGACCTTGACGACGCTGTCCCAGGCGGTGCGGGGGACCTGGAGCCAGTCGGCGCAGGTGTCGCCGATCAGGTGGCGGATCAGGGCGGAGACGATCGGGTCGAAGAAGGTGCCGGGCACGATCTCCTCGTACAGGTCGATCAGCTGCCGGGTCAGATGCGCGCCTTCGTCGGAGGGGCCCATGTGGCGGAGCATGTACAGGTCCAGGAACTCCCGTGCCTCTTCGAGGGTTTTCGGGACGGCGTCCTGGTCGACGCCGAGGATGGCGCCGACCACGCGCCAGGCGTAGAAGTAGGCTTCGGCGCCTTCGGTTGACATGTGGATGCCGAGCTGGTGCAGGCTGTCCAGGACGAGCAGGGAGAAGAACATCTGCCCGCCGATCATGTCCTCCTGGCAGATCGGCGTTCCAAGTGCCTTGGTGTCCCAGCGGTTTTCGCGCTTGAGGTGGTGGCGGATGGAGGCGTGCAGCAGGCGCACCTTCTGCGCGGCGGGAATGAAGCGGCTGTTCGCCTCGAAGGCGTCGGGCTGCATCAGGTAGACGGTGAACTGGCCTGTCTCCGCCATCCGTTTGGACGGGTAGTTCAGCCCGTGGGTGGCCGACAACAGCTTCGCCACGTGCGGCACCGTGTAGCAGGCGGGCATGGAGGCAAAGGAAAGAGCGGTGGAGATGTGCACGTTGTTGTCGATGAAGAACAGCCGCGCCTTCTCCATCTCGGTCCAGTCCACCCAGGCCGGTGGCACGCTGGTGGCCTGAAGGTACTCGCGGGCCACGTCGGGCAGACCGTCCGGCAGCGGCGCCCCGGCGGTGGAGACGTAGCGCATCAGGGTGTTGAACTTGCCCACCTCACCCCGCTCGAAAAGGGTGGCAACGACGGCGTCGGCGAGTTCGTCACCGGCCTGCCTCAGGGCGTCCATCGACGTCTCGGTGTAGGTCATGACAGCAGTCCTTGTCTGGGCGTTCATACGGCAGCAGCGGCTGCCGCGTTGCGGGAAGGGGTCAGTACCGGCGGTCGGTGGCCGAGTGCGCGAGGTTGCTCAGGGCCCTGCGGGCGTGGGCGGGCATGTCCAGTCCGTCCAGGACGCGGGTGGCTTCCTTCACGCGCGTGTCGATCATTTCCTCGACCTGCTCAGGCGCCTTGAGCGCCACCATCAGCTCGCGCACCCGCGCCAGGTGCCGCTCCTCCAGGTCGCGACGCCCGAGCACCTCGGTCAGCTCGGCGCGTTGTGCGGGCAGGGCGGCTTGCCAGGTCTTGGCCAGCAGGGCGGTGGGGCGGTGGCTGCGGATGTCGTCCAGGCTCGCCTTGCCCGTGTGCTCCGGTTCGCCGAACAGGCCCAGCAGGTCGTCCCGCAGCTGGAAGGCTTCCCCGAGGGGCAGCCCGTAGGCGGACAGTCCGGCGCGCAGGTCCGGGGCGGCTCCGGCGAGCAGACTGCCGATGAGCAAGGGGTGTTCGACGGTGTACTTGGCGGTCTTGTAGCGGATCACCTTCAGCGACGCCTCGGTGTCCGGGCGGGCGCCGGTGTGCAGGATCTCAAGGCATTCCCCCGCGATCAGCTCCCGGGCCAGGTCCGCCCACAGGGGCCGGGCCCGCGCCAGGTAAGCGGCCGGCAGGCCACAGGTGGCGAACAACTGCCCCGCCAGCGCTATCAGATGGTCCCCGATCAGGAGTGCCAGGTCGCGCGCCGCTGCGCGATCGCCAGGGCGCCCGGCGAGGGATTCCTGCAGGGCAAGGTGCACGGTGGGCTGATTGTGTCGCAGGCGACTGTCGTCGATGAGATCGTCGTGCACGATCGCCGCCGCGTGCACCAGTTCCATGGAGGCGGCGGCCCGCATCAGGGCATCGCTGTCGGGCTGCCCTGCGGTTCGCCAGCCCCAGTAGCAGAACGCCGCCCGCAGCCGCTTGCCGTACCCGGCCGCACGCTGCAACTGCTCCGCCACCGGTTGCAGAACGTCATCGATCTCAGCCAGATGCTCGCCTTCTTCTTTCAGGAACGCGCCCAAGACGTCGTCGACGCGCGCTTTGAACGCGGCCGCGTCCCAGACGTCAGACATTGTCGCCAGAAGCCGCCTGCCGGGCGAGCACGTGCTGGGCGAGGATCTCCAGGTGAGCGGGTGCGGCAGCGTACCGGTCCAGGGCCAGCCGGCCGCGGGCCATCAGATCCTGCTCCGCGTCCCGGGCCAGGTCTGGGCCGTCGGCACGGCGCAGCAGGCCCTGAAGCGTCCCGGCTGCTGCGCCAATGGCGCTGACCGCCAGATCGGCCAGGCCCGCCACCAGGAGCACCGCCCGATCGTCCAGACGCTGGCTTTGTTGCGAGGTTGACGTCATTCAGTTGCCCCCCAAGATCACGTGCGCGCAGGTATGCGCCCACTTCCACCCTTCCGCTCTGATCATGGAGCGCCTCACGGGGCGCCATATCTCGGTTACCCAAAAGAGTGAAGATGGGGAACAGGTGTAAGAATTGCCGGATCCAATCGCAAGTGCCGACTACTTAGTGGTCGGCTCCCGAAGTCCTTCGGGGGTTGACTCCGGAGCTGGTGCCGTGCGTCGCGTCTGGTCAGATGTCGGGGTGGCGAGGTAGAGGCCGCAGGCACAGTCTTCCCTGCAAGTTCTTCTGTTCAGGTCGAGCGTGCCCTGACGAGGGTGTGAACGCAACTACCTCTCCTGTTGTGGTGGTTCAGGCTGTAGGGCGGCCGCGTCCGGTGGGGTCCCGTGTGAGGGTGGCCAAATCACACCCGATTCCCTGATAGACCAACCACGGGGGCCAGTTGGGATCGGATGGTTCCGGCGTGGGGCTTCAGGGAGCCGTCGAAGGCGGCGGAGCCGATGGTGAAGGCGTCGGCTCCGGCTGATGCGAGGTCCTGGATCTGGTAGGTGCTGGTGATGGAGCCGGCGACGACCAGGCGGCCGGTGGTGGCGGCGCGGGCGGCGCGGACCAGGTCGAGGGGGTCGGCGTCGGTGGCGCGGTACGCGAGAAGGTCGACGCCGGCGCAGCCTGCGGCCTGCGCTCGTCGGCAGTCGTCGGCGATGCGGTCCGGGTTGCCGGCGAGGCGGGTGGGGTGCCCGAGGGGTTCTCCGGCGAAGGGCAGGTAGCCGATGGGGGTGTCGTGCAGGAGGTTGAGGGTCTCCTCGATCCAGGTACCGCCCATCAGCCAGTCGACGCCGAGTTCGGTGGCTGTCCGTACTGAGGCAAGGGCCTGGTCCCGGTGGGTGCTGACGACTTCGAGGTAGGTGGTGGCGCCCATGTCCTTGATGCGGGTGTGGAGTTGGGTGAGGGTGTCGCGGTCGACGCCGATGTCTTTGAATCCGATGTGGGTGATGCCGAGGTCCTTGATGGTGTCGAGGACCTCGAGGCAGTCGGTGACGGTGCGGTCGGCGCGGGTGAGCATGAAGATGAAGTCCACGGTGTCCTTCGGCTTTCTGTTCCGGGGTTGATGTGATCGGTAGTCAGGGGCGGTTCGGTGCCGCTGAGGAGAGGCGGTCGGCGTGGGTCAGGGCGGTGAGCAGGCTGGTGTGGTCGGCCGAGCCGAGACCTGCGATGTCGAAGGCGGTGCCGTGGTCGACGCTGGTGCGGACGAAGGGCAGGCCGATGGTGATGTTGACGCCGTGTTCGATCCCCAGGTACTTGACCGGGATGAGGCCCTGGTCGTGGTACTGGGCGACCACGGCGTCGAAGGCGCCGGCGCGGGCTCGCATGAAGACGGTGTCGGCGGGCCAGGGTCCGCTGGCCTGGATGCCTTCGCTCTGTGCGGTCTGGATGGCGGGGGTGATGATGTCCAGGTCCTCGCGGCCGAATAGGCCGTTCTCCCCTGCGTGGGGGTTGAGGCCGGCGACGGCGATGCGGGGGGTGGGCAGGCCGCTGCGCTGGAGTGTGCGGTGGGTGAGGCGGATGATGTCGAGTTCGCGGGCGGTGGTTATCGCGTCGATCGCGGTGCACAGCGACTGGTGCACGGTGACCAGGACGACCCGCAGTTCGTCGGTGGCCATCATCATCGCGTAGTCCGTGGTGCCGGACAGGTCGGCGAGGATCTCGGTGTGCCCGGGGTAGGGGACGCCGGACAGGCGCAGTGCTTCCTTGTTGATCGGCGCGGTCACCAGGGCCCGTACCTCGTCGGCCAGGGCGAGCTGGATACCGCGGCGGACGTACTGGAAGGACGCCGCTCCGGCGCGGGCGTCGAGTGCGCCCCAGGGCAGGTCGGTGGGAAGGCCGTTCTCGGTGAGGACGTCCACCGTGCCGGGTGCGAACGTCGCCTGGTCGATGGATGCGATGGGGCGGATGGTGAGGTGTGTGCCGGCGATCTTGTCGGCGCGGGCGAGGACGTCCACGTCGCCGATGACGACGACGGGCACGGTGCGCCGGGGATCGGCACACGCTTTGAGGGTGATCTCGGGGCCGATTCCGCAGGGGTCGCCCATGGTGATGGCGATCGGGGTCATGCGTGCTCTCCTGGGTCGAGGGGATGTCGGATGAGGTGGCACAGGCGCAGGAGCATGGCGTCGTCGCCGAAGCCGCCTGCCTTGATCAGCACGGGGAGGGGGAGCTGTCCGAGCAGGGTTCCGCGGGCGACGCCGGGTTCGGGTTCGTCGAGCAGGCCGATGCCGGTGGCACCTAGGGTCTGGAGCACGGTCGCGGCCGTTTCTCCCCCGGTGACGACGAGTGCGTCGACCAGATGCTCTTCGGTCAGCGCCTGGACGACTGCTGCCAGAGAGCGGGCGAGTGCTCGTGCGGTCTGTGGGGCGCGGCGTTCATCGGGTGTTTGCAGGGTGAGGACGGGGGCGGTAAGGCCGCGCAGCGTCTCCACGGCCGTGGCCGGATCGCCGGTGACGGTGACCCCCTGGACGTCCGCCCCGGTGCGGAGCGCGGCCAGCTGCCGCCGGGTCGCCGGGTTGGCGCTGCCGACGACGATCAGTGGGCGTCGGGCCGGCCCGGGCACCGCAGCAGCGCTGCCGGCAGCGTGTGCGCACCTTCGGGCCAGGGCGGCCGCCAGCCCCGGGCAGCCGACCCACAGCACGTCGTCGAGGCGCGGCACCGCTGCCACCAGGCGGTCGAGTTCGCCGTCTTCGGCGGCGGAGTAGACGATCAGGTCACCGTTGCCGATCAGTTCGGGCAGCTCGGCTGCCCGGCCCGGCCCTGCTGGCACGGCCTCCGGGAACAGCGTCGCGAGGTCCGAGCACCGCACGGGGTGTACCGGGTCGCGGGCGAAGTCGCTCTCGTGGACCGGTAGGCCCCGCACGTACTGGACTCCCTCCACCGTCACCCTGCCCTCCGCTGGGAAGGCCGGAGCGATGACAACGGCCCGCCTGCGCGATCCCGCCCACGCAGCCCGGACCTCTGCCGCGACATGACCGCGCAGAGTGGAATCCACCGTTTTGAACAGCAGCCCGGAGCCTGCGAACAGGCGCGCCGCCCGCCACGTACACATAGCGGCGGCCTCCTCCTCCAGTACGCGGCTCTCAAGGTCGACCGCGGTCACGCCCGTGGCGTGCCGCGGCACCGCTGCCGGGGTGGAGAGCAGGATCTGGGCATCGTGGCCGGCCCGGCGGAACGGCGCGGCACCGTCCCCGGCGCTGGTGAGGTCGTCCGCCAGGATCGCGATGCCCGACCGCATGTCGTTGCGGAATGTCATGCCCCACCTCTCCATAGGTCAGCGTTTCCGTGACTGGATCAATAGTCGTTCAGGCAAAAGGGCAGGACAAACGATTCATTCTCACGAGACCTGTGAGTAAAATTCACGCATGCGATGGTCGGCTCTTCCCCCTTTGAATGCGCTGCTGTCCTTCGAAGCGACCGTGCGGCACGCGAGCATGACCGCGGCGGCGCGGGAACTGCATGTCACGCATGGCGCGGTGAGCCGACAGGTCCAAAACCTGGAGCGCTCCCTTGGGGTATCGCTGTTCGAGCGACAGGCACGCGCCCTGCGCCCGACCCCGCAGGCTCGCCAGCTGGCGGCCGTCGTCCGGGACGCACTCGATCAGATCGATGCGGCAGCCCGGCAGATCTCGCACCGCACACCCGCAGGACCGCTCACCCTCTCCTGCGAGCCCACACTCCTGATGCGGTGGCTCATCCCCCGGCTGCCCGACCTGGCCATGAACGTGCCGGACGTCACCGTCCACCTGTCCGCAGGCGGCGGCCCCGTCTTCTTCGAGCGGGACAACATCGACCTCGCGATCCGCCGAGACGACTTCCCGTTCCCCGAAAAGGTGAACCGGACCCGCTTGTTCGCAGAGCGGATCGGACCCGTCTGCCGGCCCGATCTCGCGGCCCGCCTGACCGGCGCCACCGACGTATCGAAGGCAGCCCTTCTACACACCGACACACGACCGCAGGCGTGGGACGACTGGCGACGCATCACCGGCATGAGAGCAGAGCCCGCCTCCCAGCAGACCCTGGAGCACTTCTACCTGACTCTCCAGGCTGCCGCGGCCGGCGTCGGGGTCGCCATCGCCCCGTACGCCGTCGTCCGCGACGACCTGGAGCGAGGACAACTCGTCGCGCCCTTCGGCTTCGTCCCCGACGGCACCAGCTACCACCTCCTCAGCCGTCAACCACCCGAGCAAGACGCACGCGTCCGCCAACTGACGGCATGGCTGCGGGCCCAAACGACCCAGCTCGAATCCGATTCCGAACAGGCGTGACCGACGGACTGCTCCGAAACCAGGGCCGCCGCGGGGTGGCCGGCAACGCACTTCGCCGCCTCCGCCTTGTCGTCATTGCTCCACCACCGTGGCGGCGGCGTCCATCTCCTCACGCAGGGCAGAGGGCGCCTTCGGGGGTGCCGGCGAAGCTGCCGGTGGGCAGGATGGTGTCCTCTTGCTTGTCGCTGCTCGCGAGGTAAAGCGCGAAGCCCCATTGCGATGCCGAGCCACCGCAGTGCAGACGCATGAGTTTGACGCTCTGTCTGTGCGCCAGTTCGCCGTCCACGTAAGCGAACTGGCCGCGGTGGTGGATGTCCAGGCCGGTCAGCTGGGGCCAGGCGGCGCGGGCACGGGCGGTCAGTTTCTGGGCGAGGGAGGACTTGGTCGACTCCGGCACGGTGGGTATGGGCACGTCCTGCCTGGTTACCTTGTTGGGCGCTGCGACAGACTCCCGCCGGTAAGATCCACTTCTGCTGATCGGCCTACCCGCCTTGCCCGTTGCCGCCGCCCGTCCGATCGTGCTGACCGCCTCGCAGAGGCACCGTCTGAAGAAGGCGGCCTGGGGCCACAAGACCCCTCACCAGGCCCGGATCCGAGCCCAGATCGTGCTCCACGCCGCCTGCGGCCTCTCCAACGCGCGCATCGCCCGCGAGACGGGCCTGCACCTGGACACCGTTCGGACTTGGCGGGGTCGGTTCGCCGAGCAGGGCCTTGCCGGGCTGGCCGACCGCAAGCGTTCGGGCCGCCCGTGCGCATTTACCGCGCTGCAAGCCGCCCGGGCCAAGGCCCTGGCCTGCCAGCTGCCCGCTGAGACCGGCACCCCGCTGTCTCGCTGGAGCTGCCCAGAGCTGGCCCGCGAGCTGACCGCGCGCGGCATCACCGGCCCCGTCTCGCCCTCTACCGTGCGTCGCTGGCTGCACCAGGACGCGCTCAAGCCCTGGCAGCACCGCTCCTGGATCTTCATCACCGACCCCGGTTTCCGCCCCAAGGCCGCTCGCGTGCTGGACCTGTACGCCCGCATCTGGCAGGGCGAACCGCTCAGGCAGGGCGAGTACGTCATCAGCGCGGACGAGAAGACCTCCATCCAGGCTCGCTGCCGCTGCCACCCCACCCTCGCGCCCGGCAAGGCCCGGGCGATGCGCGTGAACCACACCTACGGCCGCGGCGGCGCGTTGGCCTACCTGGCCGCCTACGACGTCCACCGCGCCCGGGTGTTCGGCCGCACCGCACCGCGCACCGGCATTGACCCGTTCATGACTTTGGTCACCCAGGTCATGAGCCAGGAGCCCTACGCCAGCGCCAAGTGGGTGTTCTGGATCGCCGACAACGGTTCCTCCCACCGCGGACAGGCAGCCACCGACCGACTGACCGCAGCGTTCCCGAACGCGGTGTTGGTGCACACCCCCATCCACGCCTCCTGGTTGAACCAGGTGGAGATCTTCTTCTCAGTCGTGCAGCGCAAGGTCGTCTCGCCCAACGACTTCACCGACCTCACCCAGATCGGGGACCGGCTCCGAACCTTCGAAGACCGCTACAACACCACAGCTGAGCCGTTCCAGTGGAAGTTCACGACCTCCGACCTGGACGATTTGCTGGCCAGGCTCGACCGGCACACCGCCGATCACCAGGAAGAATCCTCTGCGGCCGTGACAACTTGATCAACCCCCGAAGGACTTCCGGAGCCAACCACTAAGGGGGAACCGATGACAGCACCTACCGTGTCCGCAGTAGCCGTCGCCTTCGCGGCACGGCTCAGCACGGTCGCCGTGCCACTGCTTCGTTCGGCATCGTCTGTGCGTCATGTGGGCGCTCTGTTCAGCCCGACGTGGTTCTCTTCCCTCCCACTGCCTGTTGGGAGAGTCCCAGTGACCATGATCGACGGCGTGAACTTTCAGCGCGTGTCGGCCGACGACACTGCTGTTGCACTCCCGCGGACCCATTCCTACGAGAACCTGCACTTCCACATCGACTGGATTCGTCGCGCCTCGTGCTCCCTGGAGCTGGCGTTGGGGCGGCGCGTTGCCTGTGCGGCGTACGCCTCGCAGGCCGGCGATACCTCCCTGGGCCCTCACAACGACGACTGGGATGGGGTCATCGTGCAGGTGGAGGGGGAGAAGCAGTGGCGTGTGTGGACGGACCCGCACAACGGCCCGAAGGAGGTCGTCTCTCGGGTCGGTGACGTGCTGGCTCTGCCCCGGGGTGTCCGGCACGACGTCAGCACGCCAGGGCGGTCGCTGCACCTGGCGTTCGCCGTCACGGATCAGCCTCACGTTGTGGAGCCGACGCTCGCTGGCACGTGAGGCGGACGCCCGGAGGCGGCCGACAGCTGGTGGGGAAAGTGCTGACGCACTCTCCCCACGTTGCTTTTGGCAGCACGACGCAGGCGTGCCTGCGGCCACGTGTCCGCGGGCACGGCGGCGCCGTGCATCGTGTAGGGAGGGCGAGTTCGTGAGCACGGGCTCCAGCGAAAAGGTCAAAATCCGCGTGTGACGAGCAAAGGTTGCGACGCTTGATCACGAGCAGAAGTGCCCATTGGGACATGCTTGGTGGTCACGACGAGTGGTGGCGCCCGGGTCAGTGCGGATGGGCTTGGGGGCCAATGGTGTGTCGTCAATGGGCTGTTCGTGGATGGAGTGAGGTGCAGTGCTGGTAGCTGGCTGGTCTCCTGTTTCGGCCAAGGCCGTCCGCCACCGGCTTCCCGAGTTGAACCTCAGAGGCAATGCTCACCTTGTCGTGTGCCGCCGTGCAACTCACGCCGCCTGTAAGGTGATTGACCCAGACGCTGCACGGTGAATTCGTCGCATATTCGAGAGGTGCGGGAATGAGGGCACTGGGATCGCTGGGCGCGGACGACCCAGCCGAGGTGGGTTCGTACCAGTTGCTGGGGGTGCTCGGGCACGGCGGTATGGGGCGGGTGTATTTGGGGCGGAGCCGAGGTGGGCGGCTCGTTGCTGTGAAGGTGGCGCACAGGCATCTGGCGGCGGATGAGCGGTTCCGGACGCGGTTCGCGAGCGAGGTGGCGGCGGCGCGGCTGGTGAGTGGGGAAGCGGACCACAACCGTACAGCCCCCGTGCTCACCGCCGATCCGGAGGCCGAGGTGCCGTGGGTGGCGACCAGCTATGTGGCGGGCAGCGACCTGGCACACATGGTGGAGGAGCATGGCCCAATGCCCGAACGCACCGTACGTGCACTGGGCATCGGACTGGCCGAGGCGCTGGGCGCCGTGCATGCACAAGGGCTGGTGCATCGGGATGTCAAGCCCTCCAATGTGCTGCTCGCGCTCGACGGCCCGCACTTGATCGACTTCGGCATCGCCCGCGCCGCCGAGGCGGCCACCCGGCTCACCTCGACCGGCGTGGCTGTCGGCTCGCCCGGCTTCATGGCTCCCGAGCAGGTCACCGGCGAGGCAGCAGTCGGCCCTGCCACAGACGTCTTCTCACTCGGAACCGTGCTCGCCTACGCGGCCAGCGGCCAGCAGCCCTTCCCTGGCGAGAGTGCCGCCCAGCTGCTCTATCGGGTCGCTCATGCCGAGCCGCGGCTTGACGGTGTTGCGCCGGATGCCGTGAAGGAGCTGGTCTCCGCCTGTCTCACCAAGGATCCTGCCGCGCGTCCGGCACTGCCGGAAGTCGTGCGGGCCTTGGCCGGCGAGCAGGGTGCGGGCGCATTACTGGATTCCTCCCGCTGGCTGCCCAGGGCCGTCGCCGACGACATTGGTCGCCGGGCTGTCGAACTACTCCAGTTGGAGTCCGCCTCGGCGGAACCCGGGTTGCCTGCGCGGCCCCGCTCACCCACCCTCGTGGACTCCGCACCGGCTTCCGGCCCGAACGCCGCCACAGTGACGGTGACCGTCCAGCCGAAGCCGAAGCCGAAGCCGAGGACCACGGCCAAGCCTGAGTTGGCGAACAAGCCGAATCCCCCGGAGGCCCCGGCGGGAAAGCGAGGCCCGTGGCTGGCCGTGGGAGCCTCTGCGCTGCTCGCTGTATTGATCTTCGGCGTCTGGAACGCCTTCCAGGGCGATGACAAACCCGCTGCCCTCCCCAACCGCTTCGTCGGCCGCTGGAGCGACTCGGCGAACGGCTACGACAACCAGCTTGAGCTCAACGCGGGCCGAGTCGGCGAAGATGTGGGTGCGCTCACCGCCGATGTCGACGGCAAGAATGGCTCCGCCACCTGCAGTTACCGTCTGAGGCTCAAGCGCCTGGAGAACGACGGTGCGTACGCCTTCTTCGATGCCGACCCGAGGTCCAGCAACCGTGCTCAGTGCGGCGCACCCCTGGAGATGCAGGTGGAGCAACAGCGTTTTAAGGGCCCGAACGGCGTGGATGTCATCCATTTCAGCGCCGATGACCCGGTCACCACACTTGGCGCGCTGTTCCACGTTGGCTGATTGACTGCCAGTGCAGTGTTGGGCGGTGCCGTCGTGGCGCTGGCCATGAATGCCGAGACCGAGGTGGCCCAAGGTGTGAAGGACTCGTCCCGCCCGAACTGAAGGTCGTGAACAATCGGCAACTGGGAACTAATGAATGCAACTCCTGCTCACGATCACCTGGGGTTGCTCGAACGGCGCTCATGATCACGCGGAAGTACTCGCGGAACCACGGAATCTAGAGATCGGCTGCCCTTCGGGGTCACTTTCTTGCAGGCGGTGGAGTTCGGCGAAGAGCCCGTCGGCGGACAGGAGCTCTGGGTAAGAGCCGCTCTCGACGATGTGCCCGTCCTTCAGGACGAGGATGCGGTCGGCGAGCTTGGTGTTGGCGAGCCGATGGGTCACGAAGAGGGTGGTGCGGCCGGCAGCGAGCCGTGCAAGGCGGCTGAAAACCCTGTGCTCGCCGCGTGCGTCCAGGGCGGCGGTGGGCTCGTCCAGGATCAGGACCGGGGCGTCGCGGTGGAAGGCGCGTGCGATGGCGATGCGCTGCCACTGGCCGCCGGAGAGGTCGTGACCGCCCCACCAGGAGCGGGCCAGGGAGGTGTCGAGGCCCTGGGGGAGGTTGTCGATGATGGCGTGGGCTCCGGCCAGTTCGGCGGCCCGTCGAACGGCCTGGTCCCGGTCGACCTGGGGTTGTCCGAGGGTGATGTTCTCCCGGGCGGCGAGAGGCCAGCGCGTGTAGTCCTGAGGGACAACTGCCGTCGTGCGCCACAGGGTCCCGGGGGAGAGGTCGGTCACGTCGTGTCCGTCCCACGTCACCGTTCCCGCGTTGGGGAGGTAGAGGCCGGTCAGCAGCTTGGCAAGGGTGGTTTTGCCCGAGCCGTTCTCCCCGACGAGCGCGATGACCTCGCCACGTCGGATGTCTAGGTTGACGTCGGCGACGGCGGCGGTGCTCTTGCCGGGGTAGGTGTAGGTGAGGCCGCGGGCACTGATCGTCTGAGGGCCTGCGGTCGGAGCCGGCTTGGGGCCGCGGCGCATTGCCCAGGTGTGTGCGCCGTCGAGGAACGCAGCCCAGTCTGCGATGTAGAGGCTGGTGGCAAACAGGCGGGCCGCAGCGCGGACTGTGCTGGTCAGGGCGCTGCTGGCCGTGCGGACCACCAGGACCGTGGTCCCCGCGGCTGCCACGGCCATGTGCCCGGTGAGCATGAGGTAGACGATGCCGGACCAGGCGACTGCCAGAGCAATGGTGGACAGCAGATCACCCATGCTCTGGGTGAGTGTGGCCTGTCGCGCCGCGGCGATCTGTTCGGTCTCCAGGCGACCGGAGATGATGCGGTACTGGGAGAGAAGGAACGTGCCCATGGTGCCCGAGCGGATCTCCGACGCTGTCCCGCGGTCGGTGGTGTACTGCGCCAGTACCCTGCGCAACCGCGGGTCGGCGAGGCTGCGGTGGGCAGCGTCGTGGTCGAGCCGGGCGGCGCGCACCGCCCCCCACACCCGGGGGACGACTGCCAGGAGCAGCAGTGGAAGCAGCAGGATGTTGAGGGTGCCAACGACGACCACCGCAGCGATGAGCTGGGCGCAGGCGGAGACGAGGTTCTGCGCGCCGCTGATCAGCTCTGGGGTCTCCTCCGCACCCTGGGTGGCAGCGAACCGCGTCGTCGAAGGCGGGGTCTTCGTAGGCGCCGAGTTCGGCGTCGGTGGAGGCGGTGATGACGGCGAGGTCGGCGTCCCGGTTGACCTGCGGGGCCAGGCAGCGTGCCGACAGGCGGGCGCCGGCATCCGCTAGATGAATGAGTCCGAAGTTTGTGCTGGCCGCGACCATGGCGAAGGGCGCCCGTTGGCTCGTGTGTGACGACAAACCTGGACGCCCTTCTGGCGGCACTGTACGTGTTCATC
>NZ_JBEZIX010000089.1:0-22405 GCF_040651315.1 Streptomyces sp. NPDC048506
CAACGCCCCGGACGCCGCACTCACCGACCGCCTGATCACCGGCGGCGTCGACGTGTTCCTCAGCCACTACGGCCGATAGGCGCGGCCAGGCCACACACCGTCGTCGACTGTCTGGAAGTCCTCCAGGTGCTGGAACGCGACGTCGACCGGCTGTGGGTCGAGCCCATCGTCCCGGCAGCCCTGAAGGTGATCGGCGCACCCCCTGGCGCCCACGTCCCGCTTCCAGCCGATCATGGATCTGCGGATACGGCGGTTCATGTGGCTGAGAGTGATGAGCCAGCGGAGCAGAGACAGTCCTGATGGCTGCAGTCCGTGCCGCCACAGCCTGCAGCCGCACCGCCCATCACCTCAGCACATGACAGGATCCGACCTATCCCGCCTGGCCGATTGCCTCACGCCCAGGTGCACGGGCAATCCATTGCCACAATGCCCTGACCTGGGCTAACGTCCCATCCCCCGGTATCACTTTCCAAAGAACTTCGCAGGGGCGAGGTTGTGGACGCCGTCCGCTGACATCGCCGACACCCAGGCGATCGGCCGCGGCACCACCGTCGAGGTCAGCAGCTTGTAGAAGTCGTTGCGGGACATCTCAGCAGGATCAAAGTCAATGCGCATGGCGATCAGTATCCAGGAGGGCAGCCGCGGATCCTACGGCGGATCCACGGCACCACCAAACCCCTGAGTTCGACGGAAATTGCCCGGCGTCGGGAGCCACCGAGCACCAGGAGCCAACACCGTGCGAACAGCAGCCCCCACCGTCTGGGAGGACTTCGAGGTCCCCGCCCACGCCCGCGGCGGCCAGGTAACCCTCAACCTCTACGACCACCTTGCGGCATACGCCCCCAAACGCCCCGGCGCCTACCTCCGCATCTCCTCCGACCGCTTCGGCCCCGAAGCCGGCGTCGACCGCCAGCTCGAAGACGCACAAGACACCCGCGCCCGCCTGCGCTGGGGACCCTTCGCCAAGGTCTACCGGGAGAACGACACCTCGGCCTTCAAGAAGCGCAAGGTCGTCAAGCCCGACGGCTCCATCGACTGGATCGTCGTGCGCCCCGAGTTCCGTCAGCTCCTCGCCGACCTCGCCATCGGCGTCATCGACGGCGTGATCTTCTACGACCTCGACCGGCTGGTGCGCCAGCCCCGGGACCTCGAAGACCTCATCGACATCGTCGAGTACGTCAAGCGCCCGGTCACCGGCGCCACCGGCGGCCGCATGAACCTCATCAACGACAGCGACCGCCACATGGCCCGCATGATGTGCGTGATGGCGCTCAAGTCCTCCGAGGAAACCGCCCGCCGCGTCGCCCGCCAACACCTGTCCGCCGCCCAGAACGGACTCGCGCAGGGCCGCATCGCGTACGGCTGGGTCCGCAAGGGCGAGCGCAAGGGTCAGCCCGTCCCGGACGAGGCCGATGTGGTCGTCCGGATCTTCCAGGACTTCAAGTCGGGGGAATCGGCCTACAGCATCGCCAGGGCCTTCAACACCGAAGAGATCAAGCCTCCTGCCGCTCGCACCTGGTCGTCCACGATGGTCGCCAAGATGCTCCGCAATCCGCGCTACGCGGGCATGGTCTCCTAGTCTGGGAAACATCGGGTCCAAGCAGCTACTGCCGGGGACGGCTGGTCACTGGTCCTCTTCGATGACGAGGGACGCCCCCTGCTCGGCTCGTGGGAACCTATCGCGACACCAACGAGGAGGACCTTGTCGCCGAGGTGAAGGGCCGGCGCCTCTTCGAGTTGGACATCGAACGTCTCGGGAAGCTGACCGGCATGGTCGCTGTGCTCCATGGGCCGAGCTTGGATGACGGCGTGTGCATGGAGATGGTGTACGCCTACGCCGTTGGCGTTCCCGTCGTCGTCATGACGAGCGACTTCCAGACCTACTCACTCACCGCGGACGGGCCCCGGTTCGACTTTCCCGATCCCCTCGTCCAAGCGGCGGCGACGAGCCTCATCAGGGTTGCCAGGCTGGCGGGTGAGCCGCCGGTGGATACCCCCAAGACGCGGTTCAAGATATTCGCCGACCGCAACGATAGCCAGGTCGGCCGGGCTCTGGACGCGACTGCCGAGAGCTTGTTCGACCTTCTCGCGCAGCGCCCGGCTACAGCCTCGCTCCGCGATGGGGCCGGGCTATTCGCGTTCGTAGAGCAGTCCCCGTATCTCGCCGGGCAAGGGGACGTGGTGGCACTCGTCCAGGGCGCCGGCTACACCGTACGGACCCCCGCCCGCTTCGTCGACTCAGATCCTGTGGCGGCGGCACGCCACGACCTGGCCAAGGCACTGGCGTCCGACGTACTGGTCGCCGACGTGTCGGGCCCGGAGACTCCGCCCGGGGCTGCGCTGCTGATCGGGGCAGCAGTGGCTCGCCGCACGCGAATCGCCGCGTACCAACCCCGCCCCGGCTTCACCCATGCCGACGGGCGAGAGCCCAACTGGCGCAACCTCATGATTCAGTACGCCGTCTCCGCTCACTTGACGGACTCGGCAGCGCTTGACGACTGGCTGCGGTCGTGAGCTTCGAGGCCGTGGCAGCTGGCCACAAAACCCTGGTCCTGGAGGGATGCGACGGTGTCGGGAAGACCACGCTCGCCACCCGGCTGGCCGCCGAGCACGGCTTCACCATCACCCACTCACCTCGCACCCCGGATCATCTCGATCTCGTGAACCGGTACCGCGCGCTGTTGGACCAGCCAGGGCCGCTTCTGCTCGACCGATGCTTCCTCAGCGAACTCGTCTACGGCCCTTTGCTGCGGGGGCATTCGCGACTCACCTGGAGCCAGGCCATCGATCTCGCCGAAGCCGTCGTCAACCGGAGCGGACTGTTTCTCCATCTGACCGCGCCCCCTGCCGTGATACAGCAGCGGCTACGGCAACGTGACGGGTCAGCTGCCGACCTGGGCGAAATCACAGACCTCGTGATCGGCTACCAGCGGACGTTCGACGCGCTCGCGTCGTACTGCCCCGTGGAGACCATCGATACGACGGCACTCGACCTTCCTACGACAGGGTGAGATCCCTCGCATCCGTCCGCAGGAGCCACTTGGCCCTCTATAGGCTGCGGCAGCAACTGCTGCACTGCCCCGGAGGAGCCGTGGAAATCCGGACCGCCCAGAAGCTCGCCTGGGAGAACAAGACCGAGAAGGGGTTCAACACCACTGACGTTCCGTTGGAGTTCGGCCTCTTGAACGCTGAGATCGGAGAGGCGTTCACGGCATGGCGGAAGCGCCTCCCGGACTTCGGCGAAGAACTGGCCGACATCTTCTTGTACTTGGTAGCCGTCGCCGAGATGAACGGCATCGACTTGGACCACGAGGTCACCCGGAAGATCGAGAAGAACGTCCGCCGCGAGTACGAGCGCAACGAACACGGTGTGCCGATCCGCGTGAGCGAGGGCTGAGTTCCTCCCTCTGGCGTTCCCTGGTGCCGGCCTGACAGAGATCACGTCGCCGCGAGTGTCGACGTTGGTTCCTCGCCAAAGCTTCGCCGTACCTGCAGGCGGACCGACCCGACGCGCGCTGAATGCGGCGATGAAGGTGCTCGCGGATCGACAGGAGGTAGGTGGGCATGGCCCGAAGTCGCGGCAGGTCGCGCGGCAAGAATGCGTTCCCGTCCGGCTTGCAGGCGTTGCTGCTGCATGACACCTACGGATTCCCATCGACCTGACGCTGGAGACGGCGGCCGAGCAGGGCATGGAGGGGCCGGTGGGCAGCTGTCGCAGCCGGGCCCCAGGGCCTGCACTTCGGCCTGGGCTTCGACACCGCCACCGAAATCGCAGCTCGAAGGAACGACGACCAGTCGCCCATGTACATGCAGGCGGTGCGACGCGAGGTCCATGAAAGGGCTGCGGCGAGGCCGAGAAACGCCAGGTAGTCGCGGCGCCCCGCTCGCACCGAGGAGACAGGCGACGGTAGCGGGTGAGCCACGGCATGGTGTGCTCCACGACCCGCCTGCGGCGGCCGCGGCACTCGCTGGAGTGCACGCCCGAATCGTGGTTGATCGCCCGCCGTCCACGGCCACTGACTTGGATGGCTGGCATCAGAAGCCAGGAATAGACCGTGGCACCATACGCCTGACCAGCACATTTCCTCCGCGTGACGCCAGATAGGCGCCATCCCGGAAGCCCTCATGGGCAAATGCGGCTTGCATTGGCGCCACGCGTGCGCCATATTGGCGCCATGAGCTTAAACTCAAGAATGAACAGCCTTGGGGTCGTGACACACAGCCTCCTCGACAAGGCCGAGCAGGAGGCCTCAGGGATATCCAGGGGCACCCAAAGCAACAGGGCCCAGATGCCGCGGGCCTTCCGGCGAGTAGGGGTCGCGGCGCTGACATTCACGCTGCTGGCCGGGGTGGCCACACCCGCGGTGGCCACCCCGGCCAGCAGGGCAGTGCCCAGGGCCGCTACGCAGCAGGATCGCCCGGAGCTACAGCAGGCCATCCAGGAGTTCGTCGATGCCGGTTACGCCGGGATGCAGATGCGGGTGAACGATCAGCGGGGCGAGTGGGTCGGCAGCGCCGGGGTGCGCAAGCTGGGCCAGAGTGCCAAGCCGCCGACGAACGGCCGCTTCCGGATCGGCAGCACCACCAAGAACTTCGTCGCGACCCTGATGCTGCAACTGGTGGCCGACGGCAAGGTCAGGCTGGACGGGCCGGTAGCCGACTACCTGCCCGAGTTCAAGCTGGACCGGCGGATAACGGTGCGGATGCTGTTGCAGCACACCAGCGGGTTGTTCAACTTCGCCGGCGGCGAGGTCTACGACGACGGGACGTACGTGCCGGGCATCCCCTGGCAGGGCAAGGAGTGGGTGGACAAGCGGTTCCACACCTACCAGCCCGAAGAGCTGGTACGGCTGGCGCTGTCCAAGCCGGCGAAGTTCGAGCCGGGGACGAACTGGAGCTACTCCAACACCAACTACGTGCTGGCCAGGCTGCTGATCGAGAAGGTCACCGGCCAGCCCTACGACGAGGAGATGAAGCGGCGGATCCTGCGGCCGCTCCACCTGCACGACACCATGGTGCCAGGCACCCGGACGGACATCCCCGGGCCGCACGCCCACGGCTACCACCGGTATGAGGACGCCGGCCAGTGGAAGGTCGTCGACGTCACCCGCCAGAACCCCTCCTGGATCTCCAGCGCCGGCGAGATGATCTCGACCACCAAGGATCTCCACACGTTCTTCTCCGCGCTGAACAGCGACAAGCTCATCCCGGCCAAGCTGCTGGCCGAGATGCGCAAGCCGCACCCCAAGAGCAGCGGCCTCTTCGGCCGTTACGGCCTCGGGCTGTACGTGCAGGACACGGGTCCGAACTGCGTCGGCACCCTCCTCAACCACGACGGCAGCAACAACGGCTACGGGGCGCTGATGTACAGCACGCCCGACGGCAAGATGACCATGACCGCCTCGATCACCATGGGGGACGCCGCGATCGACCAGGCGCAGGTGTTCCCGAAGGCGCTGGAAAAGCTCCTCAAGAAGGTGTTCTGCAACAGGCAGGCAGCGTCGGCTGACGGGGTCAAGCCGGCCCAGCCGACGAGCTGAGCACCGAGGACCCGTACGCCTTGACGGCGGACTCCTTCTGATCGTCCATGATGTAGAGCGCGAACTGGGCCACGCCGAACTCACCGAACTCGGCGTGGCCGATTCGCAGGCGCGGACGCCGGGCCGAGCAGGCACACGGTCGATGAACCCGTCGGGGACGAAGTCGGCTGAGGGGGTGCCTGCTCGGCAGCGGTGCATCCTGCGCTGCACAGCTTCGGCATCAACGGGATCGCTCGTCAGGCCCATGGAAGACTTCCCAGCGACTGGCCCGCTCAGTCGAGCACACCGCGATGCGAGGTCGTTCGGTGGTGCATCCGGACCTTCAGCCGCCTTCAGCCTCTCCTTCGCGAGGTCGGGGTGGAGTTCGACCTCGCAGCGTTCAACCGTCTTATCGGCAAGAAGCTCCGAGCGTTCAAGCAGCTCCTCCACCAGCGCACGGACCGCCTCCTCGGCGAACTCCAGCGCCGGCGCATCCACGAACACCTTCAGTAATGCACCGCCGGGATGGACGCCCACCCACGTGTCGGCAATCTCCACCTCTACCGGTCCGGCATCGAGGCGGAGCGCCGTGAGGTGGACTTCGTGGGGTTCGCGCTGGTGATGCTTGTGCTGCGGGCGTTCTCCCGTGGCTGTACGGCACTGACTGGGCTGGCCGACTGCGAGGCGCACCACGCAGCGCACCGTCGTCGCCCAGCTGGCCGCCATCGTGTTGGGTGGGGCGGACAGTCTCGGATCTGCTACCTCCAGGCCGCCACGGCGCTGATCCTGGTCGCGGTCGTCACCGGTTAGACGGCCTCGTGCCTGCGTCCCGCTCCACAAACGTCTGAGCTCGGCGGCCATGGGTGGCCTGAGACAACAACCTGGTATCCCACACCACCAACTGACTGTCCCTCGCTCGACGAGAAGCAGCCGCACCTGACCTACGGCTCAGCCGCCAGGGTGCTGGCCTACCGCGAATCGGTACGAGGGATTCTTCGGGCAGTACCAGTACGGCCAGCCCCCTTCCGCGTCCGAGGCGAGGCTCATGGGATGCGGATGCTTCCCCTGACACACGGGCCAGGGGCGGCCGCCCTTGATCGCTTGAAGGTTCTCAAGGACGGCCGCCTGAGTGTGGAAGGCGAGAGACTTCACCGCCGGACCGGGCTCAGGATCGGCGACGAGCTCCGGATCGAGCTCCAGAGTCCCGAGCTGCGCATAGACAGCGCCGGGCACAAGGCCGCAGACACGCAGATCGTGGTCGATGGGCGCGAAGACCGCTGCGGGCTCCGGCACCGAATCCGATGATGACATCACTGCCTGCCTCCCGCTACGGCTTGAACTCGCAGTTCACGACACGGTAGCCACCGCTGCGCGGATCACGCACGGACCGCCAGGTCCACAGGAACGACACGTCGTCCCCGCGCTGCATCTTGTAGTCCTTCTTGCTGCCCTTCACATCGAACTTACGCGGCAGTGGACCATGGAACTGGTACCACCACTGCTTGTTCGGGTGCTCCTGGTAGACGTTGGCCTCGCGCTTGTTGGCGAAGATCTTCGCGTTGAAGTTCACGCGCCCCTGCGGGGCATTGGCCGCGGTCAGCTTCACGACCCACGGAATCCCGTGCTTCATGGACTCCTGGAGAACAACGGTGGCGGCGGCGTGCTTGAAGGTTCCTCGGCACTTCGGCAGCTTGCTCTTCGCCGCCATGGCGGTGGCGGTGGTGCGCGGCCCGGCCGCCGCCGCCTGCTTCCGCAGATCGGCGAGCGAGCCGCCGGCCTGGGCGATGCCCTGCTCGCGCATCTGCGCCAGGAGTGCGGCCACGTCACCCGTCGAGGGTGACGATGCCGGAGCCGGAATCTCGGCCTGCGCGGCGCCCGTGGTGGTCAGCAGGAGCGCCGCGCCGCAAGCGGCGGCTACCGCTATTCGGCGTGAACGTGCGGTCATTCGGATGTTCTCCCCCAGATGTCGTACTTGGTACAGGTGTTGCACCAGTTGCTCCAGCGTAGGTTGCATCGAGGGCGAAGATCGTTGGGCAACCGTCAGGAAGTCATCAAACTCTCAGCTCCCCCCAGCACTCCGCGTCCTCCCCCACCGCCAACGGCCCACCACTCCGCCAGGCACCAATGCCCCCAGATGCCAGACGAGGAGACCACCGCTGACGTCGACACAGGCTTCATGCGCAGGCTGACAGGCCAACATCGACGAGACGCTCCATGCCGGTCATCGAAGGTTCCGGTCGAACGACCCCGTTGCTGCTGGGCTAGCCGGCCCGCACCGGAGCGCAGCCGTGGGCCCGTGCTGCGCGTTCGGCGAACTGGGCAAGGGGCGACTGTTGAGCAGCGGGGTCCGGCTTGGTGAAGCCCTTTGAGGCGAGCATCGTCTCGGATGTGTAGAACGCGGGTCCGCCCTGATTGCCACTCCCGAGGACAAGATGACCCTGATCCGGCAGGAGCAGGAGGGCGGCAAGCTGGTCGCGATGGCCGGGGACGGAACGAACGACGCCCCGGCGCTGGCCCAGGCGGATGTCGGCGTTGCGATGAACACGGGTACGTCGGCCGCCAAGGAGGCCGGCAACATGGTCAACCTCGACTCCAACCCGACCAAGCTCATCGAGATCGTCGAGATCGGAAAGCAACTCCTCATCACCCGGGGCGCGTTGACCACCTTCTCGATCGCCAACGACGTCGCGAAGTACTTCGCGATCATCCCTGCGATGTTCGCCGGCGTTTACCCGGGCCTGGACACCCTCAACATCATGCGGTTGCACAGCCCCAGCTCGGCGATCTCCTCGGCGATCGTCTTCAATGCGCTGATCATCGTCGCGCTGATCCCGCTCGCGCTGCGCGGTGTGCGCTACCGGCCGTCCTCCGCCGCGAAGCTGCTCAGCCGCAACATCTGGATGTACGGACTCGGCGGGCTGGTCCTGCCCTTCCTCGGCATCAAACTGCTCGACCTCGTGATCCAGTTCATCCCCGGCCTGCGCTGAGGAAGGCGACCCACGATGCCCACCCACCACCTCCCTCCCGTGCTCCGGCAGCACCTGGCGGCGCTGCGGATGCTGCTCGTGTTCACCGTGATCACCCGCATCGCCTATCCCCTGCTTGTCACCGGCATCGCCCAGGCCGCGTTCCCGCACCAGGCCAATGGCTCCCTGCTGACGACGAATGGCAAGCCGGTCGCTTCCAGCCTGATCGGCCAGAACTTCGCCCTGCCGAAGAAGAATCCCCAGGACCCGAAGGAGGAACTGCGGCCCGACCCCAAGTGGTTCCAGCCCCGCCCGTCCGCGGGCGGATACGACCCGCTGGCGTCCGGTGCCTCCAACCTCGGCCCGAACAACCCCGATCTGACCGCGGCGGTCAGGCAACGCCGAGCCGCCGTGGCGGCGTTCGACGGGGTCTCCCCCGCGTCCGTCCCGGTGGACGCGGTGACCGCCAGCGGCTCTGGACTCGACCCGGCGATCTCCCCGGCGTACGCGTACGAGCAGATCGACCGGGTGGCAATGGCCCGTCGTCTCCTTCCCGTCAGGGTCAGGAAGCTGGTCGCCGACCACGTCCAGGGTCGTGTCCTGGGGTTCCTGGGTCAGCAGCGCGTCAACGTCGTCGAGCTCAACCACGACCTCGCCGGGCTGGGGTAGCCATGACCACGCAGGGGGCAGGGCGAAGAGGTATCAGGAGGCTGGGCACGCGCCATCACCGACGGAGATGGCGACGGAGTCGTAGTGCGTTGCCTGCCTGCGCATCGTGGCCCGGACGCCGAGGCAGAAGGCGGTGTCCGTGCCGTGGGCAGTGACCGAGTAGTCGGCCTTTTCCGTGCCCCCGTAGAACACGGCGGATTCCGGTGTCTCCGACGCGAGCGTGACGGTCAGCGCGTCCTTGGAGCCGTGGCCATGCTTCGCGATGGCGGCACGCAGGATGTCCGGGTAGTTGATGGTCCCCGGCCCGAACTCCGCATCGTTCGACAGCTCGACGGTCGCCGCGGAAGCAGCGGACCGCAATTGGCCTCCGTCCCAGTCTTCGGTACCGCTGAGGAGGCCCGGGTCGTGCTTGAGCAGGTACATTCCCCCGGCGGCGAACAGCAGCGAGCCGACGACGAGGGCGCAGCCGATGGGGTTGTGCGGGTTGTAGACGTAACGGTTCGTTCCCCATCTGCTGCGGACGAATATGCGGTCTGCGTCGTCGCGGCTTTCGGTCATGGCGAGATTCTCGACGCCGGCCAACCCGCGGGGCCAGCGGTTTCGGGGACTGCCATGGATTCGCCGCGGCCTGGCCGCCCTGCGTAACGTCCCAACGGAGCAACGGCACCACGCTGGCCATCGACGAAGGAATCGCGCAGCCTTGGCATACATCCTTCACCAGCGGAACGGAGATCCGTGGACGCAGGAGCTGTGGTCGTGTTCGTGGGAATCGCCGCGTTCGGGGGCCTCCTCGCCGTACTGGCAGGCGCCTACGGCCTGCGTCAGGCACAACGGGTGAGGCGGACCGGCGTACGCGTGGAGGCCCTCGTCAAACGGCCGCCGGTCGACGCAGCGGGCGAGCCGGCCTTGCCGCGCCCGCTGCTCCAGTTCGTGACGGACGACGACCGTGTGATGGAGGTCATCAGTCCTGTGGCCCCCTCCCACCGCCAGCCGCTCGATGACGGCGACCGCGTGCTCGTGCTCTACGATCCCGCCGATCCACGCAACGTCGTCGTCCATGACCTGAAGCGCCCGGGTCAGGACCGCGCGTTCATTGCCGGAGGCGCCCTCGTCGTGCTGCTCTCACTGACCGCGCTCGCTGTCGCGCTGACGAGCCGGTGACCACGGGCTCTCGCTCCGCTCCTTCACCAGGACATCAGCGGAGCTTCGCTCGTCATCAGTCGGGTCGCAGCTCATCAGGGGTGCGTCAACACGCGCGCCGAACTCTTGAAGCCGCGTCGGGCAGGACATTTGATGGGTGTTGTGAACAGCGCCCGGCTTCTGCTCGACCGACCGCCGTCATGGCGAAGCCGTGCCATGTCACGGTCGGCGGCCTCGTCTCGTGCGCCGCGCTGCCCGGAGACCTCCGCCTCCCGCTGAGTCGCCCCCCGCATCCCTACGGGGTGCCGTGATCTGATCCAGCGCCCTCTTCTCTGTAACCGGCGCGTCCTCAGGCCCTGACGGGTCCAGTCGGCGTGCCCTCTTCCCTTTCGTCTCCCATCCTGGAATGGATCGTGTCCACCCCCAACCTCTCCGCCCGTTCCGTCCTGGTGACCGGCGCGACCTCCGGCATCGGCTTCGAGACCGCCCGACAGCTCGCCGAGCGCGGCGCCACCGTCCTCGTACACGGCCGCACCGCCGAAGAGGCCCAGGCCGCGGCCGACCAGCTCATCGCCACCGCTGATGTCGATGCCGCCCAACTGTGCGGATTCGCCGCCGACTTCACGCGCCTCGACGAGGTCGAGGCGATGGCGCGGCGCGTCGTCACCGAGCACCCTCACCTGGACGTCCTGGTGAACAACGCCGGCATCGCCGCGCCCGAACGCCACACCCTCACCACCGACGGCAACGAGATCGCGTTCCAGGTCAACTTCCTCGCCCACTACCTGCTGACCTGCCTCCTGGAGCCGGCGCTGACCAGCGACCCGGGCGGCCGGGTCGTCAACGTCTCCTCGTCGCTGCACCGCACCGCCTCGATCCAGTGGAGCGATCCGCAGCGCGCCCGGCGTTACTCCCGGCTCGCCGCCTACGCCCAGTCGCAGCTCGCCCTCACCGTCTTCGCCGCCGACCCCCGGGTGACGGCGGTCTCCGTCCACCCGGGCGTCTGCGAGACGGCCCTGATGTCCCTCTACGCGAACAGCGGTGCCGCCCCGGCCGAGGGTGCTACCCACGTCGTGCGCCTCTGCGACCCGGCCACCGAGATCGTCAACGGCGCCTACTACGACTGCGACCAGCGCGTCGACGCCGCCCCGGCGGCCACCGAGGACCGCACGGTCAAGCGCCTCACCAAGCTCGCCGACCAGTTGGTCGTCCACCACGCCTGAAGAACACCACCACCGTCTGAAGCACTACCAGGCAATCTCCCGAGAACGAAAGGCTCACACGCCCATGTACAAGCGCGCCCGCAAGAAGAAGGCCCGCCGAAAGAAGAAGGCGAACCACGGCAGCAAGGCCGGACAGAGCTGAACCACCGAACGGGGTGGCCCGCCTGACAGGGCCGCCCCGCCACCCTCATGAGGAACTCCGCTGCACCTGTTCCCCTGACAACAGCCACAGCGGCCCCGCATCCGGTCGTCAGCTCCGCCTGGGGCACGTGCGCGTTCACCACTCCACCGGACAACCGGCCCGCCGCGCTGCCGGGCTCATCGCCTGAACACCACCCGTCAACGAGGAGCGCCATGAAGCCGCACCGCACCCCCGTCCCCCTCGCCTCGGTGAAGATCCTCGACGGCGCCCACGAACTGTCCGTCCACAACCTGCAACGCCGGGACGACTCCTTCACCCTCCTCTACACGATCACCCCGCCCCTGCCGGCCACAGCCGAGCACTCCCCTGTGCTGCTGGCTCTTGAGGCCATGGACGACGTCGGCAATGAGTACTTCGACTGGGGCGGCGCCTACGGAGCCGCCGGCGACGGCACGCACACCCGTGGCAGCGTCACCGCACAGCCCGCCCTGGCGGCCAAGGCGTGTGAGATCCGCGTACGGATCACCTTCCTCCGGGAGGGCGAGGAGCACCCCTGCCATCTGGTACTGCGTACCTCGGCCACCAAACCCTGAGGCCGAGCCCTCCGCAGGGCCGGCCCACCCCGCTCTGTGCTTCGGCGTTCCCTCGTGCACCTGGCCCACCCGCGCCGCCCTTCCGGGGACACGAGGCCGCCATCTTGACGAACATCATGGCGAAACCGCCGCGGGTACGTACCCTGACCTGGCCGTCGCGTCGATGGCTGGATCTTTTCGCGGTACGACAGGAGCACACGATGGCCGCCTCTGCGCCTGCCGGTCCGTCCAGGGTCGCCGTGCGGCATCGCTTGCGGGCGTGGATGCTGGAAGGCCTGACCGATATGGCCAAGCGCCACCCCGGGCCGCATGCCGGACCACAGAGCGCCCACAAGGGCCAGCGGTGGTGGCGGGTGATGTGCCTGACCGGTGTGGACTACTTCTCCACCCTCGGCTACCAGCCGGGCATCGCCGCCCTCGCCGCCGGCCTGTTGTCGCCGATCGCCACCATCGTCCTGGTCGTCCTGACGCTCGCCGGCGCGCTGCCGGTCTACCGGCGGGTGGCGAAGGAGAGTCCGCACGGCCAGGGGTCGATCGCGATGCTGGAGCGGCTGCTGTCCTTCTGGAAGGGCAAGCTGTTCGTCCTGACGCTGCTGGGGTTCGCGGCCACCGACTTCCTGATCACCATCACCCTGTCGGCCGCCGACGCCGCCACCCACCTCGTGGAGAACCCACACGTCAACAGCGCCCTGCACAACGAGCAGATGCTCATCACGCTGATCCTGGTCGCCCTGCTCGGCGGGGTCTTCCTCAAAGGTTTCCTGGAGGCGATCGGGGTGGCGGTGGCCCTGGTCGGCCTCTACCTCGCCCTCAACGCCGTCGTGGTCGTCGCCGGGCTGTGGCACGTGGTCACCGCGCCGCACCTGGTCACCGACTGGTCCGATGCCCTGACCACCGAGCACGGGAACGCGCTGGCCATGGTCGGGGTGGCGCTGCTGGTCTTCCCGAAGCTGGCGCTGGGGCTCTCCGGCTTCGAGACCGGTGTGGCGGTGATGCCGCACATCGAGGGCGAGCCCGGCGACACCGAGGCCCGGCCCACGGGGCGGATCCGGGGTGCGAGGAAGCTGCTCACCACCGCCGCCGTCATCATGAGCGCCTTTCTGATCGTCTCCAGCTTCGTGACGACCCTGCTTATCCCGAAGGACGCGTTCCAGCCGGGCGGCGCAGCCAATGGGCGCGCCCTGGCGTACCTCGCACACAAGTACCTCGGTTCCGCCTTCGGCACGGTCTACGACATCTCCACCATCGCCATCCTGTGGTTCGCCGGCGCCTCGGCCATGGCCGGACTGCTGAACCTGATGCCGCAGTACCTGCCCCGCTACGGCATGGCGCCCCACTGGGCACGGGCGGTGCGCCCGATGGTGCTGGTGTTCACCCTCGTCGCGTTCTTGGTGACCTGGGTCTTCAACGCCGATGTCGACGCTCAGAGCGGCGCCTACGCCACCGGCGTGCTCGTCCTGATCAGCTCCGCCGCGATTGCCGTGACCATCGCCGCCCACCGCGCCGGCCAGCGCGGCTGGACGATCGGCTTCGCCGTCATCTCCATGGTGTTCCTCTACACGACCATCGCTAACATCATCGAACGGCCCGACGGTGTCAAAATCGGCGCCTGCTTCATCGCCGGCATCATCCTGCTCTCGCTCTTCTCCCGCCTCGTCCGGGCCTTCGAACTGCGGGTGACCAGCGTCCGGCTCGACGAGATGGCCGAACGCTTCATCCGCGACATCGCCCACCGCAAGATCCGCCTCATCGCGAACGAACCCGACCAGCGCGACGTGGCCGAATACCGCGACAAGCTCCAGCAGATCCGCACCGACAACGACCTCCTGGCCTCGGACGACTTCATCTTCGTCGAGGTCACCATCGGCGACCCTTCCGAATTCGAGAGCGAACTGCACGTCCACGGCGAGGTTCTGCACGGCCGCTACCGCGTGCTCGTCCTGGAAAGCTCCACCATCTCCAACGCGCTGGCCGCACTGCTGTTGCACGTCCGCGACGAAACCGGGCAGCGGCCGCACATCTACTTCGAATGGACCGAAGGCAACCCCCTGGCCCAGTTCCTCCGCTTCTTCCTCTTCGGCCAGGGCGAAGTCGCCCCCGTCACCCGTGAGGTCCTCCGCGTAGCAGAGCCCGACCGGGCCCGCCGCCCACGCGTCCACGTCGGCTGAAAGGGCACACAGCGACTCCGCGTCAAGAGTGCGACAAGAAGGAACGACGCAGCATCAGGGAGGTGCCAGGAGAGCGGGCGTCCACCGCCATCCTGCCTAACGTGAGCAGAATGGGACGGAGAACCGATCCCGCCGCTGCGACACACGCCGGGCGGCCGGAAACAACCACCGACCGCCACTGGCGTGCGGCTGCCCGGCGCGCGCTTCAGTACTCCCTGGCGTTCGTCGGTCTACTCATGCTGCTCGACTGGGGTACGGACGGTTTGACACTGCGCCGCGCCGGGCTCTGGGTCGTGCTCGGGGTCGCGGTACTCGCCGTGTTCCTGCCGCCGCGCGTCACCGCGGGCGAAGGGTGGCTGGCAGTACGTGGCCTCAAGGGAGAGCGCCGAGTGCGTACCGACGCGCTCGTCACGATGCGGCAGTACGGCAGCATCGACGTGCGCCTGGTCCTACTGGACGCGCACGGGCAGAGGCTGGAACTGGCCCCTCGTGTCCTGGTGGCCAATCCGCTCATCTGGCATCTGCTCGACGCCGGCGCGCATCGCTCCGTCGAACGCGGCACGCTACGCCACGGTGCCGACGTGCTGGAGGAGTTGGCGGACCAGATCGATGGGCGGGAAGCACGCGCGGTCCTCACGGCCTCCGGGCTGCTGTGAGCACGCGCGCCTGCGGGCTGCGGGCTGCGGCCGGTCTTCAACGCACCGCCCGGCTCCGCCCCGGCTCGACACCCCGGAGTGTGACGGCGCCGGAGGGCCTGACGTCCAGGGATCCGGAGGACGTGGAGGGAGACCTCAGAACCGGTCCGAGAACTTGACGGTGACCAGCAGCAGCCCGACCAGCGAGACGGCAACCAGCAGACCCACCACGCGCTCCACGTTCACGACACCACCGCCAGTGCTGTCTTTCCACACATACTCACGGACCTCCGCATTGTCACCGCACCCCCGATCGACTCCACCGTGGCGGGCCGGGGCGCGACCGGAGAACACGCGGCCGATTCCCTAACGGAACGCGAACGGCGGCCGACCGAGACGCCGAGGGCCGGGGCCAGTACTCTCACGGATCATGACGCACAGGGGGGAAGTACGAGGCTGGCGCGCTGGTTCCGGCGGCAGGCCGCGGCTTCCGGAACGGCTGGCGGCCGCCTGGTCATGGGGCCCCGACCCGATCAAGACCACACTGTTCTTCCTGCTGGCACCCGCCAGTCTGTTCGCCGGAGCACTCGGAGCGATGGGGTGGTCCTGGTGGCAGCGATTGCTCGCGGGAACGGGCGCCATCGCTCTGGGTACCTACGTGGTACTGGTCCTTCTCGGCTTCTGGCGGCTCCGCCGCAAGGTCGGTGCCCAGCCTTTGCCGCCCAAAGGCTGACTCCGGGCGACGCGATGTCGCAGAGCGGGCTTCCCAAACGCCGCGGCACTGTTCGGCAGCTGCCGAGCTCCGCCCCACCCCGTCTGGAACACATCAAGAACACTGGCGCCCACCACTGAAAACAAGCCAGGCCGGGGAAGCCGGAGGAATCGGGCCCTGTACACCCCTGCGCAGGGCCCGTACGCGAAACGGCACGCGACCTTGTACGCGGCTCGGTTCACGATGTGATGCCACACGGGATCCACAGGGAGGAACGACATGACAGTCCGCCCGCGCGGCGTACGCGCTGGGCGCACGGGAGGACGTCGCCCCCTTCGACGTCCCCGGAGCGCGGGCCGCCTTGAGCATGGCTGCGGCATTGAGCACGCCCGACGAGCGGGTACGTCGGGTGCTCGTCATCGAAGCCGAGGGAACGGGCAACCGTCCGCGTCACTGCTCTCGGACTGACGCAGTGCGCCCCGGAGCCTGCATGTGCGGCTCCGCCTCGTGCCCGATCCCGCACACCTCATGCCTCACGTCTCGTGCCTCATGTGCGGCCTTCCCGTACGGGCGAAGCCTCGGCCATGGCTGGCGCGGCCGGCAGGGAGACGACCATCGTCAGTCCGCCGCCGGGGGTCTCTTCGGGGGTGAGGGTGCCGCCCATCGCCTCCGTGAGGCCACGGGAGAGCGCGAGACCAAGGCCGAGGCCGGTGGTGTTGTCCGTGTCGCCCAGGCGTTGGAAGGGCTGGAACGCCCGCTGCTGGTCGACGAGTTGGATGCCGGGCCCGCGGTCGGTGATCCGCAGTTCCACCCTCCCGGCCAGCGTGCTGGCAGCGATGGTGACCGGGCGCCCGGCGGGTGAGTGACGTACCGCGTTGGAAACCAGGTTGGCGATGACGCGTTCCAGCAGGGGCGGGTCCGCGAGCACGTCGGGGGCGGTCTCCACCCCCTGGGTCACCACGTGGTCGAGCACCTGAGGAAGTGCGTCCGGCAGGGTGTCCAGAGCGGTGGGGAGCACCTCGGTGAGGGCGATGGGCTCCAGGCGCAGGGTCAGTGCGCCGGCCTGGAGTCGGCTCATGTCGAGGAGGTTGTCGACCAGGCGGCTGAGCTTGGCGAGGGATTCCTCGGCGGTGGCGAGGAGTTCCTCGCGGTCCTCGGGTGAGAAGTCCACCTCGCGGCTGCGCAGCGAGCTGACCGCGGCCCAGCAGCCGGCCAGGGGTGTCCGCAGGTCGTGCCCGACCGCGGCGAGCAGTGCGGTGCGCATGCGGTCCGCCGCCTTGACTGGTTCGATCTCGGCCGCGGCCTCGGCGAGCCGGGCCCGCTCGACGGCCGCGGTCAGATGCGCGGCGAAGGCCGTCAGGACGCGGTGCTCGGAAGCGGGCAGCCGACGCCCGCTCAGTACCAGGACGTTGTCGTCCCCTATGACGACCTTGGTCTCGTGATCACGGTCGTGGTTGTGGTCGGGCATCGGGCCGCCTCCGGCACCCGGCCCCTCCGACTCTTCCCTTCGGGGCCGCAGTTCGACGCTGTGCATGCCGAAGGTCTCACGGGTGCGTTCCAGGAGGACGGGTACGGCCCGGTCCCCGCGCAGGATGTTGCCCGCAAGCGAGGTGAGGGCCTCGGCTTCCGCGGTCGCCCGTGCGGCCCGTCGGCTCAGCCGCAGCGACCGGTCGACGATGGCGGCGACGGTGACGGCGACGATGGTGAAGGCGGCCTGGGCGACGACGACATTGGCCGAGGCGAAGGTGAAGTGGCCGACGGGCGGGATGAAGTAGTAGTTCAGCAGCAGCGAGGTCGTCACCGAGGCGAGCAGCGCGGAGGCCACGCCGCCGATGCAGGCCACGCCCAGCACGGTGAGCAGGAAGAGCAGGGCCTCGCTGGTGAGGTTGAGGGCGAGCGGGCCCGAGATGCCGCGCAGTGCCACGGTCAGCAGTATGGGAAGGACCAGACCGGCGACGGGGCCGGCCAGCCGGCGCGAGCGCGGCAGACCACTTCCGGGGGCGGCCCATCGCCTTCCCTGGCCTGCGTGTTCATGGGTGACCATGTGGACGTCGATGTCGCCGGACAGCTCGACGACCGTCTCCCCCACCCCGCGCGGCATCAGCACCCGCCGCAGCCTGCCGCGGCGGCTGGCCCCGACCACGAGCTGGGTGGCGTTCTGCGCACGGGCGAAGTCCAGCAGGGCGGCGGGCACATCGTCTCCGACCACCGAGTGGTAGCTGCCACCGAGGCTCTCCAGAAGCTGCCGTTGTCTTGCCAGCGCGGCGGGCGAGGAGCCGGCCAGGCCGTCGCTGCGGGTGATGTGGACGGCCAGCAGATCGCCGCCGGAGATGGGGGTCCCCCCTGCTCGAACGGAGTTGAGAGCTCGGGGGAGGTCCACGATCCGGGCGGCACGGCGGATCAGGGTCTCGCCTTCGGATCCGCCGGTGAGCGCCACCACCACGCGTTCACGGGTCTCCCACACGCGGCCGATGCTGTGCTCGTACCGGTACGTGCGCAGTGCCTCGTCCACCCGGCCCGCCACCCACAGCAGCGCCAACTCCCGCAGCGCGGTGAGGTTCCCGACGCGGAAGTAGTGCGACAGTGCCGCGTCGACCTTCTCGGGCGGGTAGATGTTGCCATGTGCCATACGGCGGCGCAGCCCTTCGACCGGCAGGTCGACCAGCTCGATCTGGTCGGCACGGCGGACCACGTCATCCGGCACGGTTTCGAGCTGCGGCACACCGGTGATCTTCTCGGCCACATCGCTGAGGGATTCCACGTGCTGGATGTTGAGCGTGGCCACCACGTCGATGCCGGCGCCGAGGAGTTCCTCGACGTCCTGCCAGCGCTTGGTGTGCCGGCCGCCGGGTGCGTTGGTGTGCGCGAGTTCGTCGATGAGCACCACGGCGGGACGCAGTTCCAGTGCCCGGTCGAGGTCGAGTTCTGCGAAGCCGGTGCCGCGATACCGGCGCGTTGCTCGCGGCAACACGGTGAGCCCTTCGAGCATCGCCTCGGTGGACGGACGACCATGGCACTCGGCGAAGGCCACTACCACCTCCGTGCCGCGGGCGGCCCGGCGCCTGCCCTCGTCCAGCATCCGGTAGGTCTTGCCCACGCCGGGTGCGGCCCCGAGAAAGACCTTCAGGCTGCCGGGGCGCGGGCCCGGCGGGGTGATCGGTTCGCTGCCCCGCGCCATCACGTACTCCTTCACGGACTCCTCTTCCGGAAGTCGGCACGCCGGGCGGCGCCGCGAAGGGTGACGGTACGGCACCGACGGCGTGCGAGGTTCTCCAGGACATCGTCACTTCGCGTCGGCAAATACCACGATGGCGTTCGAAGACGTTGACACTTCTCTGATCCGGGCGCCGGGATCAGCGTCGCACTCGTCCGGTGCTGCGCGCTCTCGCGTCGCCTCCCCTCGGTACCCGGTGCCGTCTTCATGGAGCCGTCAGAGTCTCCGCGTCCCTCGTCGGGGAAGCGCCAACGAGTTCCTATCGATCAGAAGGCGGGCTTTTGATAGGCGCGAGATGAACGTGCCACAGCGCGAGGAGCAGGGCCCATGAGCGGACCGGGCGAACGGCGACGCATCGTGGCCGGCGTGAGCGGTTCGCTGGGCAGCCTCGCCGCGCTGCACCGGGCGGCCATCGAGGCCCGCCTCGCTGCATCCGTGGCACCGAATGGCGAGTGAGCAGCTGCTCGAAGCCCTGGAATCCGCCTTCGGCAGCGCCGGCCCCGGGGTCCCGCCGGGGGCCTCGGTCGTACAAGGCAAACCGGGGAAGGTCCTGTCGGCGGTCGCGGACCGGCCCGACGATCTCCTGGTGATCGGTGCCGGAGAGCGCGGCAGACTGCGCCGGGCCATGTGGCCCTCCGTTGCCCGCTACCGCGTCGCACGCGCCGGCTGCCCGGTGCTGGCTGTGCCCTCTCTCTCCTGCACCGCACTCTCGATGCCGTGCACCGTCGCAACGCCTGGCAACTTCCACTCGACACACGGGAGCTGGCGGACTGACGGTCCCGCTACCGGCCCCGTGGAGGGATTCCGCGGAGCCGTGTCGAAGCCACATTCTTTTCGCTGCTCAGCGGCCGGACACATGACGGACGACGGTCCCTGACCGGTGCGCTCGTGCTCATTCCGCTACGGCCCTGACGTCCGCCGCGCTGTTTGCTTCCTCGATCCGGCCCTGGGCGATACCCCATCGCTGGCATCAGCCGGTTGTCGCGCTGCGCATGCCCAGGTTCCCTCACAGGCGTTAGGGATCCGTCAATGTCGCACCCATGGCCGTAAGGGCACCGTCAACGAGGGGCGATAACGAGCCACTGGCGCGATTCCCTCTCCTGGTCCGTTCCTCCGAAACTCTCCTCAGGAGCTCACGATGGCCGATCTGGCCTTCGTGGTCACCACGATCGCGTCCTTCGCGCTGGTGGCCCTCGTCGCCAAGGGGGTGACGAAGCTATGACCGCCGAAAACCTCATCGGCCTGATCGTGGCCGTCGCCCTGCTGGGTTATCTCGTCCTCGCCCTTGTGTTCCCGGAGAGGTTCTGAGCCGCAGATATGAGCCCCGTTCTTGCTGATGTGCTCCAGGTCACCGCGCTCGTCGTCGCGCTCGCCCTGGTGCACCGCCCGCTCGGCGACTTCATGGCCGCCGTCTACTCCTCCAAGAAGCACCTGCGCGTGGAGAAGTGGATCTACCGCAGCGTCGGCGCCAACCCCGACGCCGAGATGCGGTGGCCCGCGTACCTGCGCGGCGTCCTCATATTCTCGGCCGTCGGCGTGCTCTTCCTCTACGTGATGCAGCGCGTACAGGACAAGCTGCCGCTGTCGCTCGGCTTCAAGCCGATCACGCCGGACCAGGCCTTCAACACGGCCGCGTCCTTCATCTCCAACACCAACTGGCAGTCGTACTCGGGTGAAGTGGCCATGAGCCACGTCACCCAGACCGCCGGACTGGCCGTGCAGAACTTCATCTCGGCGGCCGTCGGCATGGCGGTGGCCGTGGCGCTGGTCCGTGGTTTCGCCCGCTCCCGCACCGGCGACCTGGGCAACTTCTGGTCCGACCTGGTGCGGGGCACCGTTCGCATCCTGATCCCGCTGTCGGTGATCGCCGCGGTCATCCTGGTGGCGTGCGGTGCGATCCAGAACTTCGGCGACATCCACCACATCACCACGCTCACCGGTGACAAGCAGGCCCTCAGCCCCGGCGCGGTGGCGTCCCAGGAAGCCATCAAGGACCTGGGTACCAACGGCGGCGGCTTCTTCAACGCCAACTCCGCCCACCCCTTCGAGAACCCCAACGGCTTCACGAACCTGCTGGAGATCTTCCTGCTGCTGGTGATCCCGTTCTCGCTGCCCCGGACCTTCGGCAAGATGGTGGGTTCGATCAAGCAGGGTTACGCGATCGTCGCGGCCATGGGCCTCATCTGGATCGGCGCCGTCGTCGCCGTGACCTGGCTGGAATACGCCCACCCGGGCACCGCCTCACAGCTCGCGGGCGGCGCGATGGAGGGCAAGGAGCAGCGGTTCGGCGAGGGCCCCTCGTCGCTCTTCGCCGTCTCCACCACGATGACGTCGACCGGGTCGGTCAACTCCTTCCACGACTCGTTCAGCGGTCTGTCCGGCGGCGTGCTGCTGCTGGGCATGATGCTCGGCGAGATCACGCCCGGCGGCGTCGGCTCGGGGCTCTACGGCATGTTGATCATGGCGATCATCGCGGTGTTCATCGCGGGCCTGATGGTCGGTCGTACGCCGGAGTACCTGGGCAAGAAGATCGGCACCCGCGAGATCAAGCTCGCGGCCTGCTACATCCTGATCACCCCGGCGCTGGTGCTGATCGGCACGGCGGTGGCCATCGCCCTGCCGGACGGCAAGGAAGCCATGACCAACATCGGGGCGCACGGCTTCTCCGAGGTGCTGTACGCCTACACGTCGGGCTCGAACAACAACGGTTCCGCCTTCGCGGGCTTCGGTGCCAACACGCCGTTCTTCAACATCACCATCGGCCTGTGCATGCTGCTCGGCCGGTTCCTGCCGATGGTGTTCGTACTCGCCCTCGCCGGCTCGCTCGCCGAGCAGAAGCCGGTTCCCGAGACCGCGGGCACCCTGCGTACCGAGAAGCCGCTCTTCACCGGGCTGCTGGTCGGCACGCTCCTGATCGTCACCGGTCTGACCTTCTTCCCGGCGCTCGCCCTGGGCCCGCTCGCTGAAGGGCTGGCGTCATGACCACCGATTCAAAGAAGCACGAGAACGACATGTCCACGGATACCCCGGCCGCCCCGACCCGGGCGCCGCACAGCGACATCCCCACCGGGCACAAGGACGGCGGGCGCGTGGGTGCGGGCCTGTTCGACCCGAAGCAGCTGCTGAAGTCGCTGCCCGATGCCTTCCGCAAGCTCGACCCCCGGGTGATGGTCAAGTCCCCGGTCATGTTCGTGGTCCTGGTCGGCTCGGTGGTCACCACCGCCCTGGCGCTCAAGGACCCGGGCAGCTGGTTCGGCTGGGTCATCGCGGCCTGGCTGTGGCTGACCGTCGTCTTCGCCAATCTGGCGGAGGCGGTCGCCGAGGGTCGTGGCAAGGCGCAGGCCGACACCCTGCGCAAGGCCAAGACCGACACCGTGGCGCGCCGGCTCAACGGCGACACCGAGGAGCAGGTGCCCGGCACCGA
>NZ_JBEZIX010000090.1:0-22364 GCF_040651315.1 Streptomyces sp. NPDC048506
CCTCTGGGTTCTGTGCGTGTTCCCCCCCCCGCCGACCAATTTTTTCTTTATCTACCTGCTTCCGGTGTGGGGCGGGCGGGGGCCCCCGCCGGCGCCCCCCCCGGGGGGCCCCCCCCGACCCCGTCGCCGACCTCGGCCGGCAGCGCGGCCCCGACCACCCGGGCCACCGGCCTCAGGACCTGGTCAGCCGTACCGTGTCCCCCGAGTCACCGCCCGCCAGGACGTCTATCCGGGCTCCGGTGGTGGGGTCGGTGAAGCTCTGGCCGGGTGCGTGGGCCGCCATGTCGAGGGCGGTGCAGCCGGCCGGCGGGGTGGTGGACGGGTTGGCGTTGATGATCCTGACGGGGCCCTCGCCGGTCCGGGCGGCCGAGTCGACCTTGTAGACGAGGACGCCGGTGGAGCAGGCGGCCCGGTCGTTGCCCTCGGCGCGCCGGGACTCCGCCACGTACGCCGTCGTCCCGCTTGTGCGCAGTACGGCGATCTTGGTGCCGCCGGGGCGTTCCACGGGCGTCAGCCGTACGGTGCGCCGACCCGGCGCGGGCAGGCAGGCGACCTGGTCGTCGCGGGTCCAGCCGAGCTTCCAGGAGTGCCAGCCCAGGTACTGCGGGGCGGGGCCGGCGATGTTGCCCATGACGTCCCAGCCGCCGACGAACTGGTGGGTGGCACCGGTGAAGGAGTACAGGTCGGGCAGCCCGAAGGTGTGGCCGGTCTCGTGGTCGGCCACCTTGTGGCCCCAGCGCCACATGTCCTGACCGAACGTCACGGCCCACTTGACGCGGGTGCCGTCCGCGGTGACTCCGGGCGTCGACGGGTCATACAGATAGGTCGGGGAGAAGGAGATGGCGGCCGCTGCCTTGGTGGGGACGATGTACACCATGTCGTAGCGGGAGAAGTCCGCGTAGGGGTCGGCGGCCGTGATCGCGTCGCGCACGTACTTCTCGTGGGCCTCGAAGGTGAGACCGCGTGCGAAGCCGTACGACGTGGAGTCCGCCGGCATGCGGATCCAGCGCTTGAGCGGGCTCAGGGCGAGGCGGGAACGGCCGTGGCTGGCCGTGCGCATCCAGTCGGCGGCGGGGGCGAGGTGCGCCGCGTATGCGTCGGTGGAGTCCGCGGCCGGGGCGTCCGGGAAGTCCACGAACAGGGTCAGGACCCGGTGCGTCCCGGTGGACCGCTGGAACTGGACCCGGTCGGTGGTGTGCCCCTCGTCGGTCCAGCCGGTCCTGCCGGGGAGCGCGCAGCCTCCGGCCGGGGCGGGGGACGCGGGCTGTACGGCGGCGGTCGCCGTGGCGGAGGGGGCGAGAAGGGGGCCGGCCACGAGGGCGACGGCCACGGCGAGGGGGCGCAGTCGGGTGGGCAGGGCAGGCATGGCTCTCCCGTCGGAAGCGGGGGGAAGGGCAGGTGGGGAAGGGGCGGGGAAGCGGCAGCGAGGAGGGTTATGCGCGGCCTGCGGCCAGGTCCATCAGGCGGGCTAGCACGCGGCCGCCGGAGGCCGAAACTCCGTCGTGCTCCCATTCGTTGGTGACCCACACACGGGAGGCGCCGACCTCGCGCGCGGTGCGCAGGGAGAGTTCCGCGTCCACGTACATGTCGTCGTGGTAGACGACCGCGGCCAGGGGCACCTGGTTGGCGGCGAGGCGCTGGGGGTCGTACAGGGGAGGCCAGTCGGTGCGCGCAGCCAGGAGTTCGGCGGCGTCCGCGAAGGGGCGCAGACCCGCGATGTCGCGGAACATCCAGGGGTACATCATCTCGCCGGTGAGGAGGAGCGGGTCGGCCTCCTCAGCGAATTCGGGGAGGTCGGCGAGGGCCCGTGCGGCCGCCCAGCCGGTCGGGCCGGCCCCCTGCCCGTACAGCGACTCCTGGAGGACGGCGAAGAGCGGGTTGTCGGTGAAGGCGGTGAGGGCCATCGTCCGGCGGAGGAAGGTGTCGGTCAACTCCCCTTCGCCGTCGAGGGCCTCGTCGAGGAGCCAGTGGATCCGCTCGAAGCCGTCGCCCATGCCGAGCGCGAGGCCGAGGGTGCGCAGACGGCGGACGGTGAGCCGGTCCCCGTCGGGCAGGCGGACGTCGGTTCCGGCCAGCAGATCGGCGATCCCGCGCAGTCGGGGGGCGTCGCCGGGGTAGCGCGCGTAGAAGTCGCGGACGCGGTCGCGCACGCGCGGGTAGGTGCGGGCGTACACGTCGTCGGCGGTGGCGGCGAGACCGGGCAGCCCGCCGGTCACGTAACAGGCCCGTAGGCCCTCGGGGGCGCGGGACAGGTAGGTGAGCGTGACGAAACCGCCGTAGCTCTGGCCCAGCGTCTCCCAGGGCGTGTCCGCACCGACCAATTGACGGCGTATCAGCTCGGCGTCGGCGACGATCGAGTCGGCGCGGAAGTGACCGAGGTGCTCGGCGAGCCGTTCCGGAGCGGCCCAGCGGGCGGCGGCCCGCGCGGTGACCGGGGTGGAGCGACCGGTGCCCCGATGGTCGAGCAGGAGCACACGGTGGGTCTTGAGCGCCTGGGGCAGCCATCCGGGCGAACCGGCCGCCGGGCGGGGCGACTTGTCGCCCGGGCCGCCCTGGAGGAAGAGCAGCCAGGGGAGTTCCTCCCCGGCGCGGGACGGGTCGACGACCTCACGCGCGAACACCTCGATGGTCGGACCGTGCGGAGACGAGTGGTCCAGGGGGACGGTGAAGACATGGTCGGTGGTGGCGTATGCGGGGTTCATGAGTTCCTTTCGAGGTCGAGGACCGAGTGGGACGGGAGCCCCATGTGAGGTGTGACATTGCATACCAGGGTGAACCACCTGCCCCTTCCCGAGGAGCTCTCGTTCCCGCATAACCCCGTGTTATGCGGCCCCTTCTCCCCGCCCCGTCGAGCCGCGGCCCGCTCCGGAGCGGGAACGCCTACCCGGCCGCGCCCGCCGACCGACGGCCCTTGGCCGACGGGGAACTGCCGCTCCTGGCCCACAGGGAGCGGACATGGCTCAGGTGGCGGGCCATGCACTTCTCCGCCCCCTTCGCGTCGCCCGCCAGCATCAGGTCGAGCAGCTCCAGGTGCTCCTCGGCCGAGGGGAGCAGCTCGCCGCGCTCGTCCAGGGCGGTGAGCCCGTAGAGGCGGGACCGCTTGCGCAGGTCGCCCACGGTTTCGACGAGCCGCTCGTTGCCGGAGAGGGCCAGGAGGGAGAGGTGGAACTGCCGGTCGGCCTCCAGGTAGCCGATGAGGTCGTGGTCGCGGGCGGCCCGCACGATCTCCTCGGCGGTCGGACGCAGCGCCTCCAGCTCCTCGCGGGTGGCGGTGCGGGTGACCTGGCCGACCGTGGGGATCTCGATCAGGGCGCGGATCTCGGTGTACTGGTCGAGGTCGCGCTCGTTGACCTCGGTGACCCGGAACCCCTTGTTGCGCACCGGCTCGACCAGGCCCTCCCGGGCCAGGTCGAGCATGGCCTCGCGCACCGGCGTCGCGGAGATCCCGAAGTCCTCGGCCAGGACGGGCGCCGAGTACACCTGGCCGGGGCGCAGCTCGCCGGAGATCAGGGCGGCCCGCAGGGCGTGTGCGACCTGGTCGCGCAGCCGCTCCCGGGAGGCGTTCAGGTCGCGGTGTGGCAGATGCCCCATGGCGGTGGTGATCCCTTCGGTCCGGTACGGACCACCCACCGTACAATGTCACGTTGTTCTTGCAGGTGACAGGGTGTAGGTACGGCTGGAGGTGTAGAACTCCAGAGCAGCGCGGCCCTGTTCGCGCGGGCCTCGGCTGGACGCCTTGGTCCCGCCGAACGGCAGGTGGAAGTCGACGCCGGTGGACGGCGCGTTGATCCGGATCATGCCGGTGTCCAGACGGTCGAGGCCGCCGAGGGCGGTGTCCAGGTCGGCCGTGTGGACGGAGGTGACCAGGCCGAACGGGACCGCGTTGGTGATCCGTACCGCTTGGGAGAGATCGTCGGCGGGCAACAGGGTCGCGACCGGGCCGAAGACCTCCTCGCGCAACAGCCGGTGCCCCGGCGGGACCTTCTCGACCAGGGTCGGGGTGGCGTACCAGCCGGGGCGGTCCGGCACGGTGCCGCCGACCACCACGCGCAGGCCGCGCCAGGCGCTGCTGACCTGGTCACGGGCGGGTTCGCTGATCAGCGGCCCGCAGACGGTGGCGGGTGCGGCCGGGTCGCCGACCGGGACGGCCCGCAACGCCTCGGCGAGCGCCTCGCGCAGGGGGTCGAGAGCCGCACCCACCGCGATGACGCGGCTGGTGGCGGTGCACTTCTGGCCCGCGTACCCGGCGATCGAGGCGGCGATGTGGGTCGCCGCCCGTGCGATGTCGGCGTCCGGCAGGACGATCGCCGCGTTCAGACCGCCCATCTCCGCCTGCACCGGGACGCCGCGGGCCGTGGCGATGCGCACGACGGTCTGGCCGACGACGGTGGAGCCGGTGAAGGAGACCACATCGGCGGCGGAGACCAGGGCGTTGCCCTCGGTGGCACCGCCCGGCAGCACGGTGAACACATGCTCCGGCAGGGCCTTTTGGACGATCTCGGCCAGGCGCTGGGCACAGGCGGTGGCCTCGGGCGCGGGCTTGAGGACGACCGTGTTGCCCGCGGCGAGCGCCGGGGCGGCCTTCCAACTCGGGATGGCGAAGGGGAAGTTCCACGGGGTGATCAGCCCGGCCACCCCGTGCGGGCGGCGACGGGTCAGCAGCAGCCCGGGGCCCGCGGCCGCCTCGTGGACGGCGCCGCTCGGCTCGTAGGGGGCTTGGGCGTAGTAGCGCCAGATCGCAGCGGTGCGCGCGACCTCGGCCCGGGCTTCGGTGAGTGGCTTGCCCACTTCGCGGACGGCGAGCGCGGCCAGTTCGTCCGCCGCGGCGTCCACGGCGGCGGCGACCGCGTCGAGGGCGGCCGAACGGGGCGCCGCCCCGCCGGCAAGCCAACCCGGCTGCGCGGCGCGGGCCCAGGCGACGGCCTCCTCGGCCGCGGAGGCCCCGGGGGCCGGAATCCGGAGGAGTACGTCGGCCGGGTCGGCCGGGTTCCGGGAGGTGAGGGACACGGCGGTGGTCACAGGAGGAAGCCTCCGGGGAAGGGGTCGTCGGGGTCGAGGAAGTACTGGGCGGTGCCGGTGATCCAGGCGCGGCCGGTGACGGTCGGGACGACGGCGGGCACCCCGCCGACGGCGGTCTCCTCGGTCAGGCGGCCGGTGAAGCGGGTCCCGATGAAGGATTCGTTGACGAAGTCACGGTGGAGCGGAAGCGCTCCGCGCGCGTGCAGCTGGGCCATCCGGGCGGAGGTTCCGGTGCCGCACGGGGAGCGGTCGAACCAACCGGGGTGGATGGCCATCGCGTGCCGTGAGTGGTGTGCGTCGGAGCCGGGAGCCGCGAGGTAGACGTGTTTGACGCCCGCGATGTCCGGGTTCTCCGGGTGGACCGGCCGGTCGGGTCCGGCGTTGATCGCGTCCATCAGGGCGAGCCCTGCCGCGAGCAGGTCGTCCTTGCGGGCGCGGTCGAACGGCAGCCCCAGTGCGTCGAGTTCGACGAACGCGTAGAAGTTGCCGCCGTAGGCGAGGTCGTACGTCACCGTCCCGTACCCGGGGACCGCGGCCTTGCGGTCCAGGCCGGCGCAGAACGCGGGCACGTTGGTGAGCGTGACCGACTTCGCCGCGCCGTCCGCCACCTGCACATCGACGGTGACGAGCCCGGCCGGGGTGTCGAGCCGCACGGTGGTGACCGGTTCGGCGACCGGCACCATGCCCGTCTCGACCAGGACGGTGGCGACGCCGATGGTGCCGTGCCCGCACATCGGCAGCAGTCCGGACACCTCGATGTACAGCACCCCGTAGTCGGCGTCCGGCCGGGTCGGCGGCTGGAGGATCGCCCCGCTCATCGCGGCGTGCCCGCGCGGCTCGTACATCAGGAGGGTGCGGAGGTGGTCGAGGTGCTCGACGAAGTGCAGCCGTCGCTCGGCCATGGTGGCGCCGGGGATCACCCCGACACCGCCGGTGATCACTCGGGTGGGCATCCCTTCGGTGTGCGAATCGACTGCGTGGAAGACATGACGGGTACGCACGGACTTCCTTTCGGTGCATCGGAGAGACGGGGCCGGGATCAGTGGTGACCGGCGGCGACGGCCTTCTCGGTGGCGGCCCGCACCGCGTCCGCGGTCTCGCCGGTGAGCGGGAGGCGCGGCGGCCGGGTGGGACCGCCGCGGCGGCCGACCAGGTCCATGGACAGCTTGATCGACTGCACGAACTCGGTCTTCGAGTCCCAGCGCAGCAGCGGGTGGAGGGACTTGTACAGCGGCAACGCGGTGTCCAGGTCGCCCGCCACCGCGGCGCGGTACAGCTCGGCGCAGCTGGCGGGGAGGGCGTTGGGGTAGCCGGCGATCCAGCCGACCGCCCCGGCCACGGCGAGTTCGAGCAGGACGTCGTCCGCGCCGATCAACAGGTCCAGCTCCGGGGCGAGTTCGGCGATCTCGTACGCCCTGCGCACATCGCCGGTGAACTCCTTGACGGCGACGATGCTGCCGGCCTCATGCAGCCGCGCCAACAGGTCGGGGGTGAGATCCAGCTTGGTGTCGATGGGGTTGTTGTACGCGACGACCGGCACTCCCACCTCGGCGACGTCGGCGTAGTGGGCGCGCACCGCCGGCTCGGCGGCGCGGTAGGCGTTCGGCGGCAGCAGCAGCACCGAGCCGCAGCCGGCCTCGGCCGCCTGCTCCGCCCAGCGGCGGGCCTCGGCACTTCCGTAGGCGGAGACGCCGGGCATGACCCGTGCGCCGTCACCGGCCGCCTCGACGGCGGTACGGACGACACGGGCCCGCTCCTCGTCGGTGAGGGTCTGGTACTCGCCGAGCGAACCGTTGGGCACGACGCCGTCGCAGCCGTTGTCGATCAGCCAGCGGACGTGCTCGGCGTACGCCTCGTAGTCGACGGACAGGTCGTCGTGCAGCGGAAGGGCGGTGGCGACCATGATGCCGCGCCAGGGTCGGGCACTGTTCCACGTGGTGTCAGTCATTCCAGGAGACCCTTCTATAAGGTGTGACATTTTATTGAGCTCTGTGCGGTGCCCACAAGGGCGCCGCACGGGTCGGGTGCCGACACCCTGAACGGATCGGCCTATGGCTCGGACCGGTCAGGGACGTCGAGGGCGGCGAGCGCCGACAGCGGGACCGGCACGGCGAACGGACGGCGCTCGGCCGTGGGTTCGGCGGCGCCGTCGCGGGCCGCGAGGCAGGCCACGGCCGCCCCGCACATCCGCCCTTGGCACCAGCCCATGCCGGCCCGGGTGAACAGCTTGACGGTCCGTGCGTCGCGCGCCCCGAGGTCGGCGACCGCCGCACGGACGCGTCCGGCGGTGACCTCCTCGCAGCGGCACACGTCGGTGTCGTCGGTCAGCCACTGCGACCATCCCGGTCCGGGCGCATGGGCGACGGCCATCACGTCGGCGAAGGACCGCATCCGGTCCCGGCGGCGCCGGAGCGCACGGACCCGGCCGTCGTGGGTACCGTGCCCCCGCAGCCGGGCGGCGACCGCGACGGCGGCCAACTCACCCTCCGTACAGGCGAGTTCGACTCCCCCGACGCCCCCGGTCTCGCCCGCCGCCCACAGCCCCGGCACCGAGGTCTGCTGAAGGCCGTCCAGGGCGAGGGCCAGGGTGCCGTCGCGCAGCGGGCGGGTGTCGCAGCCCAGCGCCGTGGCCAGTTCGATCTGCGGAACCAGTCCGTGCCCGACGGCCAGCGCATCGCACGCGATCCGGCGGCCCGTGCCCCGTACGGGCCGCCAGTCGCGGTCGAGCCGGGTGACGGTGACCGCCTCGACGCGGTCCGTACCGTGCACCTCGGTGACCGCGCTGCGCAGCCGCAACCGCACCCGGCTCCGCAGCAACGCCGCGCCGTGGACCGCGGCCTCGGCCGCCTTGCGCGGGTTGACCAGAAGCGCCCGGGGACTGCGGGCGTACCGCAGATACCCGGCGGCCTCCACCACGGCCGGCACCTGCGCGCCCGCCGCGGCCAGCGAAGCGGCGACCGCGAGCAACAGGGGGCCACTGCCTGCGACGACGATCCGCCTGCCGGGCAGGACCAGGCCGGACTTGAGCATGGCCTGCGCTCCCCCGGCACCCACGACGCCTGGCAACGTCCAGCCGGGAAACGGGAGTTGGCGCTCGTACGCACCGGTCGCGAGCAGCACCGCACGGGCTCGGACCTGGGCGGGTCGCTCCTCGGCGCCGTCGGGTCCGATGGCGGCATGCACCGTCCATGCGTCGTCGGCCTGCTTCGTCACGGCCCAGACGTGGTGTCCGGCCAGGTGGGCGACGCCGCTGGCGGCCAGCCGCCGGCGCAGGCCGGTGAACGCGGCCCAGTGGTGGTGCAGCGCCTCGGGCCGTGCCGCCCCCAGTGCGGGTGCCGGATGCCGGTAGAACTGGCCGCCGGACTGCGCGGAGGCGTCCAACAGGGCGACGGAGAGGCCGAGTTCACAGGCCGTGAGGGCACCGGCGAGGCCGGCCGGGCCCGCGCCGATGACCGCCAGGTCGTACGGTTCAGACGCCGAGGCGGTCATGGCCGTGTCCCTCCTGGGTGGTGATGGTGTCGCCGGGGCCGGCCGGCACCAGGCAGGCCCGGCGGTTGGGCCGGCCGTTGATGGTGGCGAGACAGTCGTAGCACTGGCCGATGCCGCAGAAGGCGCCGCGCGGGCGGCCGCCGACGCGGGTGGTGCGCCAAGCCAGGATCCCGGCCCCCCACAGGGCGGCGGCGACGGACTGACCGGGCAGGGCGGGGACGGGGCGGCCGTCGAAGGTGATCTCGAACGGCGGACCGGGCTGTGCCCCGACCAGGTCGGCGGGGGTGCGGGCCACGGCGGGCCTCCTCTCTCTTGAGGGCACGGCAGAACGTGAAGGGCGGCGGCCGGCGACGGGGCGGGGAGGCCCGGGCGGACTCAGGGCGAGGCCGACGCGAACCGTTCCGGCCTGAACGGACGGGTGTCCAAGGGCGGGTCACCACCGGTCAGACAGCGGGCCACGATCAGCCCCGTGGCCGGCGCCAGCCCGATCCCCGCCCCCTCGTGGCCGCATGCGTGCACCAGGCCGGGGAGACGCGGGTCGGGGCCGATCGCGGGCAGATGGTCCGGCAGGTACGGGCGGAAGCCCGCATACGTCCGCATCACCCGCACCCCGGCGAGGACCGGGAACAGCGCCGTGGCGCCGGCCGCCAGGCGTTGCAGCGCCTCGGTCGAGAGCGTCCGGTCGAAGCCCACCCGCTCCCGGCTGGCACCGATCAGGACCGGCCCGGCCCGGGTGCCCTCGACCACGGGCGAGGTCTGCAACGCCGCGGACCCGCTGGCCACATCGGCGACGTAGTCGGCCGCGTACACCTTGTGCCGCACCACGCGCGGCAGCGGCTCGGTCACCAGGACGAAGCCGCGTCGCGGCAGGACGGGTAGCTCCACGCCGGCCAGACGGGCGAGTTCGCCGCCCCATGTGCCGGCGGCGTTCACCACGTACGGAGCGCGCACCTCACCGGACGAGGTCCGCACGCCGCGCACCTCACCGTTCGCCCCCGTGAGCAGGCCGGTGACCTCCTCCCCCAGCCGGAGGCACACCCGGTCGCCGCCCGCGCGCAACAGGTGGGCTGCGACGAGCGCTGGCATGACCTGGGCGTCTTCGGGGTAGTGGAAGCCGCCTGCCAGGCCGGGCGCGAGGTGCGGCTCCCTGTCGTGGAGCCGGTCCGCCGGGACCTCCTCGGCGGTGACGCCCGCCTGCCGCTGCCGGACCGCGAAGTCCCGCAGTGCGGCCATCCCGTCCTCGCCGGAGGCGACGACCAGGCCGCCCTTGGGCTCGTACTCGACTTCCGGCGGGAGCAGTGCTGCCAGCTCCGCCCACAACTCCGAGGAGACGATGGCGAGTTCGAGTTCCGGACCCGGCCCCTTGTCGGAGACCAGGAGGTTCCCCTCACCGGCCCCGGTGGTGCCGCCCGCGACCGGACCACGGTCGATCACGGTGACGCGGAGGCCGGCTCCGGCGGCGTAGTAGGCGCAGGCCGCGCCGACCACACCGGCCCCGACGACGATGACATCCGAGGAGTTTCTCGTGACCACGTCAGTAATATTTCACATTGCACTCTCGCTGCCAAGGGGACTCTCTCTGCGGGTCCGCTCGAACCAGGCCCCGCCCATGGGACATCCGAAGGCAGGCCCATGGGGCACCCGGATACAGCTCAGTAACGGAGCCACCGACACCTTGTCAGTGCAATTTCACATTACTATGTTACCGGTCACATTCCAGCTCCTCCCGTTCGCCACCCCTCTCGGCCACTCGGCTGTCCAACTGCCCTGGGAGTGACACCACTGATGGACAAGCGCACCCTCACCACCGTCGCCACCGCACTGACGGCGACCCTCGCGCTCGGCGCGACCGGCTGTTCCACCACCAAGCCCTCCGGCGCCGGAAAGAACCCCGCAATCACCAATGCGGGAGCCATAGTTGGCGGAACTCCACAGAAGGGCGGCACCCTCACCGTGCTGTCCAACCAGGACTTCACCCACCTCGACCCGGCCCGCAACTGGGTCATGAACGACATGGACTTCGGGACCCGACTGCTCTACCGCACCCTGGTGACCTACAAGGCGGCGCCCGGAACCGCGGGCGGCGAGCTCGTCCCGGACCTCGCGGCCGACCTCGGCACCCCCTCCCACGGCGCCCGGACCTGGACCTTCCACCTGAAGCGGGGCATCACCTACGAGGACGGCTCCCCGGTCACCGCACAGGACGTCAAGTACAACGTGGAGCGGTCCTTCTCCCCCGACCTGCCCGGCGGGGCCGACTACGCGGCCCGCTACCTCAAGGGCGTCGAGGGCTACCAGGGCCCGGCCCAGGGCAAGCACCTGGACTCCGTCAGGACCCCCGACGACCACACCATCGTCTTCGAACTCCGCAAGCCCTTCGCCGAGTTCCCCAACGCCACGGTGATGCCGACCTTCGCCCCGGTGCCGCGGAAGCAGGACAAGGGCCCGCAGTACGACAACCGGCCGTTCTCCTCCGGCCCCTACAAGATCGAGTCGTACGAGCGCGGCAAGAGACTGGTCCTGGTACGCAACACCCACTGGAACGCCGCGACCGACCCGGTGCGCAAGGCGTACCCGGACAGGCTCGTGATGGTGATGGGGCTCAAGGCGAACCAGATCGACGACCGGATGGTCGCCAGCCAGGGCGCGGACGCCTCCGCCGTCTCCTGGGGTGCGCTGCGGCCGGAGAGCGCGGCCAAGGTGCTGCCCCACCCCGATGTCCGCAAGCGGCTGATCGCCGAGTCCACCAACTGCACGGACATGCTCCAGATGCACACCGGACGCGCGCCGTTCAACGAGGTGAAGGTCCGTCAGGCCGTCCAGTACGCCCTGGACAAGGACTCCGTTCTCACCGCGTCCGGCGGACCGGCCTTCAACGACCTGTCCACCGCCTACATGCCCGCCACGCTCTTCGACGGCAAGCAGCCGGACACCCTCAGGATCCCCGCGGCCGGCGACACCGAGAAGGCGAAGCGGCTGCTGAAGGAGGCCGGCAAACCGGACGGGTTCGAGACCAGGATGACCGTCTCGACCGGTGACAAGGGGCGCGCCGAGGCGATCCAGCAGTCGCTCGGCAAGGCCGGGATCAAGGTGACCATCGAGACGGTCGACCCGTCCGCGTTCTACGCGACGATCGGCGACACCAAGAACCGCACCGACCTGGTGTACACGGGCTGGTGTCCCGACTACCCCTCAGGTTCCACGTTCCTGCCGTTCGTGTTCGACGGCCGCTTCATCAAGGAGAAGGGCAACTCCGGCAACCACTCGCTCTTCCGCGACGCCGCGACCATGAAGCGGATGGACGAGATCGCCGCCATGACCGATGCCCGGCGGGCCGACCGGGCATGGCAGCGGCTGGACGGCGAGATCCTCGCCAAGGCCCCGGCGGTGCCGGTCCTGGTCCGCCGCTGGCCGCTGGTGCTCGGCGACAACATCGCGGGCGCCTACGGTCAGACCTCCTTCGGCGGCCAGCTCGACTACGCCACGGTCGGCCTCAAGGACCCCGCCAAGGGCCAGGGTTGAGGGGACCACGGACATGTCAGCCACATCCGCCCTCACCGCACCGGCAACGGCACCGGTTCCGGCCGGCAGCGGCCCCTGGCAGCTGGCCCGTGTCGAGCTGCGCCGCCGCGCCTCCGTCAAGGTCTCTCTGGTCGTCGTCGCGCTCTTCGTCGTGATGGCCGCCGCCGCGCCGCTGCTCAGTGCGGCCGGCGGCTGGTCGCCCGACGCGTTCGACAAGAGCGCCGTCGACCCCTACCTCGGCGGCCAGCCGCTGGGCCGGCTCGGCGGGATCTCCGCCGAGCACTGGCTCGGGGTCGAACCCGTCACCGGCCGCGACCTGTTCGCCCGGGTCGTGCACGGCGCCCAGGTCTCCCTGCTGATCGCCTTCACGGCCACCGCCATCGTGGTGCTCGCCGGCACGGCGGCCGGGATCGCGGCCGGCTACTTCGGCGGCCGCACCGACACGGTCCTGAGCCGGCTCATGGACCTCACCATGTCCTTCCCGTCCCTCATCTTCATGATCGCGATGATGTCGGTGGCCAAGGACGTCAACCGGATCGTGCTGATGACCGCCGTCATCGGCCTGTTCGGCTGGCCCGGTATCGCCCGTGTGGTGCGCGGCCAGACCCTCTCGCTCAAGCACCGCGAGTACGTCGACGCCGCCCGGGTCGGCGGCGCCGGGCCCTGGCGCATCCTCACCCGCGACGTCCTCCCCGGGGTCGCCGGGCCCGTCATCGCGTACACCACCCTGATCATTCCCGGAATGATCGCCACCGAGGCGGCGCTGAGCTATCTCGGCGTGGGCGTGCGCCCGCCGACTCCCTCCTGGGGCCAGATGATCGCCGAGAGCGTCGCCTTCTACGACACGGATCCGATGTACTTCGTCATCCCGAGCAGCTGCCTCTTCCTCACCGTGCTCGCGTTCACCCTGCTCGGCGACGCGCTGCGGGACATCCTCGACCCGAGGGGCGGCCGCTGATGACCCGCTACCTCGGTCGCCGGCTGCTGGGGATGATCGGCGTACTGGTCGCCATCGCCGCCGTCACCTTCACCATCTTCTACGTCCTGCCCTCCGACCCGGCGGCCGCCGCCTGCGGAAAGTCGTGCAGCGTCGAACGCCTGGCGGCGATCCGCAGCCACATGGGCCTGGACCGGCCGATCTTGCAGCAGTTCTGGGAGTTCCTCAGCGGCATCTTCACCGGGCGCACCATGGGCAGCGGCCAGTACACCCTGCACTGCCACTTCCCGTGCCTCGGGTACTCGTACGAGAACAGCGAGTCCGTGTGGGACCTGCTGATGAGCCGGCTGCCGGTCTCCGCCTCGCTCGCGTCCGGCGCGGCGGTGCTGTGGCTGGTCCTCGGCCTGACCGCCGGCGTCACCGCCGCGCTGCGCAAGGACACCCTCGTCGACCGGGTCCTGATGGTCGGCGCGGTCGGCGCCGCCTCGCTGCCCGTCTACTTCACGTCGATGATGCTGATCTACGGCCTGATCAGGATCGCCAAGCTGCTCCCCTACCCGCAGTACGTGCCCCTCGGCAGCGACCCCCTCCACTGGGCGAGCAATCTGCTCCTGCCGTGGCTCGCGCTGGCCGTTCTGTACGCCGCCATGTACGCGCGGCAGAGCCGCAGTTCGATGATCGAGACGATGGCGGAGCCGTATATCCGCACCGCTCGCGCCAAGGGCCTGCCGCGCCGCACGGTCGTCGTCAAGCACGGGCTGCGCGCCGGGATGACGCCGGTCCTCACCATCTTCGGTATGGACCTGGGCGGACTCCTCGCGGGCGCGGTGATCACCGAGTCCCTCTTCGGGCTGCCCGGCATAGGTCGGCTCTTCTACGGGGCGCTGTCCACCGGCGACCAGCCGGTCATCCTCGGCGTGACCCTGCTCGCCGCCACCTTCATCGTCGTCGCCAACCTGGCCGTCGACCTCCTGTACGCGGTCGTCGACCCCCGAGTGAGGTACTGATGACCGACTCAGAACTCCTGCTCTCCGTAAGGGACTTGACGGTCTCCTTCAGCACGAGGAACGGTCCGGTGCGGGCCGTGGACTCGCTCGGCTTCGAGGTGCGGCGCGGAGAGACCCTCGGCATCGTCGGCGAGTCCGGCTCCGGCAAGTCCGCCACCTCGCTGGCGGTGATGGGCCTGCACACCGGCGCCGAGGTCACCGGCTCCGTCACCCTCGGCGGCCGGGAGCTGATCGGCCTCCCGGAGCGCGAACTGAACCGGTTGCGCGGCCGCCGGATGGCGATGGTCTTCCAGGACCCGCTCTCCAGCCTGCACCCGTACTACACCGTGGGCGAGCAGATAGCCGAGCACCACCGGGTGCACTTCGGCAGCGGCCGGCGGGCCGCGCGGGAACGGGCCGTCGAGGTGCTCGCCGAGGTCGGCATCCCCGAACCCCGGCGTCGCGCGGGCGAGTACCCGCACCAGTTCTCCGGCGGGATGCGCCAGCGCGTGATGATCGCCATGGGCCTGGCCTGCGAACCCGACCTGCTCATCGCGGACGAGCCGACCACCGCCCTCGACGTCACCGTCCAGGCCCAGATCCTGGAGCTGATCGCCCGGCTCCAGCAGGAGCGGGGCCTCGCCGTCGTCCTGATCACCCACGATCTGGGGGTGGTGGCCCGCGTCGCCCACCATGTGCTGGTGATGTACGGGGGTCGCGCCGCCGAACAGGCCTCCGTGGACGCGCTGTTCGCCACCCCGGCCCACCCCTACACCCGGGCCCTGCTCGACTCCCTGCCCCGCCTCGACGACGCGGACGACGAACCGCTGCGCGCCATCCCCGGCAGCCCGCCGTCCCTGCTCGCGCCCACGGCCGGCTGCGCGTTCGCACCCCGCTGCCCGCGTCTCGCCCTCGCCCCCGACGAGCAGCGCGCCCGCTGCCGGACCGTGCGCCCGCCGCTCGACGGTCCGGCCGGCCATCCGGTCGCCTGTCACTTCCCCGCGTACGAAGGCATCGCCTCATGACTCCCACCCCCACCCCTTCGACCTCTTCCGCCCCTTCCACCCTTTCCGCCCCTGAACGCGGTCGCGCCCGCCCCCTGCTGTCCGTACGGGACCTGACGATGACGTTCCCCGGGCGGCGGCGGACCGCTCCCGTCCGGGCGGTCGACGGCATCGACTTCGACGTGGCGGCGGGCGAGACGCTGGGCCTGGTCGGCGAGTCCGGCTGCGGCAAGTCCACCACCGGCCGCATGATCGTGCGGCTTCTGGAACCCACCTCGGGCTCGGTCACCTTCGACGGACGCGACATCAGCCATCTGTCGCAGCGCGAACTGAAGCCGCTCCGCAAGGACCTACAGATGGTCTTCCAGGACCCGCACTCCTCGCTCAACCCCCGCCAGACCGTGGCCCGGATCATCTCCGATCCCCTTCTGGTGCGCGGGAGTTCGACCGCCGAGGCGCGCAAACGGGCCGTCGAGCTGATGGAGTTGGTCGGGCTGATCCCCGAGCACATCGACCGCTATCCGCACGAGTTCTCCGGCGGCCAGGCCCAGCGCATCGGCATCGCCCGTGCACTGGCCACCTCCCCCCGGCTCATCGTGGCCGACGAACCGGTCTCCGCCCTGGACGTCTCCGTCCAGGCGCAGATCGTGAACCTGATGGAGCGCCTCCAGCAGGAGTTCGGCCTCGCCTACCTCTTCATCGCCCACGACCTCTCGGTCGTGAAGCGGGTGAGCGACCGGGTCTGCGTGATGTACCTGGGCCGGATCGTCGAGATCGGCGACAAGGACCGGGTGTACGCCGCCCCGGCCCACCCCTACACCCGGGCGCTGCTGTCCGCCGTGCCACTGCCCGATCCGGCCGCGGAGCGGGCCCGCGAGCGGATCACCCTGCCCGGCGACCCGCCGAGCCCGGCCGCTCCGCCGCCCGGCTGCACCTTCCATCCGCGCTGCCCCAAGGCGCAGGAGGTCTGCCGGACCGAAGCACCACTGCTGCGGATCGCCTCCCCGGGCGAGACCCGGCGCGTGGCCTGCCACTTCCCCGAGTCCGCATGAGCACGGTGGTGCCCCGGTCCTCGCACAGGGCCGGGGCACGCCGCCCCCGGGTCTGTGCGGGTGAGGGTGTAGGGCAGGTGGGCCGCCTGGCCTACTGGGCATGCCGATGGCCGAAAGTCGGTCCAGGCTGAGCTCAGACGGTAGGGCCGCCGACCGTCGACTCCGTTGCCCGTCGTGGGGCGGTTGCTCCTATCCGCTGGGACCGCTATGAACGTACCGCTGACGCCTATCACGGTCATCTGCGACTGCCCGCTGTTCGTCCACGGCCTCGCGCATGTGATCAACCCTGAGCCGGACCTACAGATTGTGACCTCGGTCAGCAGGGTGGGCGATCATCGCAGTGCGGCGAACGGCGTGGAGGTCGTCCTGCTGAGCCTGCAACTGCCCACCGGAGAGACGTCCAACGTCGTCACCCAATTGCACCGCCAAGGGCATGCGGTCATCGTGCTGTCGATCTCCGAATCGCAATCGGATGTGGTGCAGTGCATTAAAGCCGGTGCGCGCGGTTACCTGGGGCAGAGAATCAGCGAAGCGGAGTTGCTCACCGCAATCCGCGCTGTGGCTTCGGGGCGCAGTTACTTCTCGACTCGCTTCAACGGCCGGAGCCTTCCCGTACCGCCTCTCCATCTCACCGACCGGGAGAGGCAGATCCTACAGCTCCTTGCCAGCGGCGCCACGGACCGGGAGATCGCCGTCAAGCTGGACATCACCGAAAACACGGTCCATTCGCATCTCGACCGGCTGCGCAGCAAGAGCGGCTTTCGTCGCAGGGCAGACCTGACGCGGCTGGCGCTACGCTACGGCCTCACCGGCGATTGACCATCGAAAAAACCATGGGTAGTTCTACCCATGCAAACCGGTAATTTCACCCCTTGATTTTGCAAGTACATCAGACAAGCGTGGTGCTTTGAGAGCGCGATGGAAGTGCCGTCACCGGCTCGGGCCCGTCGCGCCGCACAGAGGCCACGCGCGAGGGTGTCCAGGCGGACGCTTCACGCCGCTGGCCTTCCGGGTGACGATCGGAAGCTTACGCGCCCCATCACAACTACCCGAATCATCTAAATTTTTCCCCAATCAGGATTATTTAATTTTCACGGGGCCGGCCATGAAGAAGAAGCTATTGCAGAGCATCGGGGTGGCGGCAACTGCTTGTTTGGCGGTAGGCACATATGGCATCACAGCCGCCAATTCTGTTGAATCCCAGACTGTCGGCTCGAAATCCGCGCAGTCAGCACAAAGCCATGTCAAGGGCGCTGGAACCACGTCTAAGGTGGATGTATCGAAGCCTATCCGGTGCTGGAACGGAGTTAAGTGGGTTCGTTGCGTCGGGGGCAAGCAAGGCGGGGCCCAGGGCAACGTACAGGGCAACATCACGGGTGGCAGGCAAGGCGGGGCCCAAGGCAATGTGCAGGGCAACGTTCAGGGCATTATCGGCGGAGCCCAGGGCAATGTGCAGGGCAACGTCCAAGGCGGAAAGCAGGGCGGAGCCCAGGGCAATGTGCAAGGCAACGTCCAAGGCATTATTGGCGGAGCCCAGGGCAATGTACAGGGCAACGTCCAAGGCGGTGTCGGCGGAGCCCAAGGCAATGTGCAAGGCAACGTCCAGGGCAACGTCCAAGGCATTATCGGCGGAGCCCAGGGCAACGTCCAAGGCAACGTCCAAGGCGGCGTCGGCGGAGCCCAAGGCAATGTGCAAGGCAACGTCCAGGGCGGCGCCGGTGGAGCCCAGGGCAACGTGCAGGGCAACGTTGGATAAGCCATGGGGAATGGGGATGCCAAGCAACCGCCTCATATAAGGACGGCGGACAAGGCACTGTCAGATATGCCCGCGCCGACCGGACCAGGTTCGGGAGGCGCGGGCCGAGGCGCCGAATTGCCGCCGGGCCACACCGGCAGTTCGAGCGGAATATGGGGCCTCTCACGAGTATCGGTGAGCATCATCGTGCTCGTGGTGGTGGGCGTCCTGACCGGCGCTGCCGTGCATATGGGGATGCTCTTCCTCGGCACCGCCCCCGCGAACTCGCTCTCCCAGCAGCATGCCGCAGGAATCAACAACTACATCGGCCCCGAGTTCGCACAGGAATGGAAGCTCTTCGCCCCGAACCCGGTATCGGTAAATTCCCATGTGCAGGCACGCGCGAAGGTCCTGATGCCCGACGGATCCCTCACCACCACCGGCTGGGTGGACCTGACCGCGATCGACGAGGCGCAGATCGTGCACAACCCCTTGCCCAGCCAGGCGCACCAGAACGAACTTCGTCTCGCCTGGACCAACTTCTTCGTCTCGCTTGATGCCAAGGACCGCCCGGTCGGTCTGTTCGGGAACCTGATGCAGCAGTACCTGTTGCGCATCGTCGCCCATCGTTTGGGACCACACTTCAACGGCGGCACCGTACAACGCGTCCAGGTGCGCTCGGCCGATACGCCGGTGGGAGCGCCCCCGTGGAGCAAGCAGCACAGCAACACCAGGACCAGCTATCTGGTCCTGCCGTGGTGGACCGTCAAGGCGGAGGACTTCAAGTGACCGCATACTCTCCGGCCACGCCCGGCCGCGAATCCGTGCCGTCCCCTCTCACCCGGTCGCGGCGCCGTATCGGCGCCGTTGTCAGGCAGGGCCTCGCACGTATCACCGAGGGTGCCATCGCGCCATATCAGTCGGCCGTCGCCCGGATCGGGTTCTCACTCACCTGGCTCGCCCTGCTGCTCCGCGAGTGGGTGCATCGCGACGAGCTCTACGGGGTGCACAGCCCTTGGAGCCCGACCCTGGCACGTGAATGGAATGCCACCACCCACTCCTTCACCGTGCTCCTGTGGAATGACAGCCGACTGTGGTCCGAGTTCGTCTACGCCGCGGCCATCGTCGCATCGGTGATGCTGCTCCTCGGGTGGCGGACCCGTACCGCCTCGCTGCTCTTCCTGATCGGTGTGCTGGCGCTCCAGAACCGAAACCCCTTCGTGGGGAACGGCGGCGACAACGTCCTTCACGTCATGGCGATCTACCTGGTGTTCACGCGCTGCGGCCAGGTCTGGTCATGGGACGCACGTCGTGCCGCGCACGGCGGTGACGGTGGCCGGGACGTCGTCGGGATCGGCATGTGGGCCCTTTTCACCGCCGTGCTCGCCCTGGTCACCGGAGTGGGCGAGCTGAGTGCGGGCTGGGCGCTGCTGCTCTGGGGTTTCGTCTTCGCGCAGATGGCCTGGTGGCTGGTGCGGCGCTATGCGCCCGGGGAGCCCCGCATTGTCATGGGGATGGTCGGCAATGTGGTGCATGCAGGTGCGATGTTCGTGATCGCGGCCCAGGTGTGCCTGATCTACGCGACCTCCGGCTGGTACAAGATCCAGGGCTCCTTCTGGCAGGACGGCTCGGCGCTCTACTACGCGTTGCACCTCGGCAACGTCACCCCGTGGCCCGCCTTGTCCCACACCATTGCGAGCAGCAGCCTGCTCGTTCTGCTACTGACCTACGGCACGGTGATGCTCGAAGTCGCCTTTCCGTTCACGCTTTTCAACAGGCGCCTACGAACCGTGATGGTCGCCATATTGATCGGCATGCATGCGGGTATCGGGGTGGTGCTCGGCCTGCCGTTCTTCTCGTTGGCGATGATCGCCGCGGACTTGGTATTCCTCCCGACGACCGTCCTGCGCCGGGCAGGCGACCGCGTGGCGCGAATGGTGCCCCGGGCGCGCCGTGGTGCTCAGGCACAGGTGGTCGAGGAACAGACCAAGCAGCTCGAACCGGTCCAGTACCACGCGTGAGAGGGATCCGTTCCCGTCACCGAAAGACCGAACGGCCCCGGCAGCACAGCCCGTCACGGCACGGGCATTGCGACTGATGGCCCGTCACCCTACGCTTCCGGCACCCCCACCGCACCGGGGCGCTCGTACGGCCCTACTCCTACGACCCGTGCGCGGTGCAGCGGGGCGGCGCGCCGTGTGCCGGAAGGACAGCCATGTCCGAGGACAGCCCTCGAAGAACCTCCCTCACCCGCCGCACGCTCCTGACCGCGACCGCCGCTGCGGGGCTCGCCGCGGCAGCCGGCCTACAGCCTTCCCATCGCATCCCCGCGGGCAGCGCCGCGGCCACCCTGAACCCACCGCCCGACTTTCCCGCCGGCATCCCCCTCGCCCAACAGGCCTTTCGCAACTGGTCGTTGGAGATCGTCGTCGACAACGTCTGGACGGCTTCGGCCCGTACCCCCGACGACGTGGTGACCCTCGCAAACTGGGCCCGCGAGCACGGCTACCGCATCCGGGCCCGGGGCAAGAGCCACACCTGGTCGCCGCTGGTGGTACCCGCCGGCGCCGACACCTCCCGCACGGTCATCGTCGACACCACGTCTCACCTCACCGCGGTCAGTGTGCGCGGCGGCAGCCCCGGAAGCGTCACCGCGCAGGCCGGAGCCACCCTCGACACCATCCTCGCCCGCCTGGAGGAGTCGGGGCTCGGCCTCGCCACCACCACTGCGCCCGGCGACCTCACCATCGGCGGGGTGCTCGCCATCGGCGGCCACGGCACCGGACTGCCCACCAGCACCGAAAACCCGCCCGCGGGCTCCGGCTTCGGCACCCTGAGCTCTCTGGTCACCTCTCTCACGGCCGTGGTGTGGAGCGCGGCGGACGGCCGCTACGTTCTGCGGACCTTCTCCCGCTCCGACCCCGACATCCGCGCCTTCCTCGTCCACCTGGGCCGCGCCTTCATCACCGAAGTGACCATGACGGTCGCCACCAACACCCGCCTGCGCTGCCAGAATTGGTACGACGTCAACGTGGCCACCGTCTTCGGTCCCCCCGGCACGGGCGGCCGGACGATCAGTTCCTATGTGGCGGGCACCGGACGCGTCGAGGCGATCTGGTTCCCGTTCACCGATGTGCCGTGGCTGAAGGTGTGGAGTGTGGCTCCGACCAAGCCCCTGCTGGCCAAACAGATCGACGCGCCCTACCCCTACACCTTCGCCAACCGTGTCACCGAGGACATGTCGGCGTTGCTCGGAGAGATCGCCGCGGGCGGGGGCGACAAGACACCTGCCTTCACCAAGCTCGCCATGTCCATCGTCGGATCCGGGCTGATCGTCACCGGCACCTGGGACGTCTGGGGCTGGTCGAAGAACAGTCTGCTGTACGTCGAGCCCACGACACTGCGGATCGTCGAAGCCGGCTGGGCGGTACTGACCTCCCGGGCCAATGTGCAGCGAGTGGTGAGCGACTTCTACGGTCACTATCGGAGCGTGCTGGAAGCTCACCAGAGCCGCGGCTCGTACCCCGTCAACGGCCCGATCGAGCTGCGCATCACCGGCGCAGACCCCCTCGACGGTCCCCTCCTCTCGCCGGCCCGGGCCCGTCCCGACCACCCTGAGTGGGACACCGTGGTGTGGCTCGACTTCGCCACCTATCCCGGCACTCCCGGCGCGGGCCCCTTCTTCCGCGAGATGGAGCAACGGATCTGGCAGACCTACACCGGTGCGTACGCGACCGTGCGCCCCGAGTGGTCCAAGGGCTGGGCCTACACGGACAGCGGGCCGTGGACGGACCCTTCCGTGCTGGGCACCACCGTGCCGGCCTCGTTCAACGACTGGCGCACCGCCCGGGACACACTGAACTCCTACGATCCGGCCCGGGTGTTCTCCAACTCCTTCCTCGACACTCTGCTGCCCTGAGCCACGACCGCCGCGCGACGTGCGCACGCGTGTGAGCGACTCCCCACGTCCGGGCCGGGGCCGTTCCGAGCTCTGGCCCGGCTCATCCGAACCGCCGACGCGTGATCGTGGACATGCAAAAGAGGGTCGTGACCGTGGAGTCACAACCCTCTGAAGCATGTACATGGCGTCCAGCGGAGCGCGGGTGAGGTATTAGGCGATCTCGTCGGGCTTGCTGATGCTGCGGCGGGCCAGCATCCACCGCTGCCGGGTCGGCTCGTCGCCGTCGGCCGCAAGAACGGCTGACAGCCGGCCCAGTTCGCCGGACACCGCACCCCCGACGGTCTCCAGCGGCTGCTGAACGGAGCGACCTGGGACGCCGACGACGTCCGCGACGACCTCCAGTCACAGGAGTGCTTCCAGGCGGCGAAGAACGAGTGCGCCCCGGACCGGTACGAGGTCCGCCGGTATGTGGGCTGGTTTCGGCACATCACCCTGGCCGCGACCTGGTCGACGCCCTCGCCCGAGGACCGCCGCCCCGGTACCCCGCGGACATCGCCGTCGATGCCACCGGCCCGCTCTGCGCCGCTCGTCTGCTCCGATTTCGGGTCGGTGAAGGCCCGTTCCTGTGGCCTGGCCGCGCCTATCGGCCGTAGTGGCTGAGGAACACGTCGACGCCGCCGGTGATCAGGCGGTCGGTGAGTGCGGCGTCCGGGGCGTTG
>NZ_JBEZIX010000091.1:0-21263 GCF_040651315.1 Streptomyces sp. NPDC048506
GGGCGGCTGGTGGGGCTGCTTACCGGTGTACGCGGTCGAGCCGTCGCCTATCGGCTTGGCCTTCGCCCCCTCGCCGGACTTGGGGTTGACCGAGCTGGAGGCCAACGACCCGGAGGACGAGCAGCCGGCGACCGAGAGCGCGGCTGCCGCTCCCGCCCCGAGTCCGAATATGTGCCGGCGGCTGAATTCACGCATGACGGTCCCCGTGGTATTCGTTCGAAGTCAGATGGGTGCCCGGAGAAGTGGGACATCCAGTGAGATGGGAAGATGAGTGCCGAGGTTCCCGCTTTGTCCGCACGGCGGAGAATCCTCGACGGAGGGCCCCCGACGGCTGACGCTCCGATATCAGGGGAGCGGCCCCGCAGGCCTTGGCGCCCCTCGCGCCTCCCCGGCGCGGTGGAGCCGGTCGCGGTCCGGCACCGGATGGCGGCGGTACTCCGTGGCGCGCTAGGTGGGGGTCGCGCTCGAACGGGAAGAGGCGCCGCAAGCCGTCGGCGTCATGTTACGCATCGTGTGCTCCCCCTGTGGGACGGGCCGGGCGGGAAGCGGAAGGCCGCAGCGCCCCGCAACCGACTCCCTTGGACGCACATGAATCTCGCAAAGATCGCTAGCGCGCTGGTAACGCCTCACTAACCAACCGCTGGCATGCGCTGCCTCCATCGGCAGCCACGGTTCACGCCGAGAAGAAGCGCCCACCATGCCGGGCCCGACATCCGGTGCCCGATCAGGTCGGGGTGCGCCCCGCCGGGCCCGCCGCCGCGGCCGCCCCGCCGCTGCGCCCCGCCGCGGTGCGCCCCGCGGCGGCCGCTCATGCGCCGTGGGCCCAGGAGCCGAGTGCGTGGCTGAGGTTGTCCTCCACTTTGCGCAGGAGTGCGGTGAGGGCGTCGCGCTCGGCGTCGGTGAGGCCGTCGACGGTGGTCCGCTCCAGTTCCTGCCAGGCGCTCTCGACCTGGCGGCGCAGCGCCTGGCTGGCGGTGGTGGCCTCGACGGTCATCACGCGCCGGTCGGTGGAGGAGGGGCGACGGCGGACGAAGCCTCCCTGCTCCAGGCGCTTGACCATGCGGGTGACGGTGGACGGCTCGGCGTCCAGGAGGCGGACCAGCTCCGTCTGGGTCTGCGGTCCGTTCTCCCACAGGTGCATCATCAGCAGCTCCTGGCCGGTGTAGAGGCCGGTGGAGCGCAGAAGGTGGGCGGCCGCTGCCCGGTGCAGGCGGGCGGTGCGGAAGACGGCGTGGCTGAGGGGGCCGCTGCGCGCCGTCGCGGGAAGTGCGCCGCTGGGCGGAGGGGCCACGTCGCGGGAGGGCGGTCGGCCTGCCGCGGGCGGCGGGGTGGGCTCATCGGCCACGAGTAACTCCTTCATCTCTGACACGGGCCGGAGGGGCGGTGCGTCCCGCCATCGTACTTGCCCGGGCAATCAAGAGCCGGCCCGCCCGTCGCGACTCATGGCCACACCGCGTTCCAGCTCGCGCGCGACGTCCAGTAGCGCCCCCCATGCGGTGCCGGGAATGACTTCCCGTCCGTTATTTGTTGCTCGGGCAATGAATATGTGATGCTGGCCGTGCCGCATCCCTGTCCCGTCCCGTGGAGGAGTCAGCCATGTCCACTGCTTTCGACCCGTTCGATCTGGCAGGTGCCAAGCTCGCGAACCGGATCGCGATGGCCCCGATGACGCGGAGCCGTGCCTACGGCCCCGGCGCGACCCCGACATCCGAGACGGCCGTGTACTACGGCCAGCGGGCGTCGGCCGGGCTGATCGTCACCGAGGGGATCCAGCCGAACGTGATCGGGCAGGGCTACCCGGACACCCCGGGCCTGCACAGCCCGGACCAGGTCGCCGCGTGGCGACCGGTGACCCAGGCGGTCCACGAGCGCGGCGGGGTGATCTTCGCCCAGCTCATGCACACCGGCCGCATCGGCCACCCCAGCCTGCTGCCTGACGGCCTGGTGCCGGTGGGCCCCTCCGCCGTGGCCGCCCAGGGGCAGGTCTTCACCCATGAGGGCCCGAAGGACTTCGTGGTGCCCAGGGAGCTCGGCGAACAGGAGATCGCGCAGACGATCGCCGACTTCGCCGCCGCGGCCCGGAACGCGATCGCCGCCGGTTTCGACGGGGTGGAGATCCACGGCGCGAACGGTTACTTGATCCACCAGTTCCTCTCCGCCAACGCCAACCAGCGCACCGACGGCTGGGGCGGCTCGATCGAGGGCCGCATCCGCCTCGGCGTCGAGGTCGCAGCGGCCGTGGCCGACGCCATCGGCGGTGAACGCGTCGGCTTCCGCATCTCCCCCGGGAATCCCTACAACAACATGGCCGAGGAGAACGTCGCCGAGCTCTACGGGGCCCTGGTGGCGCGGTTGGCGCCGCTGGACCTGGCCTATCTGCACCTCATGGAAGACCCGGACCGCGACCTGACCCGGCAGCTCCGGCAGGCGTGGCCGGCGGCGTTCGTCCTCAACCCCTTCACCCACCCGCAGTTCACCGGCCACGACGCCCTGGCCCTGGTCGAGGAGGGGCTGGCGGACCTGATCGCCTTCGGCGCGCTGTTCCTGGCCAACCCCGACCTGCCCCACCGTCTGGCCCAGGGCGGCCCGTTCAACACCCCGGACGCGGCCACCTTCTACGGCGGCGACGCGCGCGGCTACACCGACTACCCCACCCTCGACTGATCCCTTCGCCGACACCGGCGACCCCCGACGTCCCGGCCGGAGCGCGGCCATGGCACCGGCCGGGACCCCGCCGCCTCCGGGGCCGTTCGACGCCCCCACCGCGCCCGTCCGCCGCGCAGCGGCAGCGCGGCACCGTGGACACCGCCGAGAAGATATGTGCTCGGACAAGCAATCCCGCTCCGCCAGCCGCCGGTGTTGCCGCCGCGGACGCCGGGTCGTCGCTCACGGCACTGCGCCCGTGCGGCGCAGGGTGGTGAGCCACTGGGCGACGACGGCCTCGATGAAGGCGTCGGTGGCCTGGCCGCGGTCGAAGAAGAGCCGGGCGAGGACCGGCCCGTACAGCAGGGTGTACTCCTCGTCGTCGATCTGGACGCCGGAGGGCTCCAGGAGTGTGTTGAAGGCGGCATGGCGGTCCTCGACGATGCGGACGAGGGCCTGGGCGCTGTCGGGGTCGTGGTCGGCCTGGGCGGTGACGGCGAGGACGGCGGGGCGGACGGCCGGGGCGCTGATGCCGTCGCGCAGGCTTTTCAACCAGGCGGTGGCCACAATGCGGACGTCGCTGCCGGGTTCGGGGTAGTTGCCGAGGTCGGGGCCTTCGAGGATGAGGTCGAAGAGCAGGGCGGCGCGGCTGGGCCAGTGCCGGTAGAGGGTCTGTCGGGTGACATCGGCCCGTTCGGCCAGGAGGGCGTAGGTCAGCCCCGCAGGGCCGACCTCGGGCAACAGTTCACGGGCGACGGTCAGCATGCGGGTGCGGGTGCGCTGGACGCGCGGGTTGCTCAGGGCCGGCTGACGGCGATGCGCGGGCGTCGACGACATGCGGCCATCCTACCCAAGAATCATACGTTGCGTGTGACAGATGCCACGATCGCCGGGCTTCGCGAATCACACGCTGCGTGTGATACACCGGAAAGACAATCACACGCGCTGAGTGATTCAGAGTGTGTGCGGTTCCCGCCCCTTCCTCTCTTCCTTCTCTTCTTCCAGGAGTTCCTGATGTCCACTGCGATCACTTTCTCCGAGTACGGCTCGCCCGAGGTGCTGCGGCTGTCGGAGGTCGCCACGCCGGAGCCCGGCCCCGGCCAGGTCCGCATCCGGGTGCGCGCAGCCTCGGTGAACCCGCTCGACCTCAAGATCCGATCCGGCCTGATGGCCGGCGCCTTCCCGGCCCGTTTTCCCGTGATCCCCGGTCTGGACGCGGCCGGTGTCGTCGATGCCGTCGGCGAGGGAGCCGATGCGGCCGTGGGCGACGAGGTTCTCGGTGCCGCGGTCGGCGGCAGCTACCGCGAGTACGCCCTGCTCGATCGGCCGGTGGCCAAGCCCGAGGCCCTGTCCTGGGAGGTCGCCGCCTCGCTGGTCACGGTCGGCCGGACCGCGTTCCGTGTCCTGCGGGAGCTGGGTGTGCAAGCGGGGCAGACCCTGCTCGTCCACGGCGCCGGCGGCAGTGTGGGCGCCATCGCGGTGCAGCTGGCCGTCGCGAGCGGCATCACCGTCGTCGGAACGGTCGGCGAGCAGGACAGCGAGCGCGTCACCGCACTCGGAGCCACTGCCGTCCGCTACGGCGACGGTTGGGCGGAGCGGGTGAGGGCCGCTGCTCCCCAGGGAGTCGACTTCGTCTTCGACGCCTCCGGCGCCGGTGTGCTCGCCGACTCCGTCGCCCTGACCGGTGACAGTGCACACGTCATCACCATCGCCGACATGTCCGCCGCCCAGCACGGCGTCCGCTTCAGCGCCGGTACCGACGACCAGGCCGGAGATTCCCTGCCGGAGCTGGTGCAACTGGCCGCCGCCGGCAAGCTCGACCTCCCCGTATGGCGCGCCTACCCGCTCGACCAGGCCGCCACCGCCCACGCCGACATCGAGGCCCGCCGCAACCAGGGCAAGGTCGTCCTGGTTCCCTGACGCGTTGCGGCTCGGCCCGGACCGAGGAACTCAGCGCGATCCGGGCCATGGGCCGCAGCCGTTTCCAGCCGGGCGGGCACCCGTTGCCGGCCGGGCGGGCAGGCGATTGAGGCGAGTTGGGGCACGCGGCGGGCACGCGAGGCCGTGAGAGGTCCAGATGACGAACCCTCGCCGGAAGACCGGGTATCACCGGTCGCAGCCGTGTACTCCGCCTGATGGCGGAGGCGTTCGGTACCTCGGGACGACTCCTTGTCCCATGGCCGACGGCAGTCTGGTGCCGTGATCAAAACAACCAGGACGCACCAGATCGCCGCGGTCGTCGCCTGTGCCGGCGCGCTCGCCTACACCGTGAGCAAGGTGGAGCTGGCGCTGAAGGGAGAGCTGGGCATGCCGGGCTTCCCCGCGCCGCCGAAGTCGTATGTCGGTTTCGGTGATGTCACCGCGGCGCAGTTGGGCAATGCCGGGCTGGGGCTGTCGATGGCAGTGATCGCGTTGCTTCTGCTGCGGCCCATTGCGAACCCGTTCTTCCGGTGGGGAACGGTCGTCGTCTCCTGGGTGGGCATCGCCATGGTGGGGGCCGGGGTTGTCGGATTCGGTGCGCGGGCGATGGGGGTGGCCCCCTCCCTGGGAGCGCCGCCGCCCGAGGCCGGCCCGGCGATGGCTGCACTGTTGGTGGGCGCCGTATGGGCCGCCGGGTGGTCCGTCGCCGCGGTCGGCGCGACGCGCGGGCGTGCCCGCCTCCGTACGGGAGGGGAACGGAGCGCGACAAGCAGCCGATCCGCGGCGTCCGCGGCGTCCACCTGCTGAGGCATCTCGCCGAGCTACGGGAAAGCGACGTGCACGTATGACATTTGTACTGCCTGGCCGGTGACAGTCGGGCCTGCCGGCGCATCGTCGCCGCGCGAAGAATGGGTTTCGTCCTGAGGAGGAACGAGACCATGAACATGCGGACATCGACGAGCACCGCCGAGAAGAGCCCGATGCCGACCGGCGAAGCGGTGGCTTCGCGGGCGGGGGAACCGGCGGCCGGTCGACGACGCACTCCCAGCAGCGAAATGGTCCGGCGGTTCCTCGGAGATGTGGCGCTCCCGCTGGGCCTCTACTACGGCCTGCGTCTGGCGGGCGTGAACCAGTGGCTGGCGCTCGTAGTGAGCAGTGTGGTGCCCGTCGTCCAGTTGATACGGCGGCTGGCGATCGAACGCCGGGTCAGTGGGACGACGTTGTTCACCCTGAGCATCACGGTGTGCAGCGCCGCGGTAACGCTACTCACCGGTGATCCGCGACTTCTCCTGGCCAGGGAGAGCTACTTCACCGCGATCCTGGGGCTGTGGATGGCAGGCTCTGTTCCCACCCGGCGCCCGTTCGTGTACATGGCGACCGTCAAACTGCTCCCCGAGGCCACCGCCCGCGAGTGGGAAGCCAAGTGGGAAGGGATATCTGGCTTCCGACGAGCCATGCGCGTGATGACCGCTGCCTGGTCCGCGGCGTTCCTGCTCGACTCCGTGGCGCGCGTGGTGATGGCGTACACCCTGCCAGTCGACCTGGTCCCGGTACTGAGCGCCGCCCTGCTGATCGCGATGCTGGTCGTCGTGGTCCGGCTCGGCAAGGTCTACGGGAAGCGCCAACTGGCCGGATGACCGGCTGCGACGACGAGCGGCTGCGACGACGAGCGACAGCAGGAGGCCGCGGAGGGCAGCGCCGCAAAGACTTCCTACGCCCTAAGGCCGGGTCCTAAGCGGTGAGTTGGACGTTGGCGCGGGCGTAGGGGCGTAGGGGCGTAGGGGCGTAGAGGCATAGGGCATAGGGGAGTTGGGCCGGGAACCGCTCCCGGGCGGCGAGCGGCGCGAGCCCCGTGCGATGACTCATGAACGGGGCCGGGCCGGGACGATGGAGTGGCCGCCGCACCAGATGTTGCGGATTGTGCGGGTGGCGGTGATGTCTGCCAGGGGGTCGCCGTCGATGAGGAGGAGGTCGGCGCGTAGCCCATGCTCCGCATCGTTGTCGGCCGGGGCGAGACGGACCCGCGGTGCGTCACGCCGCGTGTCGCCTCGGTCGGTCCGCGCATGATCTTCGCCGAGGTGATGGCCAGGGGAACGGCTTCCGAGGAGGAGGTCCACGCGATCGTGGACGAGGTGCTGCTCCCCCTCATGGCCCCGCGGAAGTAGACCAGGAGTAGACCAGGCGCCATGCGCCGCACACAGGAGGACCTTCCGTTCCGCCGAGTCGTCTACAGTGCTGTAGACCGTCTATGTGTGTAGTCGCTCGGGTGTTGCGTGCGGTGGCCGGCCCGGCTCTGTCGATCACGTGCGGCGGTCGCTCGCTACCGATGTCCTCTATGCCCGTTCTCCCGGAGGAACCTCGATGCCCGTTCTCCCGGAGGAAGAGCAGCGCGGGTCGTCCGCGGGCGTGATCTCCGAGCCTGTGAGGTGAGCTGCTGTGCGTCCTACGCTTCTGGTTGTCGAGGACGACCACGCCCTGCGGGACGTGCTGGTGCGCGGACTGCGCGAGGAGGGCTTCGAGGCGGTACCCGCCCAGGACGGCGCCACCGCGCTGCGTCTTGTCGGCGATGCCGTCGACGCGGTGGTGTTGGACGTCGGCCTGCCGGATGCGGACGGGCGGGACGTGTGTCAGGCCATGCGGGCGAACGGGTTTCCCGGGCCGGTCGTCTTCCTCACCGCACATCATCGGCTCGGCGATCGCCTCGGTGGCTTCTCCGCCGGAGGCGACGACTACGTGCCCAAGCCGTTTCATCTTTCCGAGCTCACGGCCCGGGTGCGGGCGGTCCTCAAGCGTTCCGGGGCCGCCGCGCCCACCGCCGCCGGCGATCTGGTCCTGGACCCGGTGCGGCACAGCCTGACCGTGCGGGGCGTCGAGGTGGCGCTGACGCCCACCGAGTTCCGCCTGTTGGCCGCGCTGATGTCCGGACTGGGGACCGTGGTGCGACGGCGGGAGCTGGTGCGGGCTGGCTGGCCGGACGGCGCACAGGTCAGTGACAACACGCTCGACCAGTACTTGAGCCGGCTGCGGCGCAAGATCCGTGACGCGGGCAGCGGCCTGACGATCAGCACCGCTCGCGGGATCGGACACCGCCTGTCATGAATCCCGGCCGATCACGCCTCGCCGCCACGGCCGCCCACTGCTGGCCGCGCACCCTGCGGGGGCGGCTGTCGCTGGTGGCGCTCACCACCGCCGCCCTGGTCATGGTGGTCCTCACCGTCGTGTTCAACGCCGTCGTCCGCCAGCACCTGCGGCAGCAGGCGGACGACGAACTGCACACCCGGGCCGCCGCGGTGGCCGCGACCGTCGACACCCGGCATGATCCGGTGCGCGTGCTGGAGACGGGGGACGACGCGGTCCTCGACACCAATGTGTGGATCTTCGACGGCACCCGCCCGCTCGAACACCCCGCCTCGGTCCCCTCCGGCGGCACGCTCACCCGGGCCGCCGCACGTCTCGCCGTACCCGGCGGCGAGCGGTGCGCCACCGTCGAATCCTACGCGCCCATACGCCTGTGTGCCGAACCTGCGGGGCACAGCCGGGCGGGCGCGCTGCCGGTCGCCGTCGTCACCGCCATGGACCTCGGCCCCTACCGGGCGTCGGCGGGCACCTTGCTGATCGCTTCGCTCGCCCTGGACGGCACCGTCCTGGCGTGCACCTACGTCCTGACCCGGCTCGCGGTGGGGCGCGCCCTGCGCCCCGTGAGGACGATGACCGACCAGGCCACCCAGTGGAGCGCGGTCGCCTCCGGGCAGCGTTTCGGCGGCACCGGCCGTCCCGTCGAGCTGGCGCGGCTCGGCGCCTCCCTGGATGCGCTGCTGGACCGGATCCGCGCCGTACTGCGTCATGAACAACAGCTCACCGGGGAGCTGTCCCACGAACTGCGCACCCCCCTGGCAAGGATCACCGCCGAACTCGACTGGTGGCAGGCGCGGCCCCGCTCCACCGCCGACACCCGCGCGACGCACGCGGTCATCGCCGACGCCGCCGAGTCCATGCGGACCATCTGCGACACCCTCCTCGACGAGGCACGCGCCACCGCGCACACCGTTCCCGGCACCACCGACGTGATGGGTGTGCTGCGACGGCTCGCAGACCTGCTCGGCACCTCCGGGGAGGTGCCCGTCACGGTCACTGGTCCCACGACGCTGGTGGTCGGCGTCCCCGCGGCACTGCTGGAGCGGATGGTCGCGCCCCTGGCCGCCAATGCGCTGCGCTACGCACGCTCGCGCGTCGGCATCCGGGCCGCCCAGGAGCCCGCGGGCGTCCGGGTGGAGGTTGTCGACGACGGTCCGGGCGTGCCGTCCTCCTTCACCGCTCAGCTGTTCCAGCCGGGCAGGCGGGCCGACCCGGAGGACGGACACGGCGGAGCGGGCCTCGGGCTGCCGCTGGCGCGGCGCCTGGCCCGCTCGGCCGGCGGCGAGGTGAGCCATGACCCCGAGCACACGCCCGGGGCGAGATTCGTGGTCAGCCTGCCTGCTGGGTGACCCGAGCCCGCTCGGCCTCTTCCCGCGGGACGGTGTTCCTGCGCTCCTGCACATGGGCGTATCCCATGAGACCGATGAGGAGCGCGAGGAGCACGGCGGACGATCCCGCCGTACCGAGGTCGAGGCCGCCCTTGGCGAGGGGCTTGGTGAGGAAGTCGCCGGCGGTGGCCCCCAGGGGGCGGGTGAGGACGAAGGCGATCCAGAACAGCACGACGTTCGGTACGGCAGGCACCCGCATCAGGGCGACGAGTACGGCGAGTGCAGCCGCGACGAGCAGGGCACCACCGGCGTAACCGAGTCCGGAGCTGTCGGAGAGGAAATCGCCCATCGAGGTGCCGAGCGTGTTCGACACGAGGATCGCGGCCCAGAAGAGGGCCTCCGCGCGGAAGGTGGTGATGTCGCGGAGGGAGAACGTCAGCCCGGTGCACTTCCAGAGGACGAAGATGGCGATCAGCAGTGAGATCAGGATCGCGGCACCGGTGGGGTATCCGAGGCCCAGGCCCTGCGGCCCCCAGCCCAGCGAAGTGGCCCCGTCGGAGAGGTACTTGGCGCTGGCGTCCCGGTTCATGAAGTCGGACATCGTGGTGCCGGCCATGCTGGTGGACAGGATGACGGTCCAGTAGAAGAACGGGTTGTAGCGCGTGGACCGAAGCTGTACGACCAGCGTGACCACGAAGATCAGGAACAGGGCGACGGTGGTCAGGAAGTAGCCGAGCTTGAGGGTCTGGGCGAAGAGGTCACCGGCCGTCTCGCCGAGGGTCGTCGCGGCGATCTTCATGATCCAGAAGGCCAGGGTCACCTCCGGCAGTTTCTTCATCACGTACCGGTTGGTGCCGGCGACATCGAGATCGGTCAGGACTTCGGGCTTTTGCACTGTCGCTCTCTCCTGGTCGGGCGGATACGAGGCGTCGCCTGGTTCGGGTGCGAGGCATCACCGTGCAGTAGTACGTCGCACCCCGCCCGACGCTCTCAACTCCGGCCTGAACGCATCCTGAACACCGCTGCGCCGCACACCAGAAGGGCCCCGGAGGGGTGAACCGGCCCCGCGTACACGGCAGTTGGCACCCGCCCGGGGCGAAGTCCGTGGTCAGCCCGCCTGTGGGGTGAGCTGCTCCAGCTTGGCCACGTCCCGCCGGGTGACCGTCAGGTAGACCACCAGGCCGAGGATGACGGCCAGGAACAGCACGCTGGTGATCACGGTGCCCAGGCCGAGTCCGCCGTCGGCGGTCGGCTGGGACAGGTAGTCGCCGATCGAAGCGCCCAGCGGCCTGGTCAGGATGTAGGCGATCCAGAAGCTCCACACCGCGTCCAGCCCGAGGGTGAAGTGCGCCACCGCGACCGCGGCGATCGCCAGGGCGAACAGGCCGGCGGAGATCCAGTACCCGAGGTCCATGCGCTCGGCGACCAGGTCACCGGCGGCAGTGCCCAGGGCGAAGGTGAACAGGACGGCGAGCCAGTAGTAGGACTCGCGGCGGGTGGTGTCGATGTGGTGGATGGACAGTGTCCGCTCGCTGCGGTACCAGGCGACGAACACCACGGCGAGGACGATCGCAAAGGCGATGGTGCTCGTCTCGAGCGGTACGCCCAGGTTGTCGGTGAGATTGTCGCTGATCAGCGTGCCCACGATGCTGATCAGCGCCACCGCGAGCCAGTAGATGCCGGGGCGGTAGGCGCGGGTGCGGAACTGTGCCACCAGCACCGCCACGAGCAGCACGCTCATCAGCAGCGACACGCCGGTCAGGCCCAGGCCCAGCTTCTCGTTCAGCAGGTCGGCCGCGGTCTCGCCGACCGTGGTGCACAGGATTTTGATCACCCAGAAGTACACGGTGACTTCGGGGACCTTGTTCCAACGGAAGCGAGGGCCGGAGGATGCGGAGGCGAGGCCGGCGGACTCGTGCGTCTCGACCGCCCCGGGGGTATCAGCTGTCATGGTGCCCGACCGTGCCACCCACAACCTGAACGCATCCTGAGCACGTGTGACGTCGGCCTCCAGGACGTGGTGAACCCGTCGTCATCGGCGCCCCGAGGTCCGCCCGTTCAGCAGAGCGATGTCGGTGAGCCCTGGACGATCTCCGTGTCGGGAATCCAATTGCCGTGGAAGCCGAACGGAATGCGCTGCGGCAGGTGAACGCGGGCGATGGGGCCGGCATTGATGTCGGCCGCGTCGACTACCACGAGCTCGGCCAGGTTGGTGTTGGCGTCGTGGACGACGGAGAGGATCCAGCCGTCGTCTTCTCCTTCGGCGTTCCGTCGCGGCACGAACGCGGGTTCCATGGTGACCCGCCCCGGCCCGTAGTGGTGGATCTGGCTGGTGCCGGTCACGGTGTCGACCTTGACCAAGGGCCCGGTTTCCAGACCGGCGTTGGTGTGGCTGCGCTCCACGTCGTCGGTGATCTCCAGGCCGTGGGCGCCGACCCCGGCGAACCAGCCGTAGCGATGGGGGCGGCCGACCAGGGTGGAGTTGATGCGCGGGAACTCCACGCTGTAGTCGCCGATGACGTGTTCGTTGACGGTGCCCGTGGCGGGATTGATCGTCCAGCGTACGAGGGCCGGCACACTGCCGCCGGGACCGTGCAGATCACGGAGGAACACCTCGTCGTAGCGGATGACGTCGAGGGTGAGGGAGCCGTCGGGGTTGTCGTGGGCGTTGAGCACATGGAACACGAAGCACCGCGGTACCTCGATCCACCGGATCTGCTCGGCGGTGCCTCCGACCGGCAGGATCCCGACGCGTGCCGGGTGTTGGTCATCCCAGACGTAGGGGAGGTTCGACACCGGTTCGCCGGCCTTCGCGCGGCGCATGCCCGCGGCCAGCGTGACGGGGAGATCGAGAACGACGACGCGTGTCTCGGTCAACGCCATGTCGTGGATCATCGGCCCGTCGTCGAGGTCGATGTCGCTGGTGTGCTTGGCCTTGCCGTCGCCGTCGAGGACGACATAGCGCGCGGCGGCGAGTTTCGGGTTGTAGGTGATGGCGTGCATGTCGCCGGTCACCGGGTCGGTCCTGGGGTGCGCGGTGAATCCGCGGCCGAGCGTGCCGTCGCAGTTCCAGACCGCCATCCGTGCCAGGTCAGGGGCGATCTCCACCGGCGGCTGACCGGCCTCCACCAGAGCGAGGATGCGTCCGCCGTGAGCCAGGACGTTGGTGTTCGGTGTGTGGCCCTCGCTCTCGACGAAGCGGCTGCGGTACCACTCCGCCCTGCCCTCGCGCAGCCGAATGCCGTGCACCATGCCCGCGCCGGAGAACCAGTGGTAGGTGGCGGGGTCCACCTGCCCCCTCGGATTGGGGCCTATGCGCAGGTAGCGGCCGTTCAGTTCGCTCGGCAGTGCACCGGTGACGGCCAGTTGGGAGGTGCTCACCTCCTCGGCAACGGGCGCGTGGTTGCCGCCGAGGTAGAAATTCTCCGCTGCTGTCTCCGTCATCTCGCTCTCCTTCGGTCGCTGACGCCCCAACGACAGTGCAACTTGGACGGTCCGGGCTGCAATATTGAGATCGAGACCGTCCGAACCGGGAGATCGCCATGACAGCCTTGCCCATCAGCGCGTATGTCGTTCTTGGGCTGCTCGAGGAGCGACCGGAGGCGACCCCCTACCAGCTCGATCAGCACATCCAGCAGAGCATCGGCAACTTCTGGGCGTTCCCGCGCTCCCAGCTGTACGCAGAGGCCGGGCGCCTGGCGCGCCGGGGACTGATCGTCGAGCACCGGGAAGAGACGGGGCGCCGCCGCCGCACCCTGGCGATCACCGATGCGGGACGGCAGGAGCTGCGTCGGTGGCTGGAGACTCCGACGGACGCGGCCACCGAGATCCACGACGAGGGCGTACTCCGGCTGTTCTTCCAGCCCCTCGGCCGGGACGGCGCCGCCGCCCACCGCAATTCCGCCGCACGGGCGGTCGCCAGACTTGCCGAAGAGCAGACCGAGGCTCACCGAATCCGGCTGGCCGGGTACCAACGCCAGGCGGAATCAGACCGTTTGCCGCCAGGAACGCCCCAACGAGCTGCCCTCGAACTCGGTCTCCGATTCGAGCAGATGATCATCGATTTCTGGCGTGAGATCAGGGAATCTCCCACGGACCTGCTCGCCCCTTCACGGGATGCGTCGGAGGCCGGGGACTGAAGCCTCGGAGGGGGCGGCTACTTCTCGGGGCGCAGTCGGTCCAGCGTTCCGGTGGCGAGCGGGTGCTGGGGGTCGATGGCGCCGACGATGCGGCGGCCGATCGTGGCCAGCTGGCGGACCTGTGCCCTGGTGAGTGCGTCGAAGACACAGCTGCGCACGGCCTCCACGTGCCCGGGGGCGGTGGCGACCACCTTGTCGAAACCGTCGTCGGTGAGGGTGGCCACGGTGTAGCGGCCGTCGGTGGGGTCGGGGTTGCGGCGTACCCAGCCGCGCTTCTCCAGTCGTCCGACGACCTGGGACAGCCGGGGGAGAGAACCCTCTGCGAACGCGGCGAGCTCGCTCATCCGCAGGGTGCGCTCGGGGACCATGGAGAGCCCGGCCATCACTTGGTACTCGAAGTGACTCAGGCCGGCGTCGCGCTGTAGCTGCGTGTCCAGTGCCGCGGGGAGCCGCATCAGCATGCTGCTGAGCGCGATCCATGCCTGATCTTCCTCATTGTCCAGCCAGCGAGGTTCCTGCGGGGTCTCCATGCTCGTGAGTATAGCTTCACGCGTGAAGTGATCAACTTGCTGGATGACTTGCATCTTGAAGTGAATTGGTCCTAGCCTTCACTTAAGTATTTAAGTCATTGAAAGGTGTTGATCATGATGAACGTTCTGTTGTGGGTCCTCGCGGGCGTGCTCGCTGTGGCATTCCTGGCGGCCGGGGCGATGAAGCTGTCCCAGCCGAAGGAGAAGCTGGCCGCGTCGGGTATGGGCTGGACCGAGGGGGTGAGCGCGGGGACGGTGAAGCTGATCGGAAGCCTGGAGGTGCTGGCCGCGGTCGGCCTGGTTCTGCCGCCCGCGCTCGGCATCGCACCGGTGCTGGCGCCCTTGGCGTCCCTCGGTCTGGCGCTGGTCATGCTCGGCGCCATGGTCGTGCATGCCCGTCGCAGCGAGACACAGATGATCGCCGTGAATCTGGTGATGTTCGCGCTCGCGGCTGCCGTGGCGTGGGGCCGGTTCGGCCCGTACTCCCTCTAGTGGGCCAGCCGGAATCGTCGCCTGAGCTGGTTCTTCTTCGGTAGTGACAGCGGCTTGGCGGCGTCTGCGCGGCCGCGCACGGTCAGGCCGACGACTGCGGGGGCGGCGCGTAGCCGTGGTTGTGGGCCCAGGCGACGGCCTCGGCCCGGGTGCGGGTACCGATCTTCGCGAACAGATGGTTCACATGGGTCTTGACGGTCGCCTCGCCGATCAGGAGACGTCGGCCGATCGCGGCGTTCGACAGCCCCTGGGCCATCAGGCGGAGGACGTCCTCCTCCCGCTTGGTCAGCCCCGCCGTGTCCGCCGACCGCCCGGGCCGGGGTGCGGAGACCGGAGCGGCCCGGCCGGCTGCGTCCAGGAGCTGCTGGTGGACGGCAGGGGCCAGGGTGGTGTGGCCGGTGACGGCCGCCTCGATCGCGCGGACGATCTCGGCCTTCCCGGCGTCCTTGGTCAGGTAGCCGCGGGCACCGGCCCGCAGGGCGTCGAGAATGAGGGGTTCCTCGGCGTAGGTGGTCAGCACGACCACCGCGGTCTGCGGGTGGTCCCGGGTGATGCGGACCGTGGCGGCGATCCCGTCGGTGCCGGGCATGTTGAGGTCCATCAGGATCGCATCCGGTTGCAGGGCGGCGACCCGCTCCAGTGCCTGCTCGCCGTCGACGGCGCCGCCGACGACGTCGATGCCCGGCATCAGGTCGAGCAGCGTCATCAGGCCCTCGCGGATCACCTCCTGGTCGTCCGCGACCACGATCCGCAGGTTCATACCGTTACCTCCGCCCGGACGGTCCAGCCCTCGTGTCCGGGGCCGGCAGCAAGGGTGCCTCCCACCAGCCGCAGACGCTCCCGCATACCGGCCAAACCGTAGCCGCCGGGCTCGTGCACGGCCGTATGAGGGCCGTCGGATGCGGGCAGGGCGGAGCGGACGGTCAGCCGCACCCGGGCCGGTTCGTAGGCCAGCACGAGCTCCGCCTGCTGGCCGGGGGCGTGCTTGGCCACGTTGCCGAGGGCCTCCTGGGCGACGCGCACCAGGCACAGCGACACCTCGTCCGGCAGCGGCCGCACCACGCCGGTGACCTCCGCGCGCACCGGCCCGGCGTGGCGCTCCCGAAGACTGTCGGCCAGGGCACGTACGGCGTCCGGCAGCGGGGCGGTGTCCATACGCAACGCCGTGATCGCACGCCGCGTCTCGGCCAGCCCCTCCACGGCGATACGGCGGGCCTTCCGCACCCGTTCGGCGGCCTCCCGCGTTCGCGGAGGCTCGGCTTCCAGCAGGGCATCGACCACTTCGAGCTGCACCGACAGGGCGCCCAGGGAGTGTGCGAGGACGTCGTGGATCTCTCGGGCGATGCGGGCGCGTTCGTCCAGAGCCGCGGTCCGCTGCCGCTCCTCCTGCATCTGTCTGCTCTGGTCGAGCAGGAGCTCGGCCTGCTCGTGTTGGACGCGGGCACTGCGACGGGTCAGGCCGATCAGCTGGAAGATGATCAGCGTCAGGGTCCAGACGGCGACACCCCACTGGCCGGTGGAACCTGGTGCGGTCAGCAGGTCTCCGCACACCAGCGCCAGCACGCCGGCGGCGAGCAGGCCCGTACTCGCCGGGACCGGCAGCGCGGCGGCGCCCGCCATGACGGCTGCGAACAGCAGCGGCGCGGCGGCCGCCGCCAGCGCCGGTGCCCAGGTGAGCACGAGGCCCTCCGCCAGCACGGTGGCCGCCAGCAGCAGAAGCCGCGCCATCGGCCACTTCGCATCGGTGCCACGCCAGGCGAGCGCGGACCAGGCCGCGAACGCCACCCACCCCACGGCCGCCACCCAGCCCGGCGCCACCGCAGCCTCACCCACCAGCCAGGCCCGCACGCCGGCAACCGCGGCCGCGAAAAGCACGAGACACAGCACCAGGTTCCTGGCCGCCAGCGTCGACCATGAGGGTCCCCCCTGCTCGAGCGGAGCCGAGAGCTCGGGGGAAGGCCCGTCCGCTCGCTGGACGATCCGGCGCGCCCGGGCAGCGAGTACGGGGGTGATCAGGCGCATACGGTCACCATGCCACGGTCTCGACCCGCATCGTCACGGAGCAGGGGTCCCGCAGGGTGGAGAGGGGTGGAGAGGGGTGGAGAGGGGTGGAGAAGGGGGGAGGTCCAAGCACTCCACCCTCCTCGGCTGCCGGGCTGATGTGCGCGGATGCCCGTTTCCGGATGCTCGAAGAGTCACATCGTCCTCGCCCTCGTCCTCCTCGTCCTCCTCGTCCTCCTCGTCCTCCTCATCCGCATCCGGAGCCATCTGCAATGAGTCTGACCAGCGCTCTCCTCATCAACGCCGTCGTCCTGGCCGCCACCCTGGGTTCGGACCTGGGGCACCGCACGTTCAACCACCGACGGATCTGGTTGTCCCTGATCATCTGTAGCGGCGTCGTCCTGACCTTCGGCAGCACCTTCTACACCAGCGGCATCGGCCTGACCGCGGAGATCGTCGGCGTGGCTGTCGGCGTCCTGATCGGTCTGCTCGCCGTCAGTCTCATGAAGGTGAGCAAGCAGGCCGACAACACCATCGTGACCTTCGCCGGCGTCGGCTACGCCGCCGTCTGGGTCGCCATGGCGCTCGCCCGTTCCCTGCTCTCCATCGGCCTCACCTACTGGTTCGGCACCGACGTGGGCACCTGGCTCGTCAAGCGGGGCGCGGCGCTCCCCGACGTATCCGGGATCATCACCAACTTCTTGCTCTTCATGGCGGTCACCGCGGTGCTCTCCCGCGCCCTCGTCATCCGCGCCCGTGCCGCGACCCTCTCCACCTCCGCGACCGTCAACCCGGCCAACGACGCCACGGACCGCACTCCTTCGCACTGAGCACGGAACAGTCCAGCCTCGCCAGCCATACCACTGGTCGGCGCCTTATGGCGCGCCCGTGGCATGCGCCCCCCAATGGCCTGGACGACAACTAAGCCCCAGGTCGCCGACCTGGGGCTTCTGGGGGATTGCCCAAGCCCGACCGGTGCAGCTGCGGGAAGGACGTGCCGAGAAGCGGCGGCAGGCCCAGGTGGATACCCAGGGGGGTATTTGACAGTCGTGCCACGGAGGCGTTACGTTCGAAACTCGGATACCCCAGAGGGTATGTAGGGAATGGCGTGCCGACCCGCTTCTGCGCCGCCCGCTGCCCCTTCGTTCCCCCCTGAGCGAAGTCGCGGCCTGCCATCAACCGGCCGCGGCCTCACTCTGTCCGTTTTGATACCCCACCGGGTATATCAAAGCCCTGTGTGGCTCCTGGATCGGAAGGTTGCTCACCGTGTTCTTCGCCCAGTACTACCTCGACTGCCTCTCCCAGGCGTCGTACATGATCGCCGACGAGTCCACCGGCAAGGCGGTGGTGGTCGACCCGCGCCGGGACATCTCCGAGTACATGGCCGACGCCGACGCCCGCGGCTTCACCGTCGAGGCCGTCATCAACACCCACTTCCACGCCGACTTCATCGCAGGCCACCTGGAGATGGCCGCCCGCACCGGCGCGTGGATCGGCTACGGGCAGCGCGCCGAGACCGAGTACCCGATCCGCAAGCTCACCGACGGCGAGCGGATCAGCCTCGGCGACGTCACCCTCAAGATCATGGAGACCCCCGGGCACACCCCGGAGTCGATCAGCGTCCTGGTCCACGAACACGCCGCCGACGAGGTCCCCTACGGAGTGCTGACCGGAGACGCGCTGTTCATCGGCGATGTCGGCCGCCCCGACCTGCTCGCCTCGGCGGGCGTCACGGCCGAGGAACTCGGACGGATGCTCTACCACAGCGTGCAGCACAAGCTGATGGGCCTGCCCGACGAGGTGCGGGTCTTCCCCGCCCACGGCGCCGGCTCGGCCTGCGGCAAGAACCTCTCCACCGAGAAGCAGTCCACCATCGGCGCCCAGCGCGCCACCAACTACGCCTGCCGGCCGATGAGCGAGGACGAGTTCGTCGCCATCGTCGCGGCCGGACAGTCCGCCGCACCCGGCTACTTCGGCTACGACGCCACCCTCAACCGCCAGGAGCGCGACCTGTTCGACCCGGCCGCCGCGCCCCGGCCGCTGTCGGTGGCGGAGTTCCGCGCCGAGCGCGTGGCCGGAGCGGTGGTGGTGGATGCCCGCAGTCCGCAGGAGTTCGGCACCGGCCACGTGCGCGGCGCGATCAACATCCCCGCCGACGGCCGCTTCGCCGAGCAAGCCGGCACCGTGCTGACCCCCGACAGCCGCATCCTGGTCGTCGCGCCGCAGAACCGCGAGGAGGAGATCACCACCCGCCTCGCCCGCATCGGCTTCGACCGCGTGGCCGGCTACCTGCGCAGCCCCGACGACGCCCTCGCGGCGATGCCCGACGAGGTTGCCCCGGCCAGCCGCCTGACCGCCGACCAGCTGCGCACCGCCCTCGCCGGCGACCGGCCCCCGGTGGTCGTGGACGTGCGCAACTGCTCCGAGCGCGCGGGCGGCTTCATCGACGGCTCGCTGCACATCGCGCTGGGCGAACTACCCCGCCGCCTGGACGAGATTCCCACCAGCCGCCCCCTGGTGCTGCACTGCGCCGGCGGGCACCGCTCGTCCATCGCCGCCAGCCTGCTGCGCCACCACGGCTTCCAGGACGTCTCCGACGTACTCGGTGGCTACGGCGCCTGGGCACTGCTCACCGCATCCGCCGCCTGACCACACCCCAAGGCGCGGGGATCCGGTGCGGAGGCCGCCGTCATCAGCCCTCCGGACCGGCCCCGTCCCCTCCCGAGCCGTCGGTGTCCGACAGGTGACTGCCCCCCGCCATCCCCGCCGGACACCCCTGCCCCGCCACACCCCTGCATATACCCGGGCGGGTATTTCTCCCGGCCCGGCCGAACCGACACCGGAGACCCCATGACCACCGCAGCCCGCACCCCCGCCGGACTCGACGCCGCCGCCCTGAGGGAACTCACCAAGGACGGCAGCGGCCCGCGCCTGCTGGACGTGCGCACTCCCGGCGAGTTCCACACCGTCCACATCCCCGGCGCCTACAACGTGCCCCTGGACACGCTGCGCGAGCACCGTGCCGACCTGCTCCACCACCTCGACGAGGACGTCGTCCTGATATGCCGCTCCGGCGCCCGCGCCGCACAGGCCGAACAGGCGCTCTCCGAGGCCGGGTTGCCCAACCTGCGCGTCCTTCAGGGCGGCATGGTCGCGTGGGAGGCGGCCGGTGGCCCGGTGACCCGCGGGTCGGCGCGCTGGGAACTGGAGCGCCAGGTCCGGCTGGTCGCCGGTTCGATCGTGCTCGTCTCCGGGCTGGTCGGCCTCGCGGTGCCCGGCGCGGGCCTGATCGGCACGGCTGTCGGAGCAGGTCTCACCTTCGCCGCGGTCACCAACACCTGTGCGATGGGCATGCTGCTCGCCAAGCTCCCCTACAACCGCGGCCCACGGACCGACATCAACTCGGTGGTCGCCGCCCTCAGGAGCCGGCCGTGATCACTCTCACCCTCGCCGCCTCGCTCCTGATCGGGGTCCTCCTCGGGGTCCTGGGCGGTGGCGGATCCATGCTCACCGTCCCGATCCTGGTCTACCTGGCCGGCCAGGACACCAAGCAGGCGATCACCACCTCGCTGTTCGTCGTCGGTGTCACCAGTCTCGCGGGCCTGATCTCCCATGCCCGCGCCGGCCGGGTGCGCTGGCGCACCGGGACGCTGTTCGGCCTGGCGGGCATGGCCGGCGCCTACGCGGGCGGACGGGTGGCCGCGTACATCCCGGACGCCGTGCTGCTGGTCGCGTTCGCGCTGATGATGCTCGCCACGGCCGCCGCGATGCTCCGCGGCCCGCGCCGGGCCCCGGAGCAGGCGCACGGCGAACTCCCGCTCCACCGCTTGCTGATACAGGGTCTCGTCGTCGGCGCGGTCACCGGCATCCTCGGCGCCGGCGGCGGCTTTCTCATCGTGCCCGCGCTGGCGCTGCTGGCCGGCCTGCCGATGGGCATCGCGGTCGGCACCTCGCTGCTGGTCATCGCCATGAACTCGTTCGCCGGACTGGCCGGACACCTCTCCGGCCCGCACCTCGACTGGAGCCTGGCCCTGGCCGTCACGGTGGCCGCCGTCCTCGGCAGCCTCATCGGCGGGCGCTTCGCCGGACGCATCCCCCAACACACCCTGCGCACCGGCTTCGGCTGGTTCGTCGTCGCCATGGGCGTCTTCGTCCTCAGCCAGCAGCTCGGCCCGGTCGTCCTGGCCTCGGTCCCTGTGACGGCGGCAACGCTGCTGATCCAGCGCAGGCGCGCACGCCGCACCGAAAGCCCGCCCAGGGCGATGGCACCCACCCCGGAACCCAGCCGCCACTGACCCGACATATACCCACTGGGGTATCCTGAGAGCACTCTGCACGAGCGAGGAGGAGCCCGGTGAAGGTGGAAGAAGAAGCGATGAGCGCGGTCCTCAACCGGCTGCGCCGTGCCCAGGGACAGCTCACAGGCGTCATCGCCATGATCGAAGCCGGCCGGGACTGCAAGGACGTCGTCACCCAGCTCGCCGCCGTCTCCCGGGCCCTCGACCGGGCCGGCTTCAAGATCGTGGCCAGCGGAATGCGCCAGTGCCTGAGCGCCGAGCAACAGGCCGACGCCGCCCCGATGACCGAGGAGGAACTTGAGAAGCTCTTCCTCGCCCTCGCCTGACCGGACCCGAGCGGCCCTCCGGCGGCACTGATCCGCCGCCGGCGGGCCGCTCGCGTGCTGCCCGACCGCCCGAAAATCAATGCCCCTGGGCGCTCGCCCAAGGCACCACGCCGAGGGGAAAGCATCTCTGGCCTGCGGGTTCAGTGACTATGTCCGCCCGTCACGCACTGTGGGGATGTCGACGGTTCGGGGCCAGGGGCCCGGCTGTCGGGTGTCGTGGGTCGAGGGCGGGCCCACGGGGACGCCAGGTCGGTGTCCGTCGTCGATGTCAGGCGTCGATTGCCTGGTAGAGCGTGGTCCAGAAGTCGTGGATGAGCTGTGCGGGGTCTGGGAGGGACAGCCCGACCTGGGTGAGCAGGACGCCGACGAGTCCGTTGTGCGGGTCGGCGTAGGCGGTGGTGCCGGTGCCGCCGTCCCAGCCGAACTGGTCGATCGGCGCGTAGTCGCCGCG
>NZ_JBEZIX010000092.1:0-20916 GCF_040651315.1 Streptomyces sp. NPDC048506
GTACCCGCAGCCCGAGTCTTCGGGCCAGCTCGCCGACGATCACCTCGGCGACCAGCGCCTTGCGGCCCTGCGCCGAGCCGGTGAACTTCACGACGAAGTTGTCCAGGCACTGCCCTTGACCTGTGATGATGCGACTGCGCCCGCCGCTGACCCGCGCAAATGATCCTTTCAACGTCTTTCAGGTCCTTGCCGGGTTATGCAGCTGCTTCTCCCCACGCGCTCCCCAGCGGCTCGGATACTCCCCTGATCCTCCCCAGGGAGCGTCACGACCACGGGCGGCGGCGAGGCGGGAGCAGCGACTTGGCGCAGGCACGGGGTGAGCAGAAGGACCGCTGGCCTCCGGGGCTGCGTCGGGCATGTCCCGCCACGGGATGCCGGTACGAACCCGGAACCGCATGCCGTCGATCAGCTGCCGGGTCCATGTCGGCGGCCTTCCCGACCTCTTCCCCCTGGGCAACAGCGGTTCCAGTACCGCCCACTGCTCATCCGCTAGATCTCCTCGCGACACAAGCCGAGATCGCCACATACTCAAGATCCGCTTTTGTAGGATCCGCTGCTTCGTGAGCACTGGTGCCTGCGGATTCGCACGGTTCCGCTCGACGCGAGCGGTGACGCCTAACCCGTCGCCGTCGGCCACCGCGTCGATGGGAGAATCGGGTCATGACGACCGGAGCCGGTGACTTCGAGCTGACCATGGACGAGCTGCGCGTCGTGACGCGCTACGTGGTGGAGAGTGTTCAGGAAGTCCTTCCGGCGTTCGAGGAGGCTGTTCCCGATGATCCGCGGCCTCGCGCAGCAGTTGATGCCGCCTGGGAGTTCGTGAACGGCGCGAGAAGGACCAAGCTGCAGCGCGTTGCCGCGTTGGACGCACACCGCGCCGCGAAGGAAGCGGACAGCGAAACCGCACGACTTGCTGCGCGCGCTGCTGGAGACGCCGCAGCTGCCGCGTACCTGCACCCCATCGCGAAGGCTACCCAGGTAGGTCACATCCTGCGCGGGGCTGCTTGTGCAGCGCGGGTAGCCGAGTTGCGCGCAGGCGACGATCCCGACGTCGGAGACAAGCTCATCGAGCAGGCTAGGCGACGCGCCACGCCGGTCCTGATCGATGTTCTCTGCCGGTATCCGCTCGCGCCGACAGGCAAGGGCCGCGTTGCCCACCTCATGAGCACCTTGGACGCTTCCCTGCGCGCATCGCGCTGAGGAATCCCCTCGGTCGGCTGCTTCGGGGGCTGTGAAGGTGGGTTCGGCCCAGCCGGGCGTCTGCTTGAGCCGTCAGAGGGTGTGCTCGATGTCGAAGCGGCGGAGGAGAGACTGCCGGTAGCGGTCGATATCAACCTCGGTGGCGCCGATGCCCGGCCACCACAGCCCTACTGGCCTGTTTCGCCCCGCCGCTGGGCAGCTTCTCCAAGGCCAGGCGGATAGCAGTGCCGTCGTAACCTGCGTCCAAGACGGCCATGCCCTCGGATTGTCCGGCCGCCACTGGCCGACGACGGTCAGTCGCTCGACGACTTCGCGGATCTGCACCGCAGTCACCGCGGCGACATCGGCGCCGGGCTCCACGCGGACCGCGTCCATCCTCGCAGTCCACAAAGTCCGGCCGGTCTCCGGCATGGCCCGGCCCCGGTCAAGTACGGCCGGCCCGGGATCATGCGGTGCGCGTTCTGAGCACGGCCGTAGGAGCGGCGGAACAGCCGGACATGGCACATCGCCCCGTCCGGCTGTCGCCACGACGAGGCGTCTACGAGCGGGTGGCGGTCGCGCAGCCGTTGCCCCCGGCCGTCGTGCCGTTGCTCGCCTCGATCGGCTTGCTGCGGTCGTACGGATCGACGTGGTGAGTATCGGCGGGCTGCTCATCGGCCCTACCGAAGGGCGGCACAAAGTAGCCAGTCGGGGCGGAGCAGCCGCCGTTGGTCATGTCGAGCGCGTACGAGACGAGGGACATCGTGCCGGGTTCGGTGATCACCTTGGCGGGGTCGTCCCAGCTCATCACCACCTTGCGCCGCACGATCGTACGGACGACCTCTGCGTCCCGTCCGCCGTCGCCCGCCGGGGTGACCGGGTACACAAAGGTGACGTCCGCCGTCACCTCGACCGCCCCCCGTTTCCCCTCCCGGTACGTGAGCCGACCGCGCGTCTTGACCACGTCACCGACCAGCTGGGCCTGTCCCGGCCGGAAGCGGCTGAACAACAGCAGCGGGTCGGTCTCGGGAGTGGGCGCCGTCGACGACAGGGCGGTTCGGAGATAGTCCTGGACGTCCGTCTGGTGCGGGTTCAACAGCGCGATCGCCTTCGTGGGCCGCTCGCCGTGCAGTACGCGGGAGTCGAGCCCCGCGGCCACCAGGAAGTCCCGGCTCTGCGTCAGTGCCCGCTCGACCTGGGCGGTGTCCATCCAGCCGGTCGCCTTGGCCGGTGGCATGGTGATCCCTGCCGCTCCGTCGGCCCAACGGGTTGCAGGCGAACCCCGGAAGGGTTCGGTGAAGGTAGGGCGCAGGCCCGGCCCGGCGCCGGGCGCCTCCCGCGGGCGTTCCGTCTCGGCGGCCAACGGCTCCTGCCCACTGCCGATGCCGCCGATCCAGTCGACGACCTGCTGCGGGAAGAGCCCTACGATCAGGAGGACCACGGCCGTCACCAGCCCGGTCACGTACCAGCCTGTCCTGCGCCGGGGCCGGGCCGGTGAGTACGTACGCCAGCCTTCCGGCTGCCCCGAGCGCTCCCGCAGCCGCCGCTCCACCTCGCGGGCACGTGCCGACGGCTCCACGGGGGCACCGGCCACATCCCTCACCGATTCACGGAGGAACCGCTCCCAGTCCTCGTCCGACACGGACGACCCGTCCTGCCCCCCAGTCCCGCTCACACCACACCCCTGTTCTCACCCAATGGCTCGATGCCCGATGGCTCGATCGTCTGATCAGTTGACTGTGCACAGGTCGACCGAGAGCCGCCCGCATAATCGCATGAGCAAGACGCCGACCTGCCGGGGCGGTGGGTGAAGCGTCCGTCGCCGGGCTGTCCGCCTGCACGGGCGTGGGGGTGAGGGCGCGACATTTTGACGACAGAACCCAGGGCCGACACCAACCTGCCGTCGGCAGTCCTCGGTAGCGGGAGCCCAGTCCACCCGCGCCGCAGCCGGGCCCTTGACGACCTCCCGACGGGCACCGAGCACCATGTCGGACGGCGTGCCCGCAAGGAGCTGACACTCGCATGGCCCCACCGGGAACATCCGCCGAGCCGGGGCCTGCTGAGCAACTGCAGTCTTTTACACCCTGAAGGTCGCCTAGCTAGGCGATTTCGTTTGGATCAGTGCGACGTTGGTCCGCGTGTGGCGTTGACTGACGCACAGTGGGCGCGGATCGAGCCCCTGTTGCCGGACCGGAGGCGGGATGGAAGGGGGGCGGGACCATCGACAGGTGATCGAGGCTGTCGAGTGGGCGCGTCATTCGCGGGGCGCTCGCCGCGGGGATGGCCCACCGTCGCGGCGGGCACTTCGTTCCCGCTGTGGCGGCGGAACCCCATGTCATGGTGGATCGGCGGGAGCGAACGGGCCGCAGCCTGATCAAGATCCGCGAATCGCCCCGAGAAGATCGCTTGCCGAGGGATCGCTCGGCAAGCCGGAGGGAACGGTCCATGAGGTCGTCTATCCGGCGGTACCCAGCGGTGAGCAGACGCAGCGGGAGCCGGTGCACGAGATCAGGACCCGGCGCCGGAACCACAGTGCCGCGGGAATACGTTTCTGTTTCAGAAGGAGCCATAATAAAAAGTGACGGGCCATCAGCCGCTTGTCGGCAGGTTTGGGGGCTGGCTATGTCGCAGGGACGGAAGATCACGGTCATTTTGCTGGCGGCAGCCGGAATCATCTCCACGCCGCTGATCTGGCTGCTGGACAGCTCTGATACCGGGCAGCTGGCCGGGGCCTCTGTCCAAGCCGCCGTCGGCATCGCCGCCCTTGTCTGGACACTGTTCCAGCCGCCTGCCGGGGGCGGTCCTGGGAATGCGATGGCGCAAGCCCCGACCCGCAACGGATCCCGACGTCGTGGGGTGCGAAACCACGGACCGTGGGGCCGCCCAGATGCCGCCGGTGGCCGCCATGGACACGGGTGAGGCCACGGCCCGCGACGGTGGGACGGCGGTGACCGGCTACCGGGGATCGGCTCCTTGGCCCGCCGACTCGGTACAGGTGACCCATACCGGTCCCGCCACCGCGAGCGGAAGGGGCGTCGCCAACACCGGAATTCTGGCAATCCACTTCCATGACGAGCCGAGATTCGTCTCCGCACGGTGGACGTTCATGTGGCTGGGGCTGTCGGCGCTTGCCGTCGCGGCCGGATGCCTCGCCGTGGTGGTATGGGCGCGCAGCCCAGCCACGCAGCGGGAACCCTCCGTGCTTGCGATCGCTGCCTTGCTGCTGGTGCTAGGGGGCGCACTGGCGACGACGACGGTCGCACGCCACCGCCAGTCGCAGACGCTGTGGGGTAACAGGTCGCGTTGGTATCTCGACGCGGCGGCCGAGCGTCTCGCTGATGCGCTGGGCGAGCAGTGGGGACGGGAGGAGCGGTTACGGCGGTTGCAGGATCCCGTGCCGGTGCCCGTACGGTGGTCCAACGCCCTCCCGAGGCTCGCCGACCATTGGTCCAATATCGGGAACGCGGACGGCCCCGTCGACCTCAGCGGTGGCTTAGACGACATCGAAGCGGTGTTTGAGCGAGTGCCGTCCGGTCGACTCGTCGTGCTCGGCAAGGCTGGTGCGGGCAAGTCGGTCCTGATGCTGCGGTTCGTCCTGGGCCAGTTGGATCGTCGGCAGCCAGGTGACCGTGTGCCGGTGATCCTTCCCCTCGCTTCATGGCGTCCGGAAGCTCAGCCCGACCTGTGGGAATGGGCGGCCGACCGCCTCGGCGCCGATCACGCCTCACTCGCTACCGGAGTGGTGTCCGCTCGCGCGGTTGCCAAGGAGTTGCTGCGCACCGGCCGGGTTTTCCCTGTTCTCGATGGCTTCGACGAGATCCCGGCCGGCGCACGGCCGGAGGCCCTGCGGAAACTCAACGCGACCTTGGACGCTGCCGCCCGGATTCTTCTGACCAGCCGGGACGAGGAATACCGGGATGCCCTGTAGCAGGCCGATGTGCTCACTGGTGCGGCCGTCGTCCGCATCCGTCCACTGCGCCCGGCGGAACTGGCGGGCTACCTGCCTCGTACCGCCCGCCCGGAGGTCACTGGCGGCCGCACGATCACCAAATGGGAACCGGTCCTGGCCCGGATGCGCGACCGGCCCCGCGATCCCGAAGTGCGTGTCCTTTCCCAGGCTTTGTCCACGCCGCTGATGACGACGCTGGCCCGGGCTGCCTACAGCGACACCGACAAGGACCCGGCCGCACTCCTCGACCAGCGCCGCTTCCCCGACCGGCAGGCGATCGAGGATCACCTCCTCGACCAGTTCATACCCGCTGTCTACGACGAGTCGCTGGTCTCTGCGGCCTCCGACAGGCGCTGGGTCGGCGACTCGGCGCGGCGGTGGCTGGTCTTCCTCGCCCGTCACGCCGATTCCTTGAGCACTCGTGAATTGGCCTGGTGGCAGCTGGCCGGGGCGGTTCCATGGGTGATTCGAGGCTGGGGGGCGGGGCCGGCCGTTGGGCTGTCGATCGCGCTCATGCAGGGTGTGGGATACGCCAGGCCCGTATCTGTCTACTTCCAGTTCACCCTGCCGCTGCTGGTCTTGTTGGTCGCCATGGCCGTTCTGCCGTTCATTGCGGCCGGGGTCGCTCTGGTTGTCGCCTGCGCGAACGGTGTCGAAGGCGACGGCGGTGAGTGCGGCGAGGAGGACCGCGGTGACGAGGGTGCTGATACGGGCCGTTGTCCGGTTCGTAGGTGCGGCGGGCTGGCCGGGCAGCGGCTGGGGGATTGGCGGTGTGGGGCGGCGGTTTCGCTCATGGGTGTTCGGACCTTCCGGTGGCCGTGGGGTGCTCGTCGTGATGTCCGGGCTGCGGGCGGTGCAGTTCCACGAACGGGCGGCCCTCGGCCGTCCACCGGCCGGTCGTGATCCAGCCCGCGGCCTCGGCGGCATGCAGCAGGGCGGTGGTGCCGAGGCGGGCCCAGGGGAAGGGGCGCCCGTGCCGGCCGTGGGCGTCCTCGACGCGGACGGTGAGGTGCTCGTCCACGTCGTGCGGGGCGGCCTCCGCCAGCAGGCGCCCGCCGGGCGCGACCACGGTGCGGAGGCGGACGAGGAGAGCGAGCGGGTCGCCGCCGATGCCGACGTTGCCGTCCATCAGCAGGGCGGTGCCCCAGCGGCCTTCCCCCGGCAGGCGGTCGAAGACGGACCGGCGCACGGCAGCACCCCCGTGCTGTCTGGTACGGGCCACTGCGGCCGGGCTGACGTCCACGCCGAGCGCCCGCATGCCCTGGGCGGCCAGGGTCGCCACCAGACGTCCCGGTCCGCAGCCGACGTCGAGGACGGGACCGGTGCAGCGGTGCAGAATGCCGGTGTCGGCGGCGTTGGGGGCGGCGCACCAGCGCTCGACGTCCAGTGGCAGCAGTTCCCCTTCCGCTCCGGCGCCGTCTGGATGGGCCGGTGGTGACAGGCGGCGCAAGAAGAGCGGGCCGCGTCCGGTGCGCAGAGCGTGGGCGTAGGGGTCGGCCGTCCACGGCTCGCCCGGATCGGTCGTCGTCCGGTCGCCGGGGGCAAGGTCCGTACCGCTTGCCGGGGCGCTCATCGCCCGGCCTCCGTGAGCGAGTTGAAGGTGGCGACGAAGCGCGAACCGGGCGGGCAGCAAGCGGCGACCGCGGCGGCATCGGCGGCCGTGTTGGCCAGGCGGGCGTGCAGTGGCCAGGCGCGGCGCGTGACGGGCCTGCGGCGGCCCAGTACGAGGTCGGCGGAGCCGTCGAGGACGGGCTCGGCGACGGAGGGCAGAAGCGCGGGGTCGAGGGAGGCGTCGCAGTCGCAGAAGCAGACGACGTCGGCCGTGGCGGCGGTCAGGCCCGTGTGGCAGGCGGCGCCGAAGCCGCGCCGCGGCTCGTGGACGACATGCGCCCCGAGGGCGCGGGCGATGTCCGCGGAGCGGTCGGTGGAGCCGTTGTCGACGACGATCGCGCGCCAGCCCGGGGGGATGCGGTCCAGCACCCACGGCAGGGCCTCGGCCTCGTCGAGGCAGGGCAGCACCACGTCCACAGGAGCAGGCGAAGAGGGGGATGTTTCGATCACTCCACTCACCCTACGGATGCAAAGCAGACAAAAGGGATTTGGTGCTCTTACGGATCGCTGACGTCCGGCGCCGCTCCCGCCGACGGCCGAACGCCGGTGTGAGACTCGGTGGCATGAAACGCGCTCCCCACGCTCGCCGGGGGCTCGCGGCGGTGTGCAACGTCCCCGGCGGCTGCCGTTTCGAGGTCCGCCTGCCCGCCGCTGTCTGAGGAGCCCACCGGAGCAGGGCCGGCCCTGCGGGCGAAAGCAGGGCCGGCCCTTCGCGTTCATCGGGGCCGGCGTTCCGGCCGGACGGAAGACGTCAGCCGGCTCGCAGCGAGGCCGTCGCGAACTCCGCCATTCCCTCCCCGAACGCGACCTCGGGCTTCCACCCCAGTTCGTCGCGCAGCCTGTGCGAGGAGGCGGTGATGTGGCGGACGTCGCCGAGCCGGTACTCCCCTGTGACGACCGGCGTCCGCCCGCCGTGCGCCTCGGCCAGGGCGGCGGCCATCTCGCCCACCGTGTGGGGCTCGCCGCTGCCGACGTTGTACGCCCGTGTGGTCCCCTCCGGCAGACCGGGCAGACCGCCCAGGGCCGCGAGGTTGGCCCCGGCCACGTCCCGTGCATGGACGAAGTCCCGCCGCTGGCCACCGTCCTCGAACACCCGCGGTGCCTCACCGCGCTCCAGTGCGGACCGGAACAGCGAGGCGACGCCGGCGTACGGGGTGTCACGCGGCATCCCGGGCCCGTACACGTTGTGGTAGCGCAACGCGGCCACCCGCCCGCCGACGGCACGGGCCCACGCGAAGGCGAGGTGCTCCTGCGCGAGCTTGGTGGCGGCGTAGACGTTGCGCGGATCGAGCGGGGCGTCCTCGGCCACCAGTCCTGGGGCGAGCGGCTCACCGCACGTCGGGCAGGGCGGTTCGAAGCGTCCCGCCTCCAAATCGGCCACCGTGCGCGGCCCCGGCCGTACGGCACCGTGCCACGGGCACTCGTAGCGTCCTTCTCCGTAGACCACCATCGAACTCGCCAGCACCAGACGCCGCACCCCGGCCTCGGCCATACCGGCCAGCAGCACCGCGGTGCCCAGGTCGTTGCAACCCACGTAGGCGGGGGCGTCGGCGAAGTCCTTTCCGAGCCCGACCATCGCCGCCTGATGGCAGACGGCGTCCACGCCCCGCAGGGCCCCGGCCACGGCCGCCGCGTCGCGGACGTCCGCATGCCTCCAGTCCACCCCATCGGGGATCGGCGGGGTCGTACGGTGTGCGGCAGGCAACAGTGCGTCGAGCACGCGCACATCGTGCCCGGCGCCAGTGAGGGCGGTGACGACGTGCGAGCCGATGAAGCCCGCACCTCCGGTGACCAGAATCAACATGCCACCGACGCTACGGCCACGGCCCGCCCGGCGACTGTACGACGCCGGAGCGTCAGGAGTTCGTAAGCCTTCCGGCAGCGAGCCGAGCGCTACCGGGCCGTGCGGCCGCCACCGTGGGACACCCGCAAGACGGCCCGGCAGGCAGGAGCGCGGACGAACCCACGAAGGTGGCCGCACCTACGAAGGTGGCCGCCGACGGCTGCGGCGGATCCCCCGCGCGGCCAGTACGAGGGCCGTGACGGCCGCCACCGCCACCAGCGTGAGCAGCCAGTTGCGCGGGTAGTCCAGTGGCAGAACCGAGGAGTTGGCCGGCTTCCCCGGGCGCAGCAGCACCGGCAGGGCGACCGCCGTCAGGGCGCCCGCCACCAGCAGTGCTCCCCGGACCGGCCCGCGCGCACCGCCGCGGACCAGCACCAGCCCGATGAGCAGCACCAGCGGCGCGATCAGCGCGTCGTGCAGTACCACCGCCCCGCCGAGCCAGACCAGAACATCCGTCAGGTCGCGCACGTCCAGCAGCAGGGAGACGCCGACGCCCATCAGCGCCAGACCGGCCACACCCGTGAGCAGCCGCGTCACACTCACCCTCATGACAGCACCTCCAGTCGGCCGACCCACTTGGTCTGCAGTACGCCGGGCCGGTTCGGGGCGATCAGACGCACCGGGTAGCCGTGGTCGGGGGAGAGCTCCTCGCCGTTGAGGCGCAGAGCGAGCAGGGTCAGTGGATCGTGGGCGTGTTCATGCCCCATCTCGGAGACCCGGTAGCCGCCCCGCGTCTGTAGCGAGACCACCCGCACGCGGGCGTTTGGCAGGGCACCCGCACGTTCCAGGAGGTCCATGACCCGCACGCCCGTCCAGTGCGCGGACTTGCTCCACCCCTCCACGCAGGCGATCGGCAGCTCCACCTCGTGCTGCGGCAGGCTCCGCAGCTGATCCAGCGTCAGCGTGTAGGGTCGCGGCCCGGCGACCGTCAGGCGGTAGCGCTCGGCTGGAATCAGCCCGACTCCGGCCGCGGCAGCGGTGCGGTTGACCGGCAGACCCTGCGGGCCGTGGTCCGGGTGGCGGGGTGCGAGCAGGGTCAGGTCCTTCAGGGGCGTGAAGGACTGGCCCACGGTGGTCACGGTGACCGCACCGACCGCCCCTGCTACCGCGGCCAGCAGCGAGCGCCGGCTGGGCCCGTCCTCCTCGGGCAGGGCCAGGGTGCCCGGCGACCGCCGGTTCCAGTGGGCCCGGATCTCGGGAGCCTTGACCGCGATGTGCAGCACGAGCGATCCGGCCACCAGCCAGGCCACGGCGTAGTGCACCGGCACGAAGGAGAACGGCCACGGATACCACTGCGCGGTGTTGAGCAGGCCCGTGGCCACTTCGAAGACGGCCGCCGCCACCAGCACGGCCACCGACAACCGCTCCAGGGCGTGCCGCACCGACCGCACCGGCGGCCAGGCGAACAGCCGCGGGTACACCGTCCACAACTTCGCCAGCAGCAGCGGAATCGCCGCGATGCCCGAGGCGACATGCAGCCCCTGCGTCAGCCGGTAGCCCCACGCCGGGCGGCTCGGCAGGTCATCCGCCAGCCACTCGGGTGGATGCTGCAACACATGGCTGATCAGACCGGTGGCAAAGCACACCATGAAGGCGAGGCCGAGCCACCGCCCAATCGAGGTCGCCGTGCGGGCGTCATGCAGCCTGCCCTTGAACAACGGCGGAAACAAGCGCGATCTCATGCCTTCCATCACAGCCGCCGCAAGGCCGCTGTGGAACACCCGAACCCCTTACGAAACAGGGACGTCCACGTCTTGGGCGATCCGCTGTGACGGCCGCCGACGCCTGGCCACCGCTACCTGCCCGAGGATCAGGGGCGCGCCGCCGACACCCGCCAGTTCCGAAGCGCTTTCAGCGGCACCGACTCATGACGGGAGTCTGACGCCGCGGGCCGCTCCGGGACCGCGGCGCGTGTGGAGCCTACGGTGAAGGGTGTGCCCTCCACACCGCCCACGCACCCCCGGCCCTCCCCATACGAGCCCGCCACCCCGGACACCGCCACCCCGGCCCCCGGCAGCGGCCGCCGCCTCGACCTCGCCGCCGGCGCCGCCGCCCTCGCGCTCTTCGCGGTGGTCGCGGGCGTCGGCGCGTATCTGCTGAGTCGCAGCCCGTCCCTACATGTGGGCTGGCCGCCGCTGATGGCCGACTGGAGTCCGCACCTGGGCCCCGGCACCCCGGCCGCGGTGACCGTGGCCGCCCTGGCCGTCGGCTACGGCCCCCGGCTGGCCGACCGGCTGCCGTGGCGGGCGCTGCCGTGGGCCGCCTGGGCGGCGGCCATGGCGTGGACGTGGTCGCTGGCTCTGGTCGACGGCTGGCAGCGCGGCGTCGCGGGCCGGTTGACGCGGCCCGGTGAGTACCTCCGCGGGATCGACCGGTTCCAGCACTTCAGCAGCACCGTGCACGACTTCACCGGCCACATCCTCATCAACTCGCCCTCCAACTGGGGGACCCACATCGCAGGTCACCCGATCGGGGCCGTGCTCACCTTCGTGGGGCTCGACCGGATCGGCCTGGGCGGCGGCGCCTGGGGCGCGGTCTTCTGCATCACCGCGGGCAGTTCGGCAGCGGCCGCCGTGCTGGTGACCCTGCGCCTGCTCGCCGGTGAGGGCCGGGCGCGGGCGGCCGCGCCCTTCCTCGTACTGGCCCCGGGCGCGGTCTGGGTCGGGGTGTCCGCCGACGGCTACTTCGCGGCGGTCGCCGCCTGGGCGCTGGCCCTGCTCGCCCTCGCGGCCACCCGGACTCGCGGGTGGCAGACGGCAGTTGCCGCCTCGGCAAGCGGCCTGCTGCTCGGCGCAGCGGTCTACCTGTCGTACGGGCTGATCCTGCTGGCGATCCCGGTCCTCGCCGTACTGCTGTGCACCCGCAGGGCCCGGCCGCTGCTCTACGTCCTGCCCGCCTGCGCCGCCGTCGTCCTCGCCTTCACCCTCCTGGGCTTCAACTGGTGGCAGGCGTACGGCCTGCTCAGGACCCGCTACTACCAGGGGTACGGCGGGGTGCGCCCGTACGCGTACTGGGGGTGGGGGAATCTGGGCGCGGCGGTGGCGGCCGCGGGCGTGGCCGCCGCGGCGGGGCTGCGCCGGGCGCTGGCGGCCGCACCCGCCGCCGTCGGTAAGTGGCGGCGGCACGCCGACCCGCAGGCGGTGGCGGCCGTCGTGCTGCCCTGCGCCTTCCTACTCGCCATGCTGGCCGCCGACGTGTCCGGCATGAGCAAGGCGGAGACCGAACGCATCTGGCTGCCCTTCACGTGGTGGCTGCCGGCAACCGCCGCGCTGCTGCCCGCCCGCGACCGCCGCGGCTGGCTGGCCGCTCAGGCGGCGACCGCTCTGTTGGTCAACCACCTGCTGCTGACCGACTGGTGACGCGCGTACGGCCTGGTGCGTCGCGGCCGCCTCCGGCCGTACGCCGTGCGGGGGAGTGGGCCAGGTCGGCACGAGCGCTGCTGCCCGACCTCGACAGAGCGAGGCCGGGCAGGCTGTGTTGGGGATGAGGTACGGGTTACCGCGCGAAGTCCGCGTACTCCTCGTTCTGGTTGGCCTCCGTCATCAGGGGTTCTGTCTGATGGCGCTGGCCGGCGGCCTTGCGGCTGGGCAGGACCATGATGACGATCATGGCTCCGGCAGTCATGCTATGGGAGCTGGCCGCCCGCCACCGGGTGACCGTCTTCGGCACCAGCCCCCCATACCTCCTGGGCATGGCCAACTTCGGCATCGACCCGTCCGGTCACGACCTGTCGTCCGTCCGCGTGGTCGGCTGCACCGGCTCCACCCTGCCCGCCTCCGCCTACCCCTGGGTCCGCGACCACGTCGGCGACCATGCCCTGCTCGCGTCCATCAGCGGCGGCACGGACGTGGTGTCCGGCTTCGCAGGCAGCGCGCCCAACACCCCCGTCTGGGCCGGGGAGTTGTCCGCGCCCCACCTGGGCGTGGCGCTGGCCGCCTACGACGCCAAGGGCTGCCCGACCGTGGACCAGGTCGGCGAGCTGGTCGTCACCCGCCCGATGCCGTCGATGCCTCTGTACTTCTGGAACGACCCCCACGGCACCCGCTACCGTGACGCCTACTTCTCCTCCTACCCCGGCGTCTGGCGGCACGGCGACTGGATCACGCTCACCGGTCACGGCTCGGTGATCGTGCACGGCCGCTCCGACAGCACGCTGAACCGCAACGGTGTACGCCTGGGCAGCGCCGACATCCACGATGTCGTCGAACGCCTCCCCGAGATCACCGAAGCCCTCGTCATCGGCGCAGAGGAACCCGACGGCGGCTACTGGATGCCCCTGTTCGTGGTCCCCGCCGCCGGGGTGACCCTGGACGACGCCCTCCGCGAGAGGATCAAGGAGGCGATCCGCGCCGGCGCCTCCCCCCCCCGACACGTCCCCGACGAGATCCTCGAAGTCCCGGCCATCCCGCACACCCGCGCCGGCAAGAAACTCGAAGTCCCCGTCAAACGGCTCTTCCAGGGCGCCCCGGCCGAGCAGGTCGTCAATCCCGCCGCGGTCGACAACCCCGATCTCATCGCCCACTACGCCCGCCTGGGATCCGAACGCCGCCTCCGGAGGGCCACCGGGGCATGAGAACGGCAAGGCTCTCTCTCGGCACGTGATGCCGTAGCCCTCGCACTCCGACATCGCGACTGGCTGTGCACGGCCAGTCGCGATCGGAATCAGCGTGTTCGGTCATGTCCGGCCAGACGCCGGTGGCGATGTCATGGTCGACGGTCCGCACGACATCGGCGAGGACACCCTGCGCTTGCATGATGCCCACGCGCCTCGACCAGCGCCTGGCCCACCGGCTTCGGGATCGGCGGTGGAAACCATCGATTCAGCCAATTGCCTCGGGCACGGCCTCGGCTGGGACCTCGGCTTGAGCCTCGATGTCCTCGATGCCGTCCGGGCGTCCTACTCGCACCCACCGGAGGTAGAGGGCCCCGGCGATGAGCAGGGTGGCGGCCAGGGAAAGCATCGGCCAGCCGCGCAGCAGGTTCACAGCCAGCGTGAACGCGACCGCGGCCGCGGCGAGGGCGTTGACCCAGGCCAGGGCCGGCTTCTTCTCCGTGCGGGCGAAGCGGGCCATCGCCACCAGGCCCACCAGGAAGCTGACGAAGACGGCGACCGCGTAGAACAGGACCAGCTCCTGTTCCTCGCCTGCTGCGGCCACGATGATCACGCCGGCAGCGATCAGGTAGGCGACGACCGACCAGTACGGGGTGTGGTGCTTGTTCGTACGGCCGAGGACGGGCGGCAGCACCCCGGGCGCGCCTGCCGTCCCGGCCAGGGCCTTGAGCAGGCCGGGCCCTGCCTGGAAGGAGGAACTGGCCGCGGCGAGGAGGAGCAGGGAACTGGCCAGCTGGAACGCCCCGTACAGCCAGCCCGGGCCGGCGGCCGAACGCGCGATGTCGGCGATCTGGGTGGACTCGGCGCCCGGGATGCCGATGTGCAGGTGCAGCGCGAGCACGGTGAGCGCGATCGTCAGTCCGCCCACGATGACCAGGAGCAGGGCGAGGGTGCCGCGGCCGAAGCGGCGTCGGTGGGTGTCGTCGAGCTGCCCGAGCTGGGCGATCGCGGTGGAGGGCGCCTCCACGCCGGTGGCCAGGGCCATGGCGACCGGGAAGGCGAGCACGACGGCCAGCACGGCGGGTCGGCCCGCGTCGGTGCTGGCCGGGGCGTGGCCCATCCCGTGCGGGTTGACAAAGCCGAGGACCAGGACGGCGACGGAGACCACCACGAACAGCACGGTCATTGCCGCGAACAACAGGCGGCCGCCGTGGCCGAACCAGGTCAGCCCGGCCACCAGCACCAGCAGCCCCAGTGCCAGCGGGACGCGTGCCCCGGCGAGTGCAGGGAACAGGGCGATCGCCGCGCTGGCCGCTGCCGAGATGGAGATGCCGATGGTCAGGACGAAGTCGACCACCAACGCGCCTATGGGCAGGAAGGTCCAGCGCGGCCCGAACGCCCGCCCGGCTGCGGCCGCCGCGCCGCCACCCTTGGGGAAGCGGCGTACCAACTGCCAATAATTGGCGGTCACCACGACGACCAGACCGACCACCAGGGACATGGTGGGCAGCAGCAGCGCCAGGTCACCGTGGAGCGCCCGCAGAGCGGCCTCGATGGCGTAGGCGACGGAGGAGACGGGATCCGCGATCACCGCGAAGGCGAAGGCGATGAACAGCACCGACGTGCGCGGTCCCCGGCTGGTGCGCACCGGTGGAACGGCCGCGGACACGGCGGCCTTGGGGAGAGTCATACGGGGATGAGCCTTTCAGGGCCGACGGGGCGGAGAATCGCACTGCATGCCGACCAGACTTCCCGGCTCACCTGGCGTTAACGATACGTCAGTGAACCGCTATGAAGGCGCTAAGGAAGCGTCAAGATCATGGGTCCGACCGGGCCATCCCCAGGGGGGCCGGTAGGGCTTCGACCGGCCCGGTCGACTCTGTGGGACGAACTGCGGAACAGCTGCTTGCACGGTTCTGAGGCGGCGGGGACGCAGCAATGCGTTCCCGCTACCCGACTGGTCATTGGCGCGGCTACCCGATTGACCATTGGCGCGAAGATTGGCTCGGCCCGTGGCACCCCCCTTCGACGGTTGTCCACTTTCTCCCATAGCGGGTCACGGTTTTACCTCGTGCGCCGGAGCAGGTCCGACGACTCTGGAGGCGCAGTCGGCGGGCACGGTGCCCGCCGCCCCGGAGAACGGATATGCGTCATGAACAACAGGGATGTGGTCCTGCAAGCGGTGGATGAGCTGTTCGGTGACAAGGACCCTGCCGCGGTGGACCGCTGGGTCTCGCCGACGTACAAGCAGCACAGCGCGCTGGCCGCCGACGGCCCCGAGGTCATGCGTGAACTGGTCTCCTCGCTGTCCGGCGATTTCCGCTACGAGCGTGCACGGGTGATCGCCGACGGAGACCTGGTCGCACTGCACGGGGTGTACCACGGCTTCGGTCCCACGCCGCTGGTCGCCTTCGACGTCTTCCGCGTGGAGAACGGCAAGCTCGCCGAGCACTGGGACGCGCTGGCCCCGGTGGTCGAGGCCACCGTCAGCGGCCGCTCCCAGACCGACGGCCCCACCCAGGTCAGCGACCCGGGGGCCACCGAAGCGAACCGCAAGTTGGTCGCCGAGTACGCCGAGAAGGTACTCAAGGGCGCGGAATACTCGGTGGCGACCGACTACACCTCCACCGAGACCTACCTCCAGCACAACCCGGAGGCCGGTGACGGCCTGGACGGCTTCGGCGTGGCCGCCGCCAAGTGGGCCGCACAGGGCAAGAACGTCGTCTACGAGACGATCCACCGGGTCGTCGCCGAGGGCGACTTCGTCCTGGTGCAGGCCGAGGGCGAGTTCGGTGTGCCGGTCGTCTACTTCGACCTGTTCCGCCTCGCCGACGGGAAGATCGTCGAGCACTGGGACGTCATCCAGCAGATCCCCGCCGAACTGCCGCACAGCAACGGCCTGTTCTGACCGAGCGTTTCCCCGTGCGGTCCGGAGCGACGGGGCAGCTGATGCTGCCTCGCCGGCCGCACCCGCAACCGACCTTCTCGTGAGGAATCCAGGACTCATGGCCGTACCCATGACCGATGCGGAGTGGCGTGCCTTCGTCAGTGAAGGCACCCGGACCGCGAAAATCGCCACCACCCGTACCGACGGACGCCCGCACGTGGCACCCGTCTGGTTCCTGCTGGACGGCGGCGACATCGTCTTCAACACCGCCAGGAACAGCGTCAAGGGCCGCACCTTGCTCCGCGACGGGCGGCTCGCCCTGTGCGTGGACGATGATCAGTCGCCGTTCTCCTTCGTCGTCATCGACGGCCGGGCGGAGGTGAGCGAGGACGGGCCGCAGGTTCGCGACTGGGCGAGGCGGATCGCTGCCCGCTATGTGGGAGAGGACCGTGCGGCCGAGTACGCCGTCCGCAACAGCGTGCCCGGGATCCTCCTGGTGCGGATGCCGATCGACAAGGTGCTGGCCTTCCGCGGAGTGGCCGACTGACGTGCGGGGCTCCTTCAGGGCAACGCCGTGTGCCCGGGCGGGGTGCCTGCCGGCCCCGCCACCCCGCCTCGCACGATCCATGAACGCCCATGAATCCCCCCCAGGACTACCGAGAGATGTCCAGTGCCCCGTGAACCCGACGCCGAGCAGGCTGCCCGTGCCATGGACGTAGTCGAGGGGTGCCACGACCAGGCGGCGGATCCCCCACGTCCACCCCGATGGTTCTCGATGACGTGGGGCCTCCAGCTCTTCCTGGCGCTCTCCACACCCGACCTGGAGCATGTGCTCCACCTGGAGAAGTGGTGGATGTGGTGGTACGGGAGTCTCGGCGTGCTGACGGTGGTGATTCTGGCCGGCCAGTACACGCGGCGTGGGCGCAGGCTCCTCGGGCTGCCGCCTCAGGCCCGGCATTGGCGGGTCATCCCGGCGGGGTCGATGGAGCGAGGCCGGCTGTGGAACGGATTGCTCTTCGCGGTGGGCCTGGCTTTCGTGGCAGGCATCGCGTTCTTCCCCTACGTCCCCGGCTGGCACCTGCTGCTGGGACTCGTCATGGGGCTGGCGGTGACGGCTCCGTCCAGCCTTCGGTTCGAGCGCCTCAGGCACCTCAAGCGCCCGGGCGGGAACGGCGAATGCGGGTGACTTCGCGCGAAAGCGGATCGCGGCGGACATCGGCACGCCGGAGGTCCCCGTTCGTCGGGTGCCCGGGCAGAGATCACCCGGGTGCTCTGCCTCGTGCCGCCTCGCGGAACCGCAGTGGCGTCGCCCCGTCGCGCGTCCGGAAGAACTTCGTGAAGTCGCTGGGGTCGGGGAAGCCCAGTCGGCGGGATATCTCCGCGGAGGTGGCGTCGGTGTGGACCAGAAGCCGCCGGGCCTCCAGGAGGATGCGGGCGTCGAGGTACTGCTTGGCGCTGGAGCCGGTCGCGGACTGGACGGCGCGGGTGAGGGTGCGGGCGCTGTAGCCGAGGGCGGTGGCGTAGTCACTGACGTGGTGGGAGGCGGCGAAGTCGCGTTCGACGGCGGTGCGGAAGCTGTGGAAGACGTCGCTGACCGGTCCGGGCGCGGCGGGGGGCGGGCAGGCGTGGGCCAGCCGCAGCAGGAGGACGCTGAGGAGGTGGCGCAGCGCCTCGATGTGGGCGTCGAGGGGGATGGCTGCCAGGTCGCCGTATTCGTGGACGAGGTGGCGCAGCGCGAGACTGGTGGAGCGGGCGTGCCGGCCGGTGGGCAGCATGGGTGAGTCGTGTCGCAGGGGCTCCGCGGGCACGAAGCCGGGCTGCCAGATGACGATGGTGCCCCGCGCCGAAGGGTGGTCACGGGGGACGTACTGGTGGACCTGGCCGGCTCGCACCCAGAGCCAGGAGCCGGAGTCCAGGGTGAAGTCCTGGAAGTCCACGGTGTGCCGCACCGGGCCATGCCTGACGTGGATCAGGTGGTGGAAGTCCGGCCGGAGCGGCGCCGCCAGATCCAGTCCCCGCCGGCTTCCGCGGGTGGACAGTTCGGCGAAGCCGAGGACGTCCATACCGAGGGGCGCGCTCAGCGAGGGCCGGTACGCCACGTCGGCCACGGACAGCTGTCGGTTTTTTCCCATCACTGGTCCCCAGGTTACCGCCCTCGCCCGACAGGGGCCCATAGCGTCGGAGGGAGGCGGCGAAGAGCCGAAGGACCGCACCGAGCGAGGGATCGACCGATGCACGACCGATGTACGACCGCTCGTGGGACGAGCCGGAGGGAAGGAATTGCGAGGCCCGCATGCGGTTGATCATCGGAATGACCGGAGCAACGGGCGCCCCGCTGGGGGTGCGCCTGCTGGAGGCCCTGCGCGACCTCGACGGGGTGGAGACGCACCTGGTCCTGAGCCGGTGGGCGCGGGCCACGATCGAGCTGGAGACCCCGTACACGACCCGCGAAGTGACCAAGCTCGCCGACGTGGACTACGGGCCGGCGGACCAGGCCGCGGCGATCTCATCGGGCTCCTTCCGCACCGACGGCATGATCGTCATCCCGTGCAGCATGAAGACCCTCGCCGGAATCCGGGCCGGCTACGCCGAGGGCCTGGTCGGGCGGGCGGCCGATGTGGTGCTCAAGGAGCGCGGAAAGCTCGTGCTGGTGCCGAGGGAGACCCCGCTCAGCGAGATCCATCTGGAGAACATGCTGGCTCTGACCCGCATGGGCGTGGTCATGGTGCCGCCCATGCCCGCCTTCTACAACCACCCCACCGGCCTCGATGACGTCGTCGACCACATCGTCGCCCGCGTCCTGGACCAGTTCGACCTGCCCGCCCCGCGCGCCCGCCGATGGACGGGGCTCGCCGACGCCCGGCACAACAAGGACGCCCAGCGCCCAACCTCCCAGCGCCCAACCTCCCACTGACCCACCTGAGAGAAGACGGACCATGCCCTACGACGATCTGCGCTCCTACCTGGCCGAGTTGGGCCGCCACGGTCAGCTGCTGCACGTTACCGAGGAGGTGGCCGCCGAGCCGGACCTGGCGGCTGCCGCCAACGCCGCACCGCGCCTGGGCGAGCACGCTCCCGCCTTGTACTTCGACAACGTCACCGGGTTCACCGACGCCAAGATCGCCCTGAACGTGCACGGCTCCTGGGCCAACCACGCCCTCGCCCTGGGTCTTCCGCCCGCCACGAGCCCGAAGGACCAGGTGGAGGAGTTCAGCCGCCGCTGGCAGGATTTCCCGGTCGAGCCCGAGCGCCGCGAGAACCCCCCATGGGCCGAGGAGACGCTCACGGGGGACGAGGTCGACCTGTTCAAGGTGCTGCCCTTGTTCCGGCTCAATGACGGTGACGGCGGCTTCTACATCGACAAGGCCGCCATCATCACCCGCGACCCGCAGGAACCTGACAACTTCGGCAAGCAGAACGTCGGCATCTACCGCATGCAGGTCAAGGGCCGCAACCGGCTCGGCTTCCAGCCGGTCCCGATGCATGACGCCGCCATCCACCTCCGCAAGGCGGAGGAGCACGGTGAGGACCTGCCGATCGCCATCGCGCTCGGCAACGAGCCGGTCATCTCCATCGTCGCCGCCACGCCGCTCGGCTACGACGAGTCCGAGTACCACCTGGCCGGCGCGCTGCGCGGCGTCCCCGCCCCGATCGCCACCGCGCCGCTGACCGGACTTGACGTGCCGTGGGGCAGCGAGGTCGTCCTGGAAGGCGCGGTCATCGCCCGCACCCGCGAGATCGAGGGCCCCTTCGGGGAGTTCACCGGCCACTACTCCGGCGGCCGCCGCATGCCGGTGGTCCGCATCGACAAGATCTCCTACCGTCGCAGCCCGATCTTCGAGACGCTCTACCTCGGTATGCCCTGGACCGAGGTCGACTTCCTGACCGCCGCCAACACCTGTGTGCCGCTCCACCAGCAGCTCAAGGCGGAATTCCCCGAGGTCCAGGCCGTCAACGCCACCCACACTCACGGCATGCTCGTCGTCATCTCCACCAAGAAGCGCTACGGCGGCTTCGCCAAAGCGCTCGGCACCCGAGCCATGTCCACCCCGCACGGCCTGGGCTACTGCAAGATCGTCATCGTCGTCGACGAAGACATCGACCCCTTCAACCTCCCTCAGGTGATGTGGGCCCTGTCCACCAAGGTCAACCCGGCGGGCGACCTGGTCACCCTGCCCAACTTCCCGATCATGGGACTCGACCCCGGCGCCCAACCCCAGGGCATCACCGACCGTCTCGTCATCGACGCCACCACCCCGGTGTCGCCCGACCACCGCGGCCACTACACGCAGCCGGTCACCGACGTACCCGAGACCCCTTACTGGGCGGCGAAGTTGACCGCCCTGCGCGCCGCCCGCTGACTCCGCACAACCCGCCCACGTACTTGGAGGCCCACCATGATCTGCCCCCGCTGCGCGGCCACCCGCACCGCGAGGCTCGCCACCTCGTCCGTCCCCGGTGTCTGGGACGTCCTGCAGTGCCAGGACTGTCTGTACACCTGGCGCACCACCGAACCGGTTCGCCGTACCAGCCGGGAGGCGTACCCGGAGGAGTTTCGCATGACCCACGCCGGCATCGAAGGCGCCCACGACGTCCCCGCCATCCCACCGCTCCTGCGGGGCGTGAACGGAGAACCCGCCCAACCGGACTGAACCGCCGGCCACCGACCCACGCTCACATCAGACCGCCCCCACCTCGGACTGCTCAAGGCGGTTACTAACTGTTGGCTGGACCGTAGGGGAGCGTGTCTGAAAGATCGTGTAAGTCCGTGATGTGACAGGCTGGCCAGGGCCTGGACCGGGGCCTTTGCCAGCTGGGACGGAACGGGCATGAACGACAAGGAGATGCCGGCTGTCGAGCCGGTCGAGGACAAGCTGGTGGATGAGGTCGTCGAG
>NZ_JBEZIX010000093.1:0-19028 GCF_040651315.1 Streptomyces sp. NPDC048506
GACGCTATGTCCTCCGCATCCGCCGCACTGGACACAAAGACACCGGCCAAACGCCGAGCCGACTCGAAATGATGCTCATAGAGAACACCGAACGCCACATCGTCCCCGGCACGCGCACGCTCGACCAACTCCGCATCCGACCGCTCCGCCCGAACACCACTCCCCGCCTCCCCCAGATCTCCGGGCTCCAGCCACGGTTCCCCCGTCATCGCCACCCACCCCTGAAACTCACCACATGCGTGCCGGTCGTCAAAGACCCCTGCCTCCCCAGCAACGTCTGAAAGGTCTGAAAGGAAATCTTCCGAGGCAGCCCCGCCCAACAGCGATCCCGCACCCTCGCACGCCTTCAACACGCAGCATTTGGCGAGCAGTTGGCGCCCAACCCCCCTCAGGGTGCGCGCTGTGTTCGCACCGGATCGGCGCGTGGCGGCCACCCCGAGATCGGGGAGGCTAACACCCGTCCGGTTCGTTGGCAGGCACAAACAGTGGGGCGCATTGCCGAGGCCACCGATCAGATGCCGACGACCCCGGCACGACGCGTCCGCCAGGAGAAGAAGCACAGCGGAGAGCGCAGCGGAGAGCGCAGCGGAGAACGCTGGGCAACTTCAACACGCCGCGGCCCACGCCCCACAGACCTACAGACCTTCAGCGCTACAGACCTAGCCGAAGTCGCTGGGGACGTAGGCGTCGGTCCACCGGGAGTACGCGTGGCGCTCCTGAGCCGTGAACGCCGGATGCGTGATCCGGTACTGGCGGTAGTAACGCTGCCCTTGGTCGACCCGCGCACCGCGTAGCTGAAGGTGAGCGCCTGGTAGGGCGCGGATATGGCCCTCAGCGCAGCTCGGCTCACAGTCGTTGATCTTCATGGTGCCCGTGCCGGTCTCCGTCCTGGCGCCCCAGTGGGCCCAGCGCAGCGCACTCAGCCCGTCGTGTTGGGTCACCGCGAACGTGCGCGGCTTGACGGAATCGTGCCGCGACAGGTCGTACAGATGGATCGTCGGGGTCGCGGCCCCGGCGAGCGAGCCGGTCACCGGCACGACTGCTGCGGCGAGCGTGAGCGCGACCAGGGAGCGCCGCAGTGCTGAGCGACATGGCATGGGTGAGGTCTCCTTCGGTGGTGAGGTTGGGGAACCGACCTACCGGTCCGGCCCGCGCACCCCGACGGAGGGGCGGCCGGGCTCATCCGACACCCCCAGACTGAGGGTGCGCCGGCCCTGGCGGAAGGCAGGAATGGGCCGACCGCCGCATGCATCGCCCCTCGCCTGATGCGGCACCCCGTGGTCTCCCCTGCCACCCGCCCTTTCCGCCGCCCGATCGCCCGCACCGGCTGCCCCAACGGCCGCCCGCGCGGCCCTTCCCGGCGGCGACCGCACCACCGAGGCTGTGGGGGCGCGACTGAGGGGCGGAGGAGCGCCGTGCCGCACCGCAACTCCGCGCCGCGCGCCGCCCTTTTCCCCGAGGGGACGGCAAGGTCTGCCCGACCGTGGTAGGGGTGACGGACAGACCTCCAGAGGACCGCCCCGTTCCTCTTCCCCCGTACGCATGGAGAGGAGCGGGGTGGGTCCGCCACTACGTGGGCCAGACAGAGGAGCCGATCAGGGTGAATCGGAGCGTTCTCAGTGGACTTCGATTGCGTACTGCGGTCGTGGCGTTAGCAGGCGGGGCGCTGCTCGCGGGATGTGCCGGCGCCGACGGTGCCGATGGTTCGTCCGGGGATCACGTCATCAACGTGCTGATGGTGAACAACCCGCAGATGAAAGAGGTGCAGAAGCTCACCCCGGAGCACTTCACCGAAGAGACCGGCATCAAGGTCAACTTCACCGTGCTGCCGGAGAACGATGTCCGGGACAAGGTCGGTCTGGACTTCTCCAGCCCGGCCGGGATGTACGACGTCGCCACCATCAGCAATTACGAGGTGCCGTTGTACGCCAAGAACAAATGGCTGCTACCGCTGGACGGGCACGCGTCCCAGGACCCGGCTTTCGAGCAGGCCGACGTCCTCACGCCGATGCGGGAGTCGCTGACCGCGGACGACGGGAAGCTCTACGCCGAGCCGTTCTACGGCGAGTCCTCCTTTCTGATGTACCGCAAGGACGTCTTCGCCGCCAAGGGCCTGACCATGCCGGCCCACCCCACATGGCAGCAGGTGGCCGACCTGGCGGCCAAGGCCGACGGTGCGAAGCCCGCCATGAAGGGCATCTGCCTGCGGGGGCAACCGGGTTGGGGGGAGCTGATCGCCCCGCTCAGCACCGTGGTCAACACCTTCGGCGGAACGTGGTTCACCAAGGACTGGAAGGCACAACTCACCTCCTCCGGCTTCGCATCCGCCACCGAGTTCTACGTCGACCTGGTCCGGAAGCACGGCGAGTCCGGCGCCGCCGACTACGGGTACTCCGAGTGCCTGGACGACTTCAGCCACGGCGGGACCGCCATGTGGTACGACTCCACGGCCGCGGCGGGCTCCCTGGAGGCCGCGGACTCCCCGGTGAAGGGCAAGGTCGGCTACGCGCCCGCCCCGGTCGAGAAGACCACCAGCTCCGGTTGGCTCTACACCTGGGCCTGGGGCGTACGGAAGGCGTCCGCACAGCCCGACGACGCCTGGAAGTTCGTCTCCTGGGCGTCGGGCAAGGAGTACCAACGGCTCGTCGGGCGGACCAGCGGATGGGCCAACGTACCCGACGGCACCCGCGCCTCCACCTACGCCAATCCCCACTACCGGGCCGCGGCCTCCGCGTTCGCCGACGTCGCCCGCAAGGCGATCAGCGGCGCCGACCCCCGCCACCCGGGCCTCCAGCCACGGCCGACCATCGGCATCCAGTTCGTCGACATCCCGGAGTTCGCCGACCTCGGCACACAGGTCTCCAACGAGATCAGCAACGCCATCGCCGGAGCCCAGTCGGTCGACAAGGCGCTCCGCACCTCCCAGGCGCTGGCCGAGCAGGTCTCCGAGAAGTACCGGAAGCAATGAGCGCTCCGCTGCCTCCGGACCCGGCCGGACGGCACCGCCCGCGACGGTGGTGAGGCACCCGCGAGGGCGGAGCCGAGGTGATCACCGCAAGCCCTCCTGCCACCGCTGACCACGACCGGGGCCACCGGGCGCCGCAAGGCTCCCGGTGGCCCCTCCCCTTGATGCGCCGCATGCGATCGACAGGGAACGCGGGCGATGCCTCGATTCAGGACGGTCGTCCGCCGAACTGCCAGTTGTGGACCTCGATGTCGGCGTAGCGGTCCAGGGTCAGCACCCCGCGTGCCGTGTCCGGGTCCGGTGCCCGGAGGAGGGCCGCGGTACCCAGCCAGGTGGCGCCGTCGTCGGACAACAGCGGTCCGTACGCGATCAGTTCGTCCTGGTCGGGCGGCACGGTGAGGTCGGCCGCCGGTCCCGTGCCGAGGCCGAGCACCAGGTATCGGCTGCCGCCGGTCCGGCCACCGGGGAAGTCCCACATGGTCCGCCCCAACGCGTTGTGCCACCGGCGCAACAGCACGTCCCGGTACGCGCCGGCCTGGTAGCCGGGCTCGTCGAAGGCGAACGCCCGGGCGGCGGCGGGATCGGGCAGGTCGACGATGTGGACGCTGCCGGTGGGCGCGTCGTCCGCGAGGGTCGGGCCGCGGGCGATCATCTCCGCCGCGTACCGGTCCATGTAGGACCAGTGCTCCTCCAGCAGCTCCTCACGGAGCGCCAAGGAGTTTGGCCGATCGCGGTGGTAGCAGAAGAACTCCATGGCCACAGTCTTCACCAGCGCGGGCAACCCCGGTCAGGAGCCACCGGGTTGCCCGTTCGGAGAGCCATGGATGTGATGCAGATAACATAGTCCAAAATGGATGATTGCCTGCTTCCGGTGGGTGCTCGGCGGTTACCTGGATCCGCAGTTCTCGTCATGACCGCCCAAGACACCACGGGAAGTGATCTCTTGTTACGTGTCCTACGCACTCTCGGCGCCGCCGTCCTCCTGGCGAGCATGTCCCTCACCGCTGCCCCGGCCGCGGGCGCGGCCCCCCGTACGGAACCCCGTACGGACGCCGGCGCCGCGCTGCGCGGGGAGACCCGCGCGCCCGTCGGCGGTGGCACCGGAATCATCTTCCGGCTGGGGCCGACTCCGGAGGAGCACAAGACCTACTACGTCTGCACCCTCACCGCGGTCGGGCGCGACACGGCCGGCAACCTGGTGGGCCTGACCAACGCCCACTGCTTCATCGACGAGCAGGGCAACAAGCTGGTCGGCGAGAAGGTCTACCTGGACACCTCGCCCGCGGGGACGGCCGCCTCCCCCGCGCCGCTCGAAAACAGCCGCCCCGACCTGAAGACCGGCGCCATCGGCACGGTGACGTACGTCAGCACGCCCAACAACCTCCTCAACACCGGGCCCAAGGGCCTGGACTACGCGGTGATCCGGCTGGACGAGAGCCGGGTGGCCGCCACCGACACCGTCGGCGGGGTGACCATCACGTCGATCGGGGCGCCACCCGCCAACGGGACCCGCATGTGCAAGCAGGGCCACCGGACCGGCCTGACCTGCGGCATCAAGCTGGGCACCCACGGCATCTGGTTCACCCACCTCATCTGGACCAACGGCGGCGACTCCGGCTCCCCGGTGGTCAGCGGCAACACGCTGGTCGGCAACGCCTGGGGCGTCCAGCACAGTTCGCCGATCCTGAGCATCATCGACGAGATGAACGCCCACGGGGGCGTCGGCGCCGGTTTCCACCTCGCGAGCTGAACCGCCCGAGGGGTCACGGGCCCGCTCCTCCTCCGTGCCCGAGCGGGCCGGCCCCCAGGGGCCCGGCCCGGACCCACGACGACGTCGCGGGTCCGGGCCGGGTCGGTGCGGTGGGTCAGCTGTTGAGGCTGGTGTGGTTCCACCAGCCCTGGCGGCCGACGGTGAAGTCGACCGTCGCGCCATTGCCGTTGATCTTGCCCTGGTACTGCTGGTTCTTCTTCAGCGGGCTCTCGATCAGCTTGTCGTGCGCGTCCTTGATCGACTCGATGACGAAGGTGGGGACCTTCTTCAGCATCGCCACGTCGATGGACTGGCTGGGCGCGATGGTGACGACCTCGTCCCAGTTGGGGCGCTTCGCGAGCTGGTGCGCGATGTGGACCTCGTCGCCCTCACCGAACAGCAGGTAGGTGAGGTACTCGGGGTAGTCCAGGTTGCCGAGCTTGCGGAAGGAGAGAACGTCCTCCTTCTTGCACGACACCGCGGTCTCGGACGTCGTCATCTGCTCGAACTTGCGGCTGCCGTCCTGCTGCACGACGACCCGCTCCAGATGGACCGAGAACTCCTTGCCCTGCTGCAACTCGGGGAGCTCGAAGTGGTGCGGGCAGCGCAGGGAGTAGAAGACCCGCTCGTCCTCGTGCTGCGCCCGGTCCTTCAGGTACATCTCCCGCAGCTCACCGTTGTCCTTGATGGTGAAGCTGAACACCGCCTGGTAGTCGTGGCCGGACTGCGGGTTGTACAGCGCCAGGTGGTAGAAGAAGAGCTTCTTCTTGCCCAGGATCAGGAAGCGGTGGATGTGCTCGTTTCCGTGGGTGTGGTCGGAGGTGCTGCTCATGGTGCGTTCTCGCCTTTCGTCGGTTGGGGGTGGGGGGCGGAGACCCGCTGCCGCCGGGCCCAGAAGGGGCGGTCGGCCCAGCGGGTCTCCTGGGCATGCACGACGCGGTGGCCGTGCTGATAGGCGGTCCGGGCGGTGAGAACCTTCGCCGCGTAGGCGGCCAGGGCCGCCCGGTCGCCGTGCAGATGGGCGTCGACCGCCTCGCCCGCGCTCAGCCCGGTGTAGAGGGCGGTGAGGATGCCCTGGGAGCTGAGCGGGTCGAACGCGGTCGCCGCGTCCCCGGCGGCCGTCCAGCCGTCGCCGTGCACCCGGTCCAGGTGTGCGCTGTGCGCGGGGGCGCGGCGGGGCGGCCGTAGGGCGGTGAGACCGTGCGGGCGGGCCCGGCGGGAGATGTGCCGGGTGGCCAGCAGCCGGTCGCGGAAGGGCTCGGCGCCGCGGGCAGCGGCGACCGGCAGGTCGGGGTCGGTGAAGTAGGCGACCAGGCGCTGCCGGGAGGGCAGCAGGGCGGTGTACCACCAGCCGTCCTGGTCGGACTCGACCAGCGAACGGCCGTCGGCGGTGCCCTGTGGCGCCGGGTCGAGGGTGAGATGGAGTGCGGTCAGCCGGTCCGCCGTCCGGCGCCGGGCACCGGAGCGGACCGCGATGGCGGCCCGCCGGCCGGTGGCGTCGACCACCCAACGGGAGCGGACCGTACGCTCGTTCGCGCCGTGAGAACGGTCGCGCAGGGCGAGCCGCCAGGTGCCGTCCGACTGCCGGGCGGGGCAGCGGACGGCGGTGTGCTCGGCGACGTCCGCGCCCGCCGCACGGGCGGCGGCGCGCAGCCGTCGGTCGAAGAGCGGGCGGTCGAGGTGCCAGCCGTGGCCGTAGGGGTCGTGGAGGGAGTCCACGGCGTGCAGTTCGGCCGAGCCCCAGGCGGACAGGTTGCCGTGGCAGGGCAGATGGCCGCTGCCCAGGACCGGCTCGGCGACGCCGAGGTCGGCCAGGAGCAGCCGCCCGACGGACACCAGGGCCTCACCGGCCTTGGGCGGGCCGGTCCCGGCGTCGGCCAGCAGGACCGAACGCCCGGCGCGTAACAGGGCGAGCGCGGCGGCACAGCCGGCCGGGCCGCCGCCCGCGACCACCACGTCGTAGGCGGGTGCGGGGCTCACCTGACGTCGCGGAGGGGAGCGAGCTTCTCCAGGAACCCGGCGGCGATCTCCGCCTCGTCCCGGCCGGTGTCGGCCATGACCTGCTGGACCACCTGCTGTACGAGCATCGACTCGACGGACTCGGCCGAGACGCTCCCGGTCCAGGTGTCCGCAGCGGCGGCGAGTTGGGGCATTCCCGCCTCGGGCACCTGGATGTTGACGAGGTTGGCGTGGTCGGGTGCCGGCGGGTATCCGGGCTCGGACTCCACCTGGAAGTACGTCGGGAACTTCCCGTCGCCCACGGTGTACTTGCGCATCTCGACGATGCCGAACTTGTACCAGTCGTCGATCATCTGCCGGCGCTGATGGTTGAAGTCGGTGCCGTTGAGGCCGCGCAGCCACACCGCCCGGTTCTCGAAGGCCTTCTCCCTGGCGCTGTCGTCGGAGCCGGCGGCCGGCTTGGTGTTGACGGTGGTGAAGTCCGACAGCTTGAGCACGTGGTTGGGCATCTGGGCGGGCCAGAAGGTCGGCAGGTAGGGGCTGTAGCGGGGGCCGAGACCGGCGCTCACCTCGTAGCCGGAGCGGCAGCTCGCCGTGTCGCACTGCCAGGGGGCGGCCATCCAGCGGGTGAGGTCACCGGGGCCCTGCTGGTACAGCGGGCCGTTCTTGCCCAGGGCGTCCGCGAGGCTGAGCACGTCGCCGTAGTCGTGTTCCGGGTTCTCCGGCTGGCGGTGCAGGATGCGGAACGGCTCCGAGTACATGGTCTTGTGCCGCATCGGCCAGGTGACCTCGCAGCCTGGGTGGAACGCGTCGGCGGCGCAGTTCTCCAGGGCGGCGCGGTCCAGCAGGCCGGGCTGCTCGGCGATCGGCGCCTCGTCCACCTTGGGGTAGCCGGTACGGGTCGGGCCGGGGGTGAACGTCCCGTCGGCCCAGAGGGCCAGCATCCGGTCCTGTTCGGGGGAGAGCGTGATGTGCTGCCGGACGGAGTTGGGCACGCTGGACATGGCGTCGCCGTACAGCCACGGCCACGGGACCGGGGACTTGCCGTCCCGGGCGTAGTCGCGCATCTGGACGTAGACCTGGCGGCGGAGCTCCTTGCTGGTGTCGCTCGGATCGTTGAGCCGCTTGCGCATGTCCGGGTGGAGGAAGTCGTGCGGGCCCTTCCAGCCGAACTGGGTGGCGAACCCGTGGTTGACCCACTGGAGTTGGCAGAACCGGCTCAGCAGCGGCTCAATGTGGTCCGGGTAGGAGATCTTCTGCACGGTGGGCAGCGTCTTCTCGGTGACGAAGACGTCGTAGAGCAGGTCGTAAAGGGTGCGGACGGTCTTCACGCCGGGGGCGTAGTGCGGCGGGGCGACCACGACCCACGCCTCGAGCGCGGTCTTCGTGGCACCGTTGATGGTGACCTCCGCCGTGATCGGGCCGTCGGAGACGTCGTCGTACCAGGTGTCGTTGTTGGCGACCCCGGAGATCGGCTTCTCCGGCGTGGCGAAGGAGGCCGACCTGCCGACGCCGCCGACGACCACCAGGCGGCCGTCGGCCTGGGCGGAGGCGGAACCCAGCGAGACCGGCTTGTCCATGATCTTCCCGTCGAACGTGACGGTCTCCGCCTTGGAGGCGAGCAGGGTCTTGCGGCCGGGGTCGTTGACGAGCTTCTTCCGCTGTTCCTGCTTGATGTCGAAGTTCCGCCGGCGCCGCTTGTCGTCCGGCAGCGCGTTGGCCTCGTCGATGTCGAGCGGGATGTGGAACTGGTACCAGGCGGCCTTCTTGTTGGCGAGGTGCACCGACCACTTGATCTCGGTCACGCCCGCTTCACCCGGCTTGAGCTCCCGGACGACCTTGCCTTCCTTGTTGTAACCGTAGATCCGGAAACGAGCGGCCTGCCGGATGATCTTCCCCGTACCGTCCTTGTACGAGTCGTGCGGCAGCGGCGGTTGGTCCGGTGACTCCGGGCCGATGAAGGGCTGTTTGTCGCTGTTGCCGACCCGGGCTATGCCAATGGCGGGATGGATCTTCACCTGTACGATCTGCTCGTCCACCGAGGAGCCTTTCTTGGATGGATGTATACAAATCCCCCGGAGACTTCATCGTGGGTTCGCCCCGGGCCCAGGGCGAACCCAGGCGTCGCAATGGGTGCGCGGATTCACCCCTTCGAGTCGCCCCGCCCCCGAAGCCGTTTCACCGCCGGGCCGTGGGTTCCCGTCACCGGCCCTCTTGACGAACAAGATCAGCTACCGATAGCGTCCCTCGGCCCCCGAACGCACACCGCGTCCACCGGGCCTCGCGCATGGTCGCCCTCACCCGTCCGGCGGACGGGCGGAGCCGCCGGACGCGCCTCGCGGCGCATCGCGGGCCGACGGCCCCGCGCCCTGGAGCGCACCTCAGGAACCGGACCGGTTCGACCGGTCGGAGCCGGCTGCCGCATCCGCATCTCGCACGGCCCGGCCCGGCCCACCACCGGGCGACACACGCATCCGCACCGAACGGGCCACACCGTCGCGGCGGCGGTGGCCTGTGGATCGTCGCCCCGGCCCTGATCCGGCGGGCGCCGGCCGCACCACCCCGCCGAGCGCAGTGCCCGAACCACCGCAACCATGCAGCACCCGACCACACCTGATGGAGGACAGCACCTTGGACAGCACCTTGGACAGCACCCTGGACAGCACCACCGTGCACCCCGCACAGCCCACCCGCACCCCGCGCCCCGGGGACGCCGGGAGCGACGACAACTCCACCGGATTTCCGCGCCAGTTGGCGCGCAGCCGCCGGTTCTCCCTCGGGGTCCCCCGGCAGTTCACCCCCTCCCCCGACGGCCGCCGCGTGCTCTTCGTCCGTACCGGCTCGGGCACCGATCCGGTAGGGCGGCTGTGGCAGTACGAGGACGGCACGGAACGGCTGTTGGTCGATCCGGTGCTCCTGGTGGCGGACGCGGGCGGAGCGGTCCCCGAGGAGGAGCGGCTGCGCCGGGAGCGGGCCCGCGAGCAGGCGGTGGGGGTGGCGTCGTACGCGACCGACGCCGCCGTCGAGCTCGTGGCGTTCGCACTGTCCGGGGGCCTCTGGGCGGTCCGCACGGACGGCGCTGCGCCGTTCTCCGTGCCGACGGCAGGACCGGTGTTCGACCCCCGCCCCTCCCCCGACGGCCGGCGCATCGCCTATGTGAGCGGCCGCTCGCTGCACGTCGTCGACCTGACCGGTGGCGACCGGCAACTGGCGCAGGCGGAGGGGCCGGAGATCTCCTACGGGCTCGCCGAGTATGTGGCGGCCGAGTCCATGGGCCGGATGCGCGGCTACTGGTGGGCGCCGGACAGCCGCCGGCTCCTGGTGGCCAGGGTCGACACCGGCCCCGTGGCACGGCGCTACCTCGGCGACCCGGCCGACCCGTCGAAACCGCCGCGGGTGACGGCGTACCCGGCGGCCGGTACGCCCAATGCGGTGGTCACCGTTCAGCTGCTCTCCCTGGAGGGCGAGCGGGTGGAGGTGGTGTGGGACCGCGCGGCCCACGAGTACCTCGTCGACGCGGGGTGGGACGCCCACGGTCCGTTCCTCGCCGTGCACAGCCGCGACCAGCGTACCCTGCGGACGCTCGCGGTCGATCCGGCGACCGGGGCCACCGAGGTGCGGCACGAGCAGACCGACCCGGCGTGGGTGGAGTTGGTGCCCGGCACCCCGGCCCGTACCGCCTCCGGCGCGCTGGTGTCCTCCGAGGACGACGGCGGCACCCGGTACCTGACCGTCGGCGGCCGACGGGTCACCCCGGAGGGACTGCACCTGCGCGCCGTCCTGGGTGTCGAGGGCGAGCGGGTGCTGTTCACAGCGAGCGAGGACCCGTTGGAGACCCATGTGTGGCGCCATGAGCCCGGCCACGACAACCGCCGGCTGAGCCGGGGCCCCGGCCGGTACACGGGCGTGGGCCGGGGCGGCACGGTCGTCCTCGCGGGGGTGACCCCGCAGGGCGCCGAAGTGCACCTGGTACCGGACGAGCCGGCGGACGGAGCCACCCCGAGCCCGGCGTCCGGAGGCATCGCGTCGCTCGCCGAGGAGCCGGTGGTCACCACTCAGCCGATCCATCTCACGCTCGGCGAGCGGAAGCTGCGCGGCGCCCTCTTCCTGCCCTCGTGGCACCAGGACGGTGCGGCGAAGCTGCCGGTGCTGCTCGACCCCTACGGCGGTCCCGGCATGCAGGTGGTGGGACGGGCCCGCAACTGGCACAGCTGTGTGTCGCAGTGGTTCGCCGAGCAGGGCTTCGCGGTGCTGGTGATCGACGGGCGCGGCACCCCGGGGCGGGGGCCGGCCTGGGAGAAGACCCTGCACGGCGATCTGCTCACTCCCGTGCTGGAGGACCAGGTGGACGGCCTGCGGGCGGCCGGGGAGCAGTTCGCCGATCTGGACCTGACGCGGGTGGGGATCCGCGGTTGGTCGTTCGGCGGGTTCCTGGCAGCGGCCGCGGTGCTGCACCGCCCCGACGTCTTCCACGCGGCGATCGCCGGCGCCCCGCCCACCGAGCAGCGGTTGTACGACACCTACTGGAAGGAGCGGTACCTGGGCCAGCCAGAGGAACAGCCGGAGAACTACGCGCACTCCTCCCTGATCGGCAAGGGCCATCTGCTGAGCCGTCCCCTGCTGCTCATCCACGGGCTCGCGGACGACAACGTGACGGTCGCGAACACCCTGCGTTTCTCGGCTGAGCTGCTCGCGGCGGGCAAGGCGCACAGCGTGCTGCCGCTGCCCGGCGCCACCCACGCGCCGGCCGACGCGGTGGTCGTCGAGCAGCTGCTGTACTTCCAGTTGGACTTCTTGCGCACGTCGCTCAAGGACTGAACGCTCCCGTCCGCCCCTCCGTATGGACCCTGTGCAACGCCCTTGGAGCACATCGGGCACCGAAGGACCACCAGGAACCGGAGGCACACCATGGCTCGACAGGAAGCATCGGAGCGGACGGCGGCCGAAGCGGTGACGTCACAGACGGCGGCCGGCGCCCCCGCCCTCACGGGGCGCGGGGCGGCCCGGCGGACCGTCGTCGCGGCGGTGGGCGCGGCCGGGCTGACGGCGGCGCTCGCGGCCTGCGGCAGCAGCATGACGGACGCGGGCCCCACCGGCTCGCAACCGGCGGGCGGGGGCGCGGACGGCGGCGCCGGCGGGAGCGGCAGCGCCAGTGGCAGCGCAGGCGGGGACGGCAGCGCCGGCGGCGGTGCCGCCCTCGCCAAGGCCGCCGAGATACCCACCGGCGGCGGCAAGATCTTCAAGGCCGAGCGGGTCGTCGTCACCCAGCCGAAGGACGGCGAGATCAAGGCGTTCTCCGCGGTCTGCACCCACGCGGGCTGCCTGGTCGGCGAAGTCGCCGACGGCACCATCAACTGCCTCTGCCACGGCAGCAAGTTCGACATCACCGACGGCAGCGTGCAGAGCGGGCCCGCGACCAGGCCGTTGCCACCTGCCAAGGTGGACGTCAAAGGGGGTTCGGTCACCCTCGGCTGACGACGCGGCCACCAAGCCGCGGGCTGGGGCTGGAGCCCCGGCGCGGCTGTCACAGGGGGGCCACCCGATCGTGCAGCAGGCCCGTACCCGCTCGTCCGCGAGCTGGCCGCCGCTGACGCCCCTTACCGGGTGCCGGTGGCGGTGACGTGCCGGGTGCTCGGGCTGGCTCGCCAGCCCTACTACCGGTGGCTGGACCGGCCGGTCACCGACGCCGAGACGGCCGAGGCATACCGCGGCAACGCCCTGTTCGACGCTCACCGCGACGATCCCGAGTTCGGTCACCGGTTCCTCCTCGACGAGGCCCGCGCCGCCGGTGAGCCGATGGCCGAGCGGACCGCCTGGCGGATCTGCCGGGACAACGGCTGGTGGAGCGTCTTCGGTAAGCGAAGAGGACGGGGCAAGAACAGCAAGGCAGGGCCGCCCGTCCACGACGACCGGGTGCAGCGCGACTTCAGCTCCGCTGTCCCGAACCAGCTGTGGCTGACAGACATCACCGAGCACCCAACCGGCGAGGGCAAGCTGTATCTGTGCGCGGTCAAGGACGTGTTCTCGGGTCGCATCGTGGGCTATTCCATCGACTCCCGGATGAAGTCCCGCCTTACGGTGAACGCGCTGGAATCCGCCGTCGCCCGCCGTGGCCAGGTGGCCGGATGCATTGTGCATTCGGATCGCGGCTCGCATTCCGGTCACGGAAGTTCGTGTCTGTTCTCGCCCGGCACAACATGGTCGGCTCGATGGGCCGAGTCGGTGCGGCCGGCGACAACGCGGCGATGGAGAGCTTCTTCGCGCTGCTGCAGAAGAACGTCCTCGACCGCCAAGTCTGGGCCACCCGGCAGGACTTGCGGATAGCGATCGTGGCCTGGATCGAACGCACCTACCACAGGCGCCGACGCCAGAAGCGGCTGGCCCGATTGACCCCCGTCGAGTACGAGACCATCATGACCTCACCAGCAGCCTTGGCTGCATAAACCCCGCTGTCACCCGATCCTGCAGCAGTCCCGTCTCAGTAGGCGACGACAAGCCAGTACATCAGTACCAGGGCGCCGGAGAATACGAAGAAGAACGTGTTCAAGCCCATGACTACGGCTGTAGCGAAATGGAACCCGAGCATGGCCAGCAGCCACAGAGACGCGTACGACAGCGGGAGCACCAGGACGGCGGGATAGGCGACCTCGAGCGCAACGACGACAAGACCGGCTGCGAGGTCGAAGCGTCGGTGGCTCCGTATCCAGCGACCCACCCTCGGCATGCGACCGTATGCCTCAGTACTGAGGATGCCACCGAGGACGCCCTCACGCATCCATGCCCGGGACCGGAGCTTTGACAGTCCGGCGACGACGTACGACAGCGTCAGCTGGGCGCACACGAACAACACCGCGATAACTTTTGCCGACCGTGACGGCACCAGGAAGGCCACGGTCAGCCCTACCGTCAACAGCAGCACCATCTCATCCGCGCCATCCCGCCCGAAAGGATGGCGAACCGCGCACAACACCCCGATGATGTACCACCCGAGGCATCCGATGCCCGCAAGGACGAACGCCCCGAGGAACACCCCCAGGCCGATCGCCAGGGAGCAGGCGGCCTGCAGCATCAGCAATGCCGTGAAGGGCTTGTGAGCGAAGACTGATCTCAGCACTGCGGCAAGCCGGCCGGACGATGTCCACCGGCGGGACGTTGAGAGGGCCTCCCAGTCCAGCATCCCGCTCGCGGCGAAGAATCCGGCTCGGGCCAGCACGGCGTATTCGACGCTGATGAAGAGTGAGCTCGCTGCGACCAGAGCTCCTGACAGCCGCAGAGCCGTTTCAAGGGTCATTCCTGGTCACCTCAGATGGCACGAGAGCGGGACCTATGCCGAGCTCGTGGACGTGCGACTGGAAGAAGAGCTCATAGTTCTGTGCGCCGCTGGGTCGTACGGCGATCGCCACCTGCACGCCCGTGGCAAACAGTGTCTCCGGCTGGGTGCTCGCGACTTTCAGCAACAGCAAGTAGCAAGTGCTGAAATGGATCAGGGACGTGCCACCGCTCTTCGTCGACTCCGCGATGCTCTGGCTCAGGTCAACCACGACCTTTCGCTGCCGTCGGCCAGGATCCCACAGAAAGGACAGGCTGCGGTGGGAGGGGTGATGCGGCCTCCGCCACGGAGTCATCTCTCCGGCATGGTCGTAGCGGACGCAGAACGTGAAGTCGCTGGTGTTGGGAACCGGGGCGAAGAACGACCAGCTGGGGAGCATGAACAGTGGGTCGCGGATCCGCATGCCCGCCTGCAGACGACGGAACTGGAAAGCGATCGTGAGGACTATCCAGAGGGCGAACAGGCCGCCGAGCCCCCACAAGCTGAGGATACTCATAGACCCGCCAAGGCCTCTCTCTTGGCGGCGAGCAGCTCCTGCACCGAGGCGGCCGGCGAGATGTTGCCCAGCCTGCGGCTCAGTGCTTGTCGTGAGAGCTCACGCCGTTCGATCTCCTGGAATGTTTCGACTGAGAAATGCTGCAGCGCCCGTCCGATTGCGTATCCGACAGCTGCGCCCACCAGGGCAGCGGTGACGGTTGCCACGAAAGCAGTGGGCGTGGCGATCAGCAAGTCTCCTGGCGTGATCAGCATCTCCCGTTCCTCCAGCGGCAGCCGTCGCGCAAGAGCCTTCTGCTCGGCTGACAGTGTGGGCGGGTGCGCCACGACGAAAATCTCGAACGGCTCTGAGTCGGCTTCCTTCAGGTAATGGGCGGCCTGAAAATCCGATGCCTCGAGCGGTCCACCCGCGTACGGCATGAAAAAGCGCCCGAAGTCGATCGAAGTGGTCGGGAAGATGTTGCTGACCAGTGTGCGGCCCAGATAGCGCACATCGGCGTAGGCGGGGGCCTGCAGGGCGTATTCGAGCGCCTGGGACTCCGGGAGGAGCCCCGATCCTGCTGTCTCGATACGCTCTTGTACCCGCCGGCGCTCGCGCGCCGCCTGGATCGAGGAGTTCAGCGCCTCCCGGTCGCCTTGCTCCAGCGCCGCTTCCACCTCGGCGAGCAGATCAGAGCTTGCCAGGCCCATGACGACCGTGACGGTACCCACCGGGCACAGCTCAGTGGGTTCACCATGCAATTCGAAGAACGGAACCTGTCGGGTCGTCACCACTCGTGTTGCTCGGTCCTCGGCAATCCGCTGAAGAGCCTCACCACTAGGCACGAGGACACTGTGCGTTGTCATCGCTGCCACCCTCTCTCCTACGTACGCCAGGTGCCGGGGTACACCGTCACCAGGCGAGCAGATCCAATGAGGCAATATTAGCCCATATGCCCCATTTGCTCTTGTTGACGATGCGACAACTCCCGTGGAACAAAGTGCAGTCGCGCCTACCGGACAGACCGAACGAGGCACCCACCAGCCCAAGCTCCGCAGTTGCGCCCGGAGTCGGCGACCCGGCGGGGCAGCGCGTTCTTCACTGGAGGTGCGAGATGCCGCTCGCCGGGGGACGATGATGGTGGCCATGCGGATGCCTGCTGGTGAAGTCCGCATCGGCCGAGGGCGGATGCTTGTGCTGTGCGATGGGATGGAGTCGGAGCCCGAGCGGCTTGACTTTCCTTTGACTTCTGACTGCTCTTGAAGTGAGAGGTGATCAGTTTTCCCTGTATGCCCTGTCTGACGGAAGTGCTGGAACCAGAGAACAGGCCAAGCAAGTCACTGCTGTCGCCTGCGGCAGTGGTGTGTTTCTGGATCCCGCCCCGCAAAAACAACTGGACGCCGACGACGCGACCTTGAGCCAGCCTTCCGGCGATGTCTTAGCCTCGATCCACCGGCGGGATCTTGAAGTGATCTTCCGAGGCAGGGGGTTGGGGGCTGGGACCGATGCGGGTAAGAGGTATCCGCTGGTCTGCCCAGCTCTTCCACGATTTCGGCTCCGGTTGGGCCCTGGTGGGCGAAGTGGTCAGGGACGTAGGGCTGCTTCGGGCGGTGCGTGGACGGCGGCGAACAACTGAGTCCATGAATCCTGCCAGGGCCATGCTGCGGCAGGTGCAGTGTCAGGCGCCGGGCGGAACGGGCGATCCTGGCAGGGACACGGACGAGCTGGGCGCGCAAGGTGGCGGTGGTGGCCTTGGCGTGGAATGCCGAGGCCAGGATGCCTGCGGCCCGCAGCAGGTTGTAAGCCATGGCCCACAGGGTCAGCCAGGCGGCGTTGGCGTGGAAGTGTCCCGAGGGTAGGTGGGCCAGGGCGGAGGCTTTGCTGTCGCTGGCCACCACACGCTCGGTCACCATCGAGGAACGCCGGCTCAGGTGAGTCGAAATCAGCGAGACACTGCCGCTGCGCCTCGTCCGCGGCGCCCGCTGCACGGACAGCGTGCCGCTGACCCCGTTGCCGCCACGGTCCTTGTGGAGCCCGCGATCGCCGGCTCTACAACCACCCCTTTTCGCGGGCCGTATGGGCCGCCTCGAAGCGGTTGGCGCAGTCCGTCTTCTGGATGGCCGAGGAGAGGTAATTGCGTACCGTCTTCTCGGAGAGACACACCCGCTTCGCGATGGTCGGGATCGGCGCCCCGTCGATCGCCGCGGCCAGGATCTCCCGCTCCCGGGCAGTGAGCGGGTTGGGCGCGGCCCGCAGCGCGGTGGCGGCCAGCGCGGGCTCCATCACGGTCTCCCCGGCCATCACCTGGCGGATCGCCACCGCGAGCTCGTCCACCGGCCGGTTCTTCCCGATGAAGCCGCCGGCCCCCGCCGCGAGCGCGCGCTGCAGATGGCCGGGTCGGTCGAAAACCGTGAAGACCAGGACCTTCGTTTCGGGCAGCTCGGCATGCAAGACCTCCGCGGCGTCCAGCCCGCTGCCCCCGGGCATCTCGATGTCCAACAGGCACAGGTCCGGGTGCAGCTCCCGGGCGGCTGACACCGCGCCTGGCCCGTCGCATGCTTGGCCCACCACGTCGATGTCCGGCTCCAGACCCAGCAGCGTCGCGATGGCGCTGCGCACCATGGCCTGGTCCTCGGCGAGGAGCACCCGGATCATGACGTGCCTTCTGTAAGGGAGTTGGCGAGGGAAGCCGCGGCCATGGAGTCCGTAGAGCCCTCTGAGGCCGCGGAACCCGTGAGAGGGACGGCGGCCAGGAGGCGGAAGCCGCTGCCAGGTGCAGCGCTGGTCCGGAGGGACCCGCCGAGGGCAGTGACCCGCTCGGTGAGACCGGCCAGGCCGTTCCCGTCCGGTCCTGACATCGGACGCCGGACGGGTCCCTTGCCGTCGTCGAGCACCTCCAGGACGGCACGGCCGCCCTCCGTGGACAGCGTGACCTGGCAGTGGGCCGCATGGGCGTGCCGGACCACGTTCGTCAGCACCTCGCGGACGACCCAGCTCAGTGCCGTCTCCGCTTCCTGGGGAAGCAGGTCCGTCGTGGCGTCAACCGTCACTGAAACACCGGCGTCGGCCAGCGTCGGCCGGACCTCCTCGACAACCGCGGGAAGGCTGAGCTGCCGGTAGCCGGTGACCGCCTCCCGCACCCGTTCCAGGCACTGGCGACCCACGTCCTCGATCTGCTGGAGCTCTGCCTCCACGTCCGTCTCACCAGCCCGGTACAGCCGTCGCGTCACCTCCGTGCGCAAGTTCAGCTGGAGCAGGTCATGGCCCAGCGTGTCGTGCATGTCCCGGGCAAAACGCAGCCGTTCCTCGGTCACCGCGGCGCGCGCCAGTTCGCGGCGGGTGCGTCGCAGTTCGGCGTTGAGGTCGAGGATCCGGCGGTAGGTGGTCATGGCGAGGCCGACCGCAGCGGTCATCACCACCAGCGAGGTGGTGTCCGCTCCGTCGACGTGCTCGGCCACGAAAACGGCCAGCGAGACCGAGGTCGCCAGCGCAGGCAGAGTCGTCCTGGGCGGCACGGCGACCGCGCAGGTGGCCGCCAGATACGTCAGCAGAATCGTCCAGTCCTTGCCAAGCCACAGAGGGAGTACCACGGACAGCGCCGCGAGCGGCACCAGCAGCGCCAGCCGGAACCACTCGCCGAGCCGGTCAGTGTGGTAGGACCACGAAATGGTCACCTGGGAGACCGCGAAGAGGGCCAAAGCACAGGCGGCCGCAAGGACGATGGTGATCGGGCTGTCCGACGCGGAGATCGACGGAACCAGACCGAAGAGGGGAATGACGGCCGCCGTGGCACCCACTGCCACGCCGCGGGTGGAGGTTTACTCGACGGGCTCGCCCGCCCCCTCATGCTGGGTGGCGCTGTCCTTGCAGGTACGCGCCGCCCGGCGTGATCGTCGGTCCTGCTTCTGATGCCCTGTGCTCTACCGTCCGCTCACGCATCGCTCACGCGCAGAGACCTTCCCGGAGGGCTGGATTCGTGAACCCACACCCCCGTCATCCCGAATGAGGTTCGGACCGGATCGACACCTGCCTGTTTGGCGTTTCCGAAGGTCAGATGGTTGGACTCGGTGGGTCTCGCGTGGTGTCGGGAGGGCTTGGGGAACGGGTCGGCTCCCCAACGGCTCTCAGGGGGCACCTGTCACGTGCCGGTCGTGGCACGCGAATGGCTTGCGCGAAGGATGCCCCTGCCGGGCAGAGGCATGACATGCGCGGCCGCAGTCCCCGTTTCGGAGGCGGGACAGAATCCCTGATCGAGGGGGTTGGGCCATGCTGGGGGCTGTCCTCGCAGGTCAGTGCCACCCGGATGGGATGCTCGGTCCTGCTTCCGACGGCTCGTGCTCCGTCCGTCTGCTACGCATCGCTCATGCTTGGGGGTAGCTCACCAGGCGTTTGACGCAGTTCGTCAAGGGGGGATGCGTGGTGAGGCTTTGGTGGATCCCGGCGAGGTTCTCCGTCAGCAGGGGATGTCCAGGGTGACCACCGCGCCCCGGCCGGTGTTCTCGGCTCGTACGGTGCCGTCGTGTGAGGCGGCGACGGCGGCCACGAGCGC
>NZ_JBEZIX010000094.1:0-18152 GCF_040651315.1 Streptomyces sp. NPDC048506
CTGCCTTGCTCGCCGAGTAGACACTGAGCGCGTCGAGGCCCAGGACGTTCACCACCGACGTGGTGAGGACCACGCCGCTTCCCTCGCGCAAAAGCAGCGCCAACGCCTGCACCGTGAAGTACGGGCCCTTGGTGTTGATGCCGAAAAGCGCGTCGTACATCTCCTCCGTCGTCGAGTCGAACGACGCGGACGCGGTGACACCGGCGTTGACGAACAGCGCGTCCACCGCGCCGAACCGCTCCCTGACCGTGTCATAGCGCACAGAATGATGGCTGACCATAGGCGACAACGGGGCACGCACCCCAGCGGTGACTGATCCAAATCGCCTGCGACTGGAGCTCACGCGGCGGCGGGTCCAGAAACGGCGACGGCGAGAGGGATCTCGATGCCTCACGACCTGGTCTCGTCGATCATGTCCAGGGCCAGCTGCCACTTCTCGACATGGCCCACCTCGGCGGGGACGCCGCACGGCCCGCGGCGGGCCACTTTGGCCGGATCGGCCTTCGGTGAGGCGGGATCCCAGCTCTCGGGCAGGAACGGGCGCCAATCGACCGCCGCAGAGGCGCCGTCGGACGCCAGATGCAGCGACACCCCGACCTGGCAGTTGGTGACCTTGCCGGCGGTGCCGGTGTACTGCCGTGTCACGCACGCCGACGAATCGCCGTCCTTGAGGAAGCCGGTGTCATCGATGACCAGCGCGGTCGGCTTGATCACCTGCTGCATTCTCCACGCCAGACGGGCACGCACATGGGCCGCGTCCCATGGGCTGGAGGTGATGAAGTGGGCCAGGCCTGCCGGTTGCCGTCCTCACCCAGCCGCGCGGCCATCGGCTCCACCGACTTGCGCCGCCCGTCCAGCAGCAGCCCCCGCAGATAAACCCCGCCCCACCGGCGCTGATCCGCCCGCGCCAACGGCTCGAACTCCTCCGCCGCAAAGTCCTCCAGATCACACCGGACCGCAGCCAACTCCTCAGCCATCGCACCCGCTCAACAGCACAAGCAATCAAGGGGACACGCCACTGGCGAGTGAACCTGACCAAGCCCTACTAGTCGTCGGAGCATCTCCGCATACACAGAGCGGACGCGATGGTGTGGGCCCCGGACAGCATGAAGACCGGAGGATCTCCGCGTAGGCGGAGGTGATCCGGCGCGGGAGCTGCACAAGACGGCGAAGGCACGTCCGCAGAGGCGTTCCGTCCTGCACCACCTCCGTCGACGTCCTCCCTCCCATGCTGCTCGCTTCCCGGGCAGATATTCCGAACTGTCGTCTCCAAATAGTCACCCAGCGTCAACCAGCCGAGCCAGTTCCACGAGCGCGCCGACAGACCTATCCATCCCACTCCCAGCGGGGCAGCGCCTTGAATGGCACGCAACTACATCGTCAGCATGGGTACCCCCATGCAGCTGCTGCTCAGACGCCTCCGATTACCGCCCTCCTCTGGGATTTTTCGGGGACTTTCAGCTCTGTCAGAGGGACTTCCAAGGGACTTTCGGCCGCGTAAGGCGGCAACCTCTTGAAAGATCAGAAAGGGCCTCCGACATAGATCAGAGGCCCTTTCCGAAGCAAAGTTCCAGGTGGCGGCGGACGAGTCGGCCTGTACGCCGGGTACTGGCCCACAGCAGTTCGCCTACGGCAGACGCCCATGACTGGAGACCTGCGCGGACACTATGTCAACGTACGGGTGCCGGCAAAACCGCAGGTCAACGAGAGGACCATCGAGCGCCATGGACTGCTACGCCCGCAAGCACCAACGACATCTCAGCACCCCTTAAAACCCCCAGTACGTGCACTACCAGAGTTTCCCGGTCTCACCAAGCCCAGACTTCTCCGGATAGTGGCGTGCATCGGCCCTTCTCACCCTGGAGACCGGAGATGTACGAGGAGATCACGCACACCCATGAAGCCGCGTTCTTGAACCTGACCAAGGCAGCGCAATACCTCGGCATTTCACCGAACACCCTGTATGTCTGGCGTCACCGACGGCAGGGACCGCCGAGCTTCCGCATGGGAGGCCGCGTCATGTACAGGATTTCTGCGCTCGATGAGTGGGTCATGGCGCAAGAGCAGGCGGATTCACGTTCCAACGCTGCGCTCAATCCGCTCAGCCAGAAGCCGATGAAACGCGCAGTACGTACTCCTTGAAGGTTGTCCACAAGCCACAAGGCGATGCCTCGATCCATCGAAGTCTTTCGGAATGCCGGCGCGCAGCCTTCCACTGTGTCGTACGAACATAGGCAGTTGAGTTCATAGGAGCACATTCCCTTGGCGGGGTACATAGAAGACCGCTGGCTCAAGAAGAAGCCAAACAAGGACACCGGTAAACGGGACCGAACCGCCCTGTGGGGCAAGGGCAAGCGCTATCGGGTGAAGGGCATCCCGGGCGTCCGGGACCGCTCGTTCGACACGAGCGAGGACGCGAAGCAGTGGCTCGCGAACGCACAGACCGACACCACGCGTGGCGAGTTCGTCGACCCCCGCGACGGGGCGATCCCCCTCGCTCAGTACATCGAGAAGCACTGGTGGCCAAGCCGGTCGGACGAACCGTCGACCGCCGCCCCCATGCGCAGCAAGATCTGGAACCACATCATGCCGTTTCTGGGTGAAACGGCGCTCCGGGACATTGATGCTGCCGCGCTGCGCCTCTGGACGACCCAGCTGCTGACGCGGGTCGAGGCGTCCACGGCCCAGGTGATCTGGATCCACCTGTCCACGATCCTCGAAGCCGCCGTCGACGACGGCCGCCTGATCAAGAACCCCTGCAAGGCTCACCGGACGGTCAAGGCTCCCAAACCCTCGAAGAAGAAGGCCAAGGCATGGTCCAGGTCAACCGTGGATGCCGTCCGGGCGGGACTCCAGGATCGGTACCACATCGCGGTGGACCTCGGCGTCGGCCTCGGCCTTCGCCAAGGTGAGGCGTTCGGCCTCGCCGAGGAGGACTTCGACTTCGACGCCGGCGTCGTACACGTCTGCCGACAGCTGCGGTGGGACTCCAAAGGAAGGCCGTACTTCTGCCTGCCGAAGGGCGGCAAAACGCGAGACGTTCCCCTCTCCCCCAACCTCGCCAAGCGCGCCCAGGGCCATTTCCGCCGCTTCCCTTCTGTCGCCTGCACACTCCCGTGGCGCAACCCCGAGCCTCCGACGACCGAGCTGGAAGCGCGACAGCGCAAACCGATCACCGTCCGGCTGGTCCTGAGCACCTCGCACGGCAACCGAATCAACCCCTCGATGTGGAACAAGCGGAGCTGGCGGCCCGCGCTCGCGGCGGCCGGGCTTCTGAAGGCGATCGGCGAGAAGGTCGCGACGCACGGAGGCCGCATCCGGCGGTCCCCCGTCTACGAACTTTCGCGCGCGGACATGTTCCATGTCCTCCGGCACACGTACGCGAGTACCCAGCTTGAGGCAGGCGAGTCGATCGTCAGCGTGTCGGAGTGGCTCGGGCACGCCTCGCCGCAGACCACGCTGAAGCACTACGCTCACTTCATGCCCGGGGCGGGCAAGCGGGGCCTCGCCGCCATGGACGGGTGGTTCGATCAAGATCCACAAGCGAATGTCCCTGAGAAGTCCCTGGGCGCCTCGCAGGTCACGAACCGGCCGTGAAACCACAGGTCAGAGCGGTAGCCGCACACACTGACGGCATGTACGAGGAGTACAAGGAGCCGCTCTACGCCGCTCCCCCGCTGCTCCAGCGCATGGTCGACGCCGGCCGGCTGGGGCGGAAGTCGGGGTCGGGGTTCTACCCGTACTGAGCTGGACGCTCCGTACTGAACCGGACGACGGGTCCGGGTCCGCCCGCCGCTCGGGGGAAGAAACCGGCGGGCGGACCCGGGGCCGGCGGGCGCCCGTCCGTCGGCGTCGGCCCCCGTGGCACCTTCGAGTCAACCCCGCCGCGGGCGCGGACGGGAGCGTGTGAGCCGTCCCGGTCGGGGTGCACGGTTCACACCCCGTACGAAGGACCGCGCAACGGTCACACACGGTGACTTCACACGGGGTGCGAACCGCAGACCCGCATCTCCCCGCCGCACACGCTCCCGCCCTTCGCCGCAGCGCAGTTGACTGAGGCGCGTACGCAGACCGACCGCGCCGACCGAAGGAATGAGGAGCGGAACGTGACCGCCCACCCCGAACCCGACCTGACGACCGCCGACTTAGCGGAGCTGAGGCGTCAGCTGGACGTCCGCACCGCCCGGGTCGACGGCCAACTCGCCCTGCTCGCCCAGCGCTCCGGACAGAACGAGCGTGATGCGGACGAACTACAGGCCCGTGTCACACGGTTGGAGAGCACCCGCTGGCCCCTGCCCTCCCTCGCCGCGCTCACCGGGCTCGCGGCGCTGGTGGTCGCCGGGTGGCAGGTGCTGGGCCGGTGAACCACGGCCGGCACCACCGACCGTGGCACCGGCCCAACTGCCCTCACCCCAGCCTGAGGTGATGGAGCATCAGAAGGGCTGCGGCCATGTTGGCGGCCGGCACCTCCCCGCGCGCCACCATGTCGGGGACCAGCTTCAACGACACCCACTCCCGCCGGTCGGACTCGAAGTCGTCCTGCGGCAGGCCGCGGTACTCCCCCTCGTCGGACCAGTAGATGTGGTGGCGGGCATCGGTGAGGCCGTTGGACGGCTCCACCGTGAGGAGATGGCGGAGCGGGCCGGGACGCCACCCGGTCTCCTCCTCCATCTCACGCGCCGCCGCGGCCACGGGGTCCTCGCCGTCCTCGACGACCCCGGCCGCCAGCTCCCACCCCCAGGTGTCGGTGATGAACCGGTGCCGCCACAGCAACAGCACCTCGTTGGCCGCATTGACCACGGTGGCCACGGCGACCGGCCGCATCCGGATCAGGAAGTGCTCCAGATGGCGGCCGTCGGGCAGCTCCACATCGGCCAGATTGACCCGGAACCACGGATTCGCATAGACGGGCTTCTCGCTGAGGTTGTTCCAACGCACGTAACTGCCACCTTCCGCTGGTGAGCCGGCAAGGTGACACGAGCCCGGTCACAAGGGAACGCGCAGCACCTCGTCGATGAGATCGGCAGCCTCGTCCGTCGCGGAGCTCCCGGTCTCGGCCAGGTGCTCGCGCACCGCCCGCAGCCGGTCCCGCAGCCGTTGCGACTCCATGCCCCGAGCCTGCTCCGTCATCTGCGCGGCGTTGGCCACGGCCCGGTCCGCATCGCCTTGGCGCAGCTCGATATGGGTGAGCATGGCCAGCCGGTGGACCCGGCCGCGGTCGTGTGCGGGGGTGTCGACGGCGGCGTCCGCCTGCTCCCGTGCGGCCCGGAGGTCGCCGAGGCTGAGCAGCGCCTCCGCCACTTGTACGTTCACCAGGCCGGGCTGCACATAGCCCGTCTCGGCGGGCTCCAGCCCGGGCCGGATGCGCTCCGCGGCCGCCTCCGCGCGCCGGATGCAGGCCAGCGCGCTGGCCCCGTCACCGAGCCGGGCGTAGGACTTGGCCTGCATCGCGTAGAGGTCCGCGGAGAGCGCCGGGGTGATCTGCGGACCCGCGGCCCGCAGCGCCGCCTCGGCGAAGGCGACCGCCTGGCGGTACTCCCGTACGAAGAGGGACTGGTTGACCAGCAGCGCGATGACGTACGCGCCGAGGCCGCGGTCCCCGCTGGCCTTGGCCAGCCGCAGCGCCTGATGGAAGTAGCGCTGGGCCAGCCCGAGGGCGTCCGAGTCGTACGCGCAGATGCCCGCGACGGCGACCAGCCCGCCGGTCGCCCGGTGGAGCTGACGGCCCGTGGCATCGCTGTAGCTGCCCCGCAGCAGCGGCGCCGCCTCGGCGTTGAGGAATCCCACGATGCGCGCTCTGGTCGCGATACCACCCGCCTTCCGGTACATCTGCTCGTAGTGGGTCCGCGCGGCGCGCAGCATCTCGATGTCGGCCATGCCGACCCGGGTCAGCCCGTCGCGCGAGACGTCGAAGTCCTCGGGCGGGTTCTCCCACTCCCACACCGGGATGACCGCCGAGGTGCCGGTGAGCGCCGGGGCGTCGATGATGTGCGGCCGCTGCTGTTCGTCGGACCGCCACAGCGCGGTGGCCCGCTCGACGAAGCCGGAGAGCGGGGTGTCCGGGGCACGTTGCAGCCCCGGGCCGCTCAGCCCGATGTCGTCGAGGCCGACCGGGCGGTGCAGCCGTTCGCCGAGGATCTCGCAGATCAGGTCCGGTACCTGCCCGCGCGGCCGCTGGCCCTTCAACCACCGGGCCACCGCGGTGTGTTCGTACCGCAGCGCCAGGCCGCGCCGCCGGCCCAGTTGGTTGATCCGCGCGGCCAGGCCGGCGTGCGAGATGCCGGCCTCGTCGAGGATCGCATCGAGCAGGGTGTTGGGCTCCATAGCGGCCTCCTGATGAGCCGGGCCCGCCCCGGGGCTCCCCGCTCATGGCCTTGTCGACATGACCACCTGCCAGTCGAGCCTAGTGAACCCCGCCTCACACGGGGTGTGAAGTGCCCCCGGGCGGGCGGGGGTTGAAGCACTCGAACCCGGACGGCCCCGCGTCGGGCGACGGCACCGTACGCCCGTCCGGCGCGCAGCCCCGCAGCATGTACGCGATCACCCCGGCGAGCCCGGACTCCACCTCCTCGGGGGTGAGCACACCGCTGGTGGCGAAGCTGGCGAAGCCGTGCAGGGTGGTGAAGACCGGCATGCCGATCTGGACGGCCGGCCCCTGACGCACATCGCCGCTGCGCTGCCCCTCCGCGACGACGTCCACGGCCATGGCGCCCAGCCGCTGCCCGGCCGCGATCAGCGCCTCGGACGCCTCCGGGTCGTGCTTGACCGTGTACATGAGGTCGAGCAGCGCGGCGTTGGCGGTGGCGAAGTCGACATAGGCGCGGGCGAGCGCGCCGACCCGGTCGGCGAACGGTGCGCCGGCCGCCGCCTGGGACGCGGTCAGCGCCGCGTCCATACGCTCGAACCCGACCAGCGCCAGCGCGTCCAGCAGCGCCTGCTTGTCCTTGAAGTGCCGGCTCGGCGCGGCGTGGCTGACGCCGAGGTCACGGGCGAGCTCCCGCAGCGACAGCGCACCGGGCCCCTTGTCGCGGAGCGTCTGCTCGGCGCGGGTCAGCAGCGCGGCGCGGAGGTCTCCGTGGTGGTAGCGGCGAGTCTGCATGACCAGCATCCTAACGCCCATGTGTTCACTGGCTACATTGTTGTCATTGACAGCATTGTTGGCGTTGCCTACATTGAGGTCATGGCTCACACCCGCAAATGGAACGCGACCAACATTCCCGACCAGACCGGCCGTACCGCCGTGGTGACCGGTGCCAACAGCGGACTGGGCATCGCCACCGTCGACGCCCTGGCCCGGGCCGGCGCCCATGTCGTCCTCGCGGTACGGGACGTGCAGCGGGGCGAGGCCGCCGCCCGCACCGTGCAGGGCGCCCGCGGCAGCGTCGAGGTCCGCCGCCTCGACCTGGCCGACCTCGCCTCGGTACGAGAATTCGCCGCGTCCTGGCAGGGCACCCTCGACCTGCTGATCAACAACGCCGGCGTCATGAACGTCCCGGAGTCGCGGACCAGGGACGGCTTCGAGATGCAGTTCGGCACCAACCACCTCGGGCACTTCGCCCTGACCAACCTGCTGCTGCCGCACGTCACCGACCGCGTCGTCACCGTCGCGTCCATCGCCCACCGGATGCCCGGCGCCCGCATCCACTTCGACAACCTGACCCTGGCCGGCGAGTACCGCCCGATCACCGCCTACAGCCAGTCCAAGCTCGCCAACCTGCTGTTCACCCTCGAACTACAGCGCCGGCTGGAAGCGGCGCACTCCCCGGTACGGGCCCTCGCCGCGCACCCCGGCTGGGCCGCCACCAACCTCCCGAACGCCGAGGCCAGCCGGCTGCGGCGCGAGCTGATGCAGCTGGGCAACCGGTTCCTCGCCCAGGACAGCAAGGCCGGCGCGCTGCCCACGCTCTACGCCGCCACACAGGACCTGCCCGGTGCCGGCTACCTCGGTCCGGACGGGATCGGCGAGGTGCGGGGCGGGCCGACGCTGGTCGGCAGGACGGCCGCGGCCAGCGACCCGGAGAGCGCCAAGCGCCTGTGGACGGTGTCCGAGGAGCTGACCGGCGTCACCTTCCCGGCGCTGGACGGCGAGGGCGTCACCGGGGCAGCCGGGCGATAGCCGACCCGGCCACCGGCTCCGGCAACCGCACCCCGTCGTGACGCAGCATCACCAGCGCCACGTCGTCGGGAAGTCGGCCGCCGGCATGCCGCAGCAGGGCCTCCCGCACGCCCCCCACCACCGCGGACGGCGCGGGGCCGCCCGGTGTGGCGGCCGCCGCCACACTGCTGCGCAGCTGCTGTGCCAGCGGGAAGAACTCCCCCGCCGCGTCCCGCGCATCGAACGCCCCGTCGGTGTGCAGGAACAGCCCCGCACCGGGCTCCAGCCGCCCGCACCGCACCGCGGACAGCCGCTCGGGCAGCGGGAACAGCCCCAGCGGCGGCATCGGCTCGGCCGGCGCCACCTCCGCGACCGCCCCGCAGTCGATCCGGTACGGCCACGGATGCCCGCAGTTCAGCGCCGTGACCGCCCCGTCCGGCGCGATCTGCACCAGCAGCAGCGTCACGAACTCCTCCGCGAGCGGGCCCACCGCGCCGCCGGCCGGCTGCTCACCGGCCCCCCGCTCGCGCAGATGCCGCTGGTGCGCACGCTCCAACCGGCGCAGCACAGCGGCCAGTTCGGGCTCGTCGTGCACCGCCTCGCGGAAGCTGCCGAGCATCGCCGCGACCGTGCCGAGCGCCGCCAGGCCGTGCCCGCGGACGTCCCCGATCACCGCCCGGACGCCGTACCGGGTCCCCACGACCTCGTACAGGTCCCCGCCGACCACGGCACCCTCGCTGGCGGAGAGGTGGTCGGCCGCCGGCACCACCCCGTCGATCCGCGGCGGCAGCGGCCGCAGCAGCACCCGCTGCGCGGCCGCGGCGACCTCCCGGGTGCGCTCCAGCTCCCGCACCAGCCGCAGCCGCCGCCCGGCGGTCAGATAGCTGGCGGCGATCACCACGAGGATCGCCCCGCAGGTCATCACGCGGGCGCCCGGATCGGCCCCGGGCCCGGCCGGGCCGACCGGTACCAGCGCGAGCAGGGCGCACACCCCGCCGAGCAGCACGCACTGGCGGCGGCCGGTACCCGCGCAGGCGATGGCCGGCGCAGCGGCGAGGAGTTGCAGCGGCTGACCGCCCGCGGGGTGGTACAGCTCCCAGGTCACCACGCCGAGCACCCAGAGGCCGGGCAGGACGAAGACGAGGGCCCGTCGGGCACGGGCCGTCCCGGCGCGCGCTCCGCCCCGCGCCCAGGTTCGGATCATGCCGATGGTCCCCTTAGCCGGTGGTCCCCTAGCAGGCGTTGCGGCGGTCGGTCCGGCCCGTTGCCGCGGTCAGGCGGGCCGCATCGTCCTCGTCGATTCTCGTGACGTTATGCGGCCATCCGCCGACGATAGGTAAATAACCACCCGATTGGGTGATGGCGGAGGGATCGGATCGTCCCGTCGGGATCCTCCCTCCCCCACCGGCGCCCCAGAACTCCGCTGCCGGACTCCGCACCCGCGCCGCCCCACGGGCCGACGACGACCGCAGACGAAAGGGGGCGGGGGCGCGGACGGCTCCCACCGTCCACGCCCCCGCCCCGGGCAACCCCTGCCGGTCAGCCCCGCAGCACCGCACCCGTCCGGTCCACGGCCGCCGCCACCGCCGCGTCACGCGCGGCCGAGGCCTCCTCCGCGGTCAGCGTCCGGTCCGGGGCGCGGAAGCGCAGCGCGTACGCCAGCGACTTCTTGCCCGCGCCGAGCTGCTCACCGGTGAAGACGTCGAACAGCCGCAGCGACTCCAGGAGTGCGCCCGCGCCGTCGCGCAGCGCCCCCTCGACGTCCGCCGCCGGGACCGTGTCGTCGACGACCAGCGCGACGTCCTGGGTCGCGACCGGGAACGAGGAGATCGTGGGCGCCTTCAGCGCGCCACCGGCGGCCCGCTCCAGGCGGTCCAGGTCGATCTCCATCGCGCAGGTGCGCTCCGGCAGGGCCATCGTCTTGATGACCCGCGGGTGCAGCTCACCGGCGTTGCCGACGAGGATCTCCTCGCCGTCGACGAGGGCGAGCAGCGCCGCACACCGGCCCGGGTGGAACGGGGCGTGCTGGTCCTGACGGACGATCAGCTCGACGCCCGCCTCCCGGGCGACCGTACGGCCCGCCTCGATGGCGTCCGCCCAGATCGCCGGGCGGCCCTCGCCCCACCAGCCGGCCTGCTCACGGCCGCCGGCGAGCACCACGGCGGCGCGCCGCGGCTGCTGCGGCAGCGAGGCGTCCAGGGCGGCGATCTCGTCGTCGGTCGGGCGGCGGTCGACGACCAGCCGTCGGGCCGGCCTCTCGTCACCGCTCGCCCGGAAGACCGGACCGGTCTCGAAGAGCGCCAGGTCGTGCGTGCCGCGACCGTAGTTGCGGCGCAGCGAGCCCAGCAGGCCCGGGATCAGCGTCGTGCGGAGGTCGGGCTCCTCGTCGGAGAGCGGGTTGACGAGGGTGACCGCCGCGCGGCGCGGGTCGTCCGGCTCGATGCCGAGCTGGTCGAGCACGGCGGAGCCGATGAACGGGTAGTTCAGCGTCTCCACATAGCCCGCGCCGGCCAGCGCCCGGCCGACCCTGCGGTGCAGCCGCTGGCGCTCGGTCAGCCCGCGGCCGGCCGGCGGCAGCGGGAGGGTCGAGGGCAGGTTCTCGTAGCCCTCCAGCCGGATGACCTCTTCGGCCAGGTCGTTGGGGTCGCTGAGGTCGGGCCGCCAGGACGGCACGGACACGACCAGCTCGTCCTGCCCGTAGACGTCGCAGCCGACCTGCTGGAGGCGGCGGACGACGGTCTCCCGGCCGTACGCGACACCGGCGACCTTGTCCGGGTGGTCGGCGGGGATGGTGATCGTGCGCGGCCCGCGGGGCGAGACGACCTCGGTGACGCCCTCCTCGGCGGTGCCGCCGCCGAGCAGCACGAGCAGGTCGACGGTCCGCTGCGCCGCGGCGGACGCGGCCTCCGGGTCGACCCCGCGCTCGAAGCGCTTGGCGGCCTCCGAGGAGAGCTTGTGCCGGCGGGCCGTACGGGCGATGGAGATCGCGTCGAAGTGCGCGGCCTCCACCACGATGTCGGTGGTGCCGCGCAGCCGACCGGTCTCCGGGTCGGCGACCGCATCCGCGATCTCGGTGTTGGCGCCGCCCATCACACCGGCCAGGCCGATCGGGCCGCGGTTGTCCGTGATGACCAGGTCACCGGCGTCCAGCACCCGCTTGGTGCCGTCCAGGGTGGTCAGCCGCTCGCCGGGGGTGGCCCGGCGGACGCCGATCGGACCGTCCACGCTGGTGCGGTCGTAGGCGTGCAGCGGCTGGCCGATCTCCAGCATCACGTAGTTGGTGATGTCGACGGGGAGCGAGATCGGACGCATACCGGCCTTCTGGAGCCGGCGCTGCATCCACAGCGGGGTGCGCGCCTCGGGCTCCACACCGGTGACCGTACGGGCGGTGAAGCGGTCGCAGCCCATCGGGTCGCCGACCTGGACCGGGTAGCCGCCGGCGTTCGGCGGCGGCACGTCCAGCAGCGCCGGGTCGCGCAGCGGCAGGCCGTACGCGATGGCCGTCTCGCGGGCCACGCCGCGCAACGACAGGCAGTAGCCGCGGTCCGGCGTCACGGCGATGTCCAGCACCTCGTCGACGAGCTCCAGCAGCTCGATGGCGTCGGTGCCGACCTCGTACTCGGGCGGCAGCACGATGATGCCGCCGCTGCCTCCCCCAGACTCCGTCTGGGGGGACCCCCAGTCGCCCATGCCCAGCTCGTCGCCGGAGCAGATCATGCCGTGCGACTTCCTGCCGTACGTCTTGCGCGCGGCGATCTTGAAGTCGCCGGGCAGCACGGCGCCGGGGAGGACCACCACGACCTTGTCACCGACCGCGAAGTTACGGGCGCCGCAGACGATCTCCTGCGGTTCGCCGGTGCCGTTGGCGTGGCCGACGTCGACGGTGCAGAAGCGGATCGGCTTCTTGAAGCCCTCCAGCTCCTCGATGGTCAGCACCTGGCCGACGACGAGCGGACCCTTGAGGCCCTCGCCGAGGCGCTCGACGGTCTCGACCTCCAGGCCGACCGCGATGAGCTTCTCCTGTACGTCCCGGCCGGTCTCCGTCGCCGGCAGGTCGACGTACTCCCGCAGCCAAGAAAGCGGGACCCGCATCAGATCTCCATCCCGAACGGCCGGGTGAACCGGACGTCGCCCTCGAACATGTCGCGCATGTCTTCCACGTTGTGCCGGAACATCAGCATCCGGTCGATGCCGAACCCGAAGGCGAACCCGCTGTACTTCTCGGGGTCGACGCCACAGGCGATGAGCACCTTGGGGTTGACCATTCCGCAGCCGCCCAGCTCGATCCAGCCCTCGCTGGAGCACGTGCGGCACGGACGGTCGGGGTTGCCCACGGACTCGCCACGGCAGACGTAGCAGACCATGTCCATCTCGGCGGACGGCTCGGTGAACGGGAAGTAGTTCGGCCGCAGCCGGGTCTTCATGTCGGGGCCGAAGAGCGCCCGGACCATGTGGTCCAGGGTGCCCTTGAGGTCCGCCATGGTCAGGCCCTCGTCGACGGCGAGCAGCTCGATCTGGTGGAAGACCGGGGAGTGCGTGGCGTCCAGCTCGTCGGTGCGGTAGACCCGCCCCGGGCAGACGACGTACACCGGCGGCTCGCGGTCGACCAGCGTCCGGGCCTGGACCGGCGAGGTGTGGGTGCGCAGCACCACACCGGACTCGCCCGCGGCGGAACCGCTGTCGGACGCAGTCTCGGTGCCGTTGCCCTGCACGAAGAAGGTGTCCTGCATCTGGCGCGCAGGATGGTCGGGCACGAAGTTGAGGGCGTCGAAGTTGAACCACTCGGCCTCGACCTCGGGGCCCTCGGCGACCTCGTAGCCCATCGCGACGAAGACGTCGGCGACCCGCTCCATGAACGTGGTCAGCGGGTGCCGGGCGCCGGCCGGGGTGCGGTCGTGGGGCAGCGTGACGTCCACGGCCTCCTCGACGAGCACCCGCGCATCGCGCTCCGCCTCCAGCTCCTCCTGGCGGACCTTGAGCGCCTGGTTCACCCGGCCCCGGGCCTGGCCGACGCGCTTGCCGGCGTCCGCCTTGGCGTGCGGGGGCAGGGCGCCGATCTCGCGGTTGGCGAGGGCGAGCGGCGAGCGGTCGCCGGCGTGCGCCACCTTCACCTCACGCAGCGCCTCCAGAGAGTCCGCGGCGGCGACGGCGGCCAGCGCCTCGTCCAGCCGTGCGGCGATCTCTTCCGGTTTCAGGGCTTCGACCTCAACAGGGTCGTACGACTTATTGGGTGCGGACATCTCTTCCCGTGCTTCCGGTGGACTGGCTTGGCTTGGCTCGCTTCGCCTCGGCTCCTCGATCACACAAGGTCGGGTGCCGATCCCGCGCTGTGCCCGCGATGCCTGTGCGCCAAAGGTGCCAAAGGTCAAGTCTAAGGGGGACGGGCAGCGCGGCAGGCCCGAGGTCCCCGGTGCGGGGCGCCCGCCGCGGGTGCCTAGGCCAGGAAGGCCGGCGCCGCGACGGGCAGGCTAAATCGGAACTGCGCGCCGCCGGCCGGTGCCCGGCCGACCGTGATCGTGCCGCCGTGCGCCTCGACGATGCCCTTGACGATGTACAGGCCCAGGCCCGTGCCGCCGCGCTTGCTGCCCCGCCAGAAGCGGGTGAACACGCGGCTCATCGACTCCTCCGGGATGCCGGGGCCCTCGTCGCTCACGGTGACGCTCGTCCCCTCTGCGCTGGTCGCTTCCGATGCCGGTCCGACCTCGATGGTGACGGTTCCCTCGCCGTGGCGCACCGCATTTTCCAGCAGGTTGCCCAGCACCTGGTCGACCTTGTCCGGGTCCGCCCACAGATCGGGCAGTGGCTCCCTCATCCGGATGAGGAAGCGGTCCGGCCGCTGACCCGCGGTGGTCTGCGCCTGGACGTGCCGGCGCACCGCGGCGATCATGTCGACCCGCTGCCGGCGCACCTCCAGCCGCCCGGAGTCGATCCGGGAGATGTCCAGCAGCTCGGCGATCAGGCGGGTGACGCGGTTGGCGTCGGCGTCCACGGTCTCCAGCATCAGCCGCTTCTGGTCGTCGGTGAAGCGTTCCCACTTCTGGAGGAGGGTGGCGGTGAAGCCCTTGACGGAGGTCAGCGGCGAGCGCAGTTCATGGGCGACGGTGGCGATCAGCTCGGCGTGGCTGAGCTCCGTACGCCGCCGGGCCTCCGTGCCGCGCAGCGCGATCACCAGCCGCTGCACCGGGCCGGTCGGCCGGCTGCGGACATACCGCGCGGAGACCAGCACCTCGCGGCCGCCCAGCAGCAGGTTCCGCTCGGGCTGGCCGCGACGGATGGCGAGCCCGCCGTACGGGTCGGTCAGCCGCCACCAGCGGCGGCCCTCGATGTCCTGGAGCGGCAGGGCGTGTTCGAGGGGGCGGCCGAGCGCGTCCTCGGGGGCGATGTCGGTGATCCGGGCGGCGGCGGCGTTGAAGCAGACCACCCGGCCGCGCTCGTCGGCGACGACCAGGCCGTCCGGCAGGTCGTCGGGGTCGAGCCCGGCCCCGTACGCGGCCGGGTCGGCGGTGGGCGACGGTCCGCGCCCCGATCCGCCGGACGGGCCGCCCTCGGCGGCGACCGTGCTGCCGGACGTCCTCACACTCATCCCCGCATACCCCCTCCCGGGCCCCCGGGCACGCAAGACTACTAGCTCACCCGGGCCGTGCCGGGACGATCACGGGTACGCCCCTCACGCGGGTGACGCCGCGCGGCAGCCGCCGGGGGTGCGCTGGGCGCGGGCGGAGGCGTAGAGGCAGACCGCGGCGGCCGTCGCGAGGTTGAGGCTCTCGGCCCTGCCGTGGATGGGGACCCGTACGACGGCGTCGGCCAGCGCCCGGGTCTCCTCGGGCAGCCCCCAGGCCTCGTTGCCGAAGACCCAGGCGGTGGGCCCGCCCATGGAGCCGGCGTCCAGCTCGGCGTCCAGGTCACGGTCGCCCGCGCCGTCCGCGGCCAGGATCCGTACGCCGGCGGTCCTCAGCCCGCTCACCACCCGCTCGACGGGTACCCCGACCGCGACCGGGAGGTGGAAGAGCGAACCGACCGAGGCGCGCACGGACTTGGGGTTGTAGAGGTCCACGGAGGCGTCGGTGAGCACCACCGCGTCCGCGCCGGCGGCGTCCGCGCAGCGCAGCACCGTGCCGGCGTTCCCGGGGTCGCGGACGTGCGCCAGCACCGCGACCAGCTGCGGGCGGGCGGCGAGGATCTCCTCGAACGGCGAGTCGAGGAACCGGCAGACGCCGAGCAGGCCCTGCGGGGTGACCGTCTGGGAGATGTCGGCGACGGTCCGGTCGTCGGCCAGGTGCACCCGCACCCCGGCCGCGCGGGCCGCCTCGACGATCTCGGTGTGCCGCTCGGCGGCCTCGACGGTGGCGAACAGCTCGATGAGCGTGGGCGCACCGTCCGTGCGGTGCGCGATGGCCTCCCGCACGGCCTGCGGGCCCTCGGCGATGAACCGGCGCTCCTTGCCGCGGAAGGCACGGCGGGCCAGCCGCCGCGCGTCGGTGACACGCGGGGAACGCGGGGAGATCAGCTCGGGGGTGCCCATGGGCGGCGGCTCGCTTCTGTTGTTCGGTGCGGGGAGGTCCGGACGTGCCGGGCCCGGTCCGGAAAAGGCGGCGGACCCGCAGGCCGGGGCCTGCGGGTCCGCGTCACAACGTCGTCAGGCTGGGGTTCAGGCAGCCTTCGGGGCGTTGACGTCGCTCGGGAGCGCCTTCTGGGCGACCTCGACGAGCGCGGCGAACGCGTTCGCGTCGTTGACCGCGAGGTCGGCCAGGATCTTGCGGTCCACCTCGATGTTGGCGGCCTTCAGACCCTGGATGAAGCGGTTGTACGTCATGCCGTTGGCGCGGGCCGCGGCGTTGATCCGCTGGATCCACAGCTGACGGAAGTCGCCCTTGCGCTTCTTGCGGTCGTTGTAGTTGTAGACGAGGGAGTGGGTGACCTGCTCCTTCGCCTTGCGGTACAGGCGGGAGCGCTGACCACGGTAGCCGCTGGCCTGCTCGAGGATCGCCCGGCGCTTCTTGTGGGCGTTGACTGCCCGCTTGACGCGTGCCACTTGTTAACTCCTTGTAGCGGGGCCGTGGTTGTCGTCACACGGCCCGAATCGATTGGGTCCCGGTCCGAGTCGCGCGCCCCGCCCGGTCGGCGGGGCGCCGCGGCTCACTTGCCGAGAAGCTTCTTGATCTTCGCGGCGTCGCCCGGGGCCATCTCGGCGTTGCCGGTGAGGCGACGCGTCACGCGGGACGACTTGTGCTCGAGCAGGTGGCGCTTGCCGGCGCGCTCACGCAGCACCTTGCCGGAGCCGGTGACCTTGAAGCGCTTGCTGGCACCGCTGTGCGTCTTGTTCTTCGGCATGCGCCGTTCTCTCCTCGTCAGTGGCGCTCCCACCGGCACGGACCGGGCTGGCGGGAGCGTCAGATGTATCGGTTGGTGTCCGGGGCGGGTGCCCCGGCATGAATCCGGGGCTCTCGCCCGTGGATCACGCCTCGGCGGGCTCCCCGGCGGGCTCCTCCGCGGGAGCTCCACCCTGGCGCTCCGCCTTGCGGGCGGCCTGCGCCTCACGGGCCTCGGCCATCGCCTCGGTCTTCTTCTTGTGCGGACCGAGGACCATGATCATGTTGCGGCCGTCCTGCTTCGGGTTCGACTCGATGAAGCCGAGCTCCTGGACGTCCTCCGCGAGGCGCTGCAGCAGCCGGAAGCCCAGCTCGGGGCGGGACTGCTCGCGACCACGGAACATGATCGTGATCTTGACCTTGTCACCCTGCTTGAGGAACCGGACGACGTGACCCTTCTTGGTGTCGTAGTCGTGCGGGTCGATCTTCGGCCGGAGCTTCATCTCCTTGATGACCGTGTGCGCCTGGTTCTTGCGCGCCTCACGGGCCTTCATGGCCGACTCGTACTTGAACTTTCCGTAGTCCATGAGCTTGCAGACCGGCGGACGGGCGTTCGCCGCCACCTCGACCAGGTCGAGGTCGTACTCCTGCGCAAGCTCCAGGGCCTTGGCAAGCGGCACAATGCCGACCTGCTCGCCACTGGGACCGACGAGTCGCACCTCGGGGACGCGAATCCGGTCGTTGATGCGGGGCTCGGCGCTGATGGATCCTCCTCGGTAGCACCACGCGACGGCCTGGCGGACTGCCGCGTAACGTCTGTTCGGTGTGACCAACCGCGCCGGATACATGCAAAACGCCCCGGACGGGACACAGGCGGGGCTCCACATAGATCTGGAGCACCGCCGCGAAGTCTCCGCGGGGCGCAGCCGGACCGTTGACCCGCCGACCCTGAGGTCAGTCGGGTGGGAGAACGGAGCCTCCACTTGTGGGCCGGTCACATGCGTGTCCGGCCGGTCGGAACACCAGAATACACGAGTCAAGGGGGAGCCCCCACTCCTGTGCGGACGCCCGTGCCGGCCGCGTCCAGGATGACGCTCCCGGACGCGGGGCCCGGGAGCACTGGCCATAGGCTGGAGCCGACCCCTCAGCAGGAAGAAGCCCGAAGACATGAGCGACCAGACCCCGCAGCAGCCCGACGCAGCGAACGCGGCCGGACCCGATTTCGACGCCATGACCCGTGACATCGCGGAGGTGCCGGCGGTCGAGGTGATCACCACGGTCGCGGTGCACCTGATGAGTTCGGCGGCGGTCAACCTCGGGCTCGCCGAGGAGGGCGAGGCGCACAAGGACCTCGACGAGGCCCGCAAGCTCATCCAGGCGCTGGCCGGGCTGGTCACCGCCAGCGCCACGGAGATCGGCTCCTACCACGCGGCACCGCTGCGGGACGGCCTGAAGTCGCTCCAGCTGGCGTTCCGCGAGGCTTCACTCGTCCCGGACGAGCCGGGACAGGGGCCGGGCGAGAAGTTCACCGGGCCCGTCCACGGCTAATCGCTGCGCTTCGCTTGGCCCGCACGTTTTTGGCTGTCCCGCCGTGGCCTGGCGGCCGGCGCTCCCCCCACGTTTTTGTCTGCGGCGCCGTGTGTCGTCTCGCCGTTGCGCCTGCGGCGGGCGTGGGTTTGTGGGTGCGGTGACGGGCCGGAGGGGTAGGGGTGTGGGACTGCTTCGCTTTACGTCCCACACCCCTACCC